>CBDUOF010000076.1:0-16159 GCA_965368765.1 uncultured Anaerolineae bacterium | reverse complement strand
ACAGCCCCGCACCGATTGGTTTTTCGTAATCCTGCTCTTTAACAATAAATCTCATTTTTTTATCCGCAGCTTAATCCAATTCCACGTAAATGCGCTTGTTGATTTTGCCTTTGCTTTTGTAATCGGTAATGTGCATACGGCCGACTTCCTTCGTATTGGCTACATGTGTCCCGCCATCGGCTTGCAAATCTAGCCCCACCAATTCAACAGTGCGCACCTCTTTGATGCCTTCTGGTAGTAAACTAATCTTGGTGCGAATCAGGTCAGGAATCTGGAACGCTTCAGCACGGGGCAAGATTTGCACGCGCGTTTCACGGGCGGCAGCCACTTCGGCGTTAACGGCCGTTTCTATCTCTGCCACCAACGCTTGCTGCATCGTCTCAAACTCAAAATCCATGCGTCCCTTCAAAGGATCCATATTGCCACCGGTCACCGAAGCGTGGTAATCGCGCCAAACCACGCCGCACAAGATGTGCATCGCTGTGTGGGTGCGCATCAATTGATACCGTCGATCCCAATCTAGCTGACCGGTAACGGTCGTTCCCACGACCGGTTTCTCTCCAGCCATAAAATGCACCACCTGGCCACCAACTTTCTTCACTTTTGTCACGTCCCAGGTTGTGTCACCCCCAGTAAGCGTGCCAAAATCACATGGCTGACCGCCACCGCCGGGGTAAAAGGCAGTCTTGTCCAGCACCACGCCATCGTCGGAAACGGCCGTTACCACCGCTTCAAAATTCTGTAGATACGCATCCGTTAAAAACAACAACTCCGTCATAACAACCTCCAGACAACAAAAAACGCCAACATCCCACAGTTGGGACGAAGGCGTAGTGTCTCCGCGGTACCACCCAAGTTCCTGACAAAAATCAGGCACTCAATCAACCACTTAATAATGGTTGCACTCCCTTTAACGTGGGATGACTCCGTCTGAGCCTACTTGTTTCGGTAATCTGCACTGGGTACAAATTGTTTATAACTTACTACTTGCCGCTACCGATCTTTCAGTCAGAAGCTCCGGAGGGATTTTCGCTTTCTTCCCTGTACCTGACTCACACCAACTCAGGCTCGCTACACAATTAAGAAAGCTACTCGTCTCCATCGACGCTTGTCTATTGAAGTGGAGAGATTATGCCAAAACGGCCGTTTCCTGTCAAACAAGCCTCACCAGACCCGCTAATACCTATCTCCCCCTTACTCTTATCATATAGCCCATATCGATAAATTAGATTAAAGTATCTCTTGTTACCGAAAGCACAGAGCATGAGCAGCAGACGACTCATTACAATCTACCGGCTAGAATAGTATGTAGACAACCATTCTGGCTTGTGCTACTCTTTAGTTATTCATTGGTTAAGTAGAATCTAAATTTAAATGTGTTCACTTAATATTTAGGCAAAAATTGACTGAGCAAGGAAATATGTAATGGCAGACGACCCCAAAAAAGTAGTTTGCATCGAAGACGAACTAGAAATGATTGAACTGGTCAAGCTCATTTTGGGCCGTAACAAGTTCGATGTTACCGGTGCAGTTGGTGGACAGGAAGGCCTAACCAAAATTAGTGAAATCCAGCCAGACCTCGTTTTACTCGATCTGATGATGCCAGAAATGGACGGCTGGGAAGTGTATCAGAAGATGAAAGCTTCTGAGGAAATGCGCGATATTCCCGTCATTGTAGTAACCGCGAAAGCCCAAAGCATTGACCGCGTGTTGGGGTTACATATCGCCCGAGTTGACGATTATATTACCAAACCGTTTGGTCCACAGGAACTGCTAGATAGTGTAGAACGGGTTATTAGTTCTAAAACCCAAACGCAGCAAGAAATTAGCAGCTAATCGTCAAAGAAAATACACCATACAAAGCTCATCTGTCGTGCAGATGGGCTTTTTTTATTCTCCAAAAGCTTCACGAAAACTGTATATTGATTTTCGCCGATATTTGTTATACTCAACGCGTTCTGCGCTTAGGCGTTTAGAACAGTCTACTGGAATTAGCAGCAAGATGTTTGTGAATTCAAATTAGCCACTTGATATAAGACGAGGATGATTTGCAAATAAGATTTTGGGGGGTACGCGGCACAATACCCACGCCGGGACCAGAAACAATTCGGGTAGGAGGCAACACTTCCTGTGTTGAGCTTCGCACCTCCGACAACCAGCTCATTATTCTTGATGCCGGCTCCGGTATCCGACGCCTGGGCAAAGAATTGGTAAAAAACAGCATTGATCGCATTGTGGGCAGCATTCTTATCAGCCACACGCATTGGGATCATATTCAAGGGTTTCCCTTTTTTGCACCGATATTCGGCCGTAACAATCGATTTGTCTTGGTGGGCAAGCGGCGGGTCGGCAAGCAGCTCGAAGAAACCATGGCCGGGCAGTTTATCGAGCCATATTTGCCTTTTGCATACAAATCATTGCCCGCAGATCTAATCGTCAAGGAAGTCCAGGACGGTGAAACCATTATCATTGGAGACGACACGCGCGTGACCGTTGCCGATCTTAATCACCCGGGTGGCTGCCTTGGCTTTCGCATTGAAAATAACGGGGTTGTATTTGTCTACTGCAGTGATGTCACCCACGATGACGACGGCTTTGACCCAAATTTACTACGTTTAGCTGATGGAGCCGACTTGCTGGTGCATGATTCGCATTTTGCCACGATTGAAGAGCGCAGGAAGTTTAATGAATACGGACACAGTGCCTGGCAAGAAGCTGTGCAGGCCGCGATTGAATCAAGGGTAAAACATTTGGCCCTTTTCCATTATTCTCCTGACCTAACAGATGATGAAATGGACGATATATTGGTTCAGGCACGTTCTATTTTTCCACGAACCATTCTGGCGCGTGAAGGCTTGACCATCACACTTCCCCTTGAAAAGTTGCCAGATTAGCGCCGATTTTTCAAAGGAGAACCTTTAGCGCCTGCAGCCTATAAGGAATGGCTTCTGTAGAGCAGCACTTTGATAAGAATTAGGTTCAGCTCGGGCAACTCCTTTGCCGGAAAAATAGAATAGTTTACAATAACTGGGCAACCACAGATTTTTATACACCTACAAAAATTAATCTAAATCGGTTGATAAGATAGGTATTCATTTTGGCACGACAATTCACTCCGGTATCTGGAGACATCATTCATCATTCGGTTCTCATTGTAGACGATGAACCGATGGCTCGTACGTTGCTCCGTTTAATGTTGGTTCGGGCAGGATTCCATGTTTCGGAAGCGGAGGATGGCTATGATGCACTGGACAAGGTGCGTAAAAGCCAGCCAGATGTGGTGCTGCTGGATGTAATGATGCCGGGAATGGATGGCTTTACAGTTTGCGAGAAGCTGCGCAGTGAGGCTGCTACGGCCGAATTGCCAATTATTATGCTCAGTGCCAAAACGGACCTGGACAGTATCAATAAGGGATTACGCGCCGGTGCGACGGTTTATCTGACAAAGCCAATTTCCCCGGAAGAGCTCGCTCAGCATGTTAAAGATGCCCTTATTCAGTTTGATGAAGATGTCTAAATCGTGGGAATCACTTGATTTTTTCATTGCCGATTCAGGCCCTTTGTGATAAAAAACACAAGAACAATGGTCTTGATTTTTTTGGAATCGCTTAATTTTATTGGAGGCGAATTGTTATGCTGGTAAAGCGGTTGGGTATTGCAGTTGTGTCGTTGCTGGTCGGGTTTGTATTAACAAGTATCATCGTGAATCTTATTGGCACCACTCTAGAGGAATACGGCGTCTACTACACGTTCTTTACTTCGCTTTCTTTGGCGTTTGCTATTGCTATTTGGTTAGACAAATTTCTTGACACGAAAATGCTGCCAAAGTAGTTCTTTGGCGCTGGTATACACGATGTAATTTTCTTAATATTCAGCAAGGTCTCCCAACCCAGGAGGCCTTTTTGTTTTATTTTACCACTTTGTAAACGGCCGTTACGAAAAGTCCATCCTTGGTAAGTGCCGTTTACCCACTGTTTTTGAAAGGATATGAACATGTCAGCAAAAGTCATTGACGGAAAAAAGGTAGCTGCAAAAGTCAGAGATGAGGTAGCCGAGGGCGTTGCCGCGATGCAAGCCAAACACAACTATACGCCGGGCCTGGCAACTGTGCTTGTCGGCGAGGACCCTGCTTCGGCCACGTACGTGCGCAGCAAACAGCGTATGTGTGAGCGGCTGGGGATTCGCTCGGTCGGTCACACGCTGTCAGCAGATGCCTCACAAGAAGAAGTAGAAGCGCTTGTCTCTGAACTGAATGCCGATCCAAATATCAACGGCATTCTGGTACAGCTCCCCCTGCCCAAGCATCTAGACGAAGAAGCGGTGCTCAACAGCATCGACCTGGAAAAAGATGTCGATGGCTTCCATCCAGTGAACATTGGCCGATTGGCCATGAAGGGACGTGAGCCGCTCTTTATCCCGTGTACCCCGGCAGGCTGCATGGAGCTGCTGGCCGATGCAGGCGTAGAGACAAATGGCGCAGAAGCTGTCATTGTGGGTCGATCGAACATTGTGGGGTTGCCAATGGCCATGCTGCTGCAAAAGGCCAACGCCACCGTTACCATTTGCCACAGCCGCACGAAAGATTTGAATGAACATCTGAAGCGTGCCGACATTGTGGTTGCAGCCATCGGCTGGGCAGAGATGATCAAGGGCGATATGCTAAAACCCGGGGTGGCCGTTATTGATGTGGGCATCAATCGCGTTGATGACGCGACGCGGGAGCGCGGTTACAAGCTGGTAGGGGATGTGGAGTACGACAGCGCCGCCGAAGTAGCCGGAGCCATCACGCCAGTTCCAGGTGGAGTCGGCCCTATGACGATTGCAATGTTGATGAAGAATACGCTGCGGGCTGCAGAAATTGCCCTCTCAAAAAAGTAATCTGCAAACGATAGCACTCGGTGATCAGTCGCAGCTGATCACCGAGTGCTGGCCTCATTTAGGTCGTCTGGAGAGTTGATATTGGCGAATGAACGGCCGTTTGGATCTAACGTCTCTATCTCCACGCGTTCCACAAATCTCACGGTTACCTGACCAAAAAAAGATGTAATTTTAAGCCGTTTCGCCTTTAGCTTTTCCTCGATAGGTGACAGGCATGCCTTACTGTAGACAGCGTGCAGCGGTTCTGGATATTTTTGCCAGCGAGGCACAATAATATCGGCGCTGTCGCGCAGAGAAATCATATATTCCAGCAAGGGACGATTGAGCCAGGGCATGTCGCAGGCCACCACAAGCGTGTGAGGATAGCGAGCAGCATGAACGGCCGTAAATATCCCTCCCAATGATCCATGATCAGGATAGATATCGCCCACCATCGGCAAATTGAGGTGAGCATAGTCTGCTGGCTTGTTGGTAATTAGGAGCGTCTCTTGACCTAAGCCGGCTACCTTTTCGCGCACGACTTCAATCATGGGACGGCCCTCGAACAATACAAACGATTTATCGGTCCCCATACGGCTACTCTGCCCGCCGGCCATAATCGCCACCGTCAGCTCACTGGTCATGTTTCACGCCTCACGTTTGTTTCCTCCGCTTCATCTAGCATAAATCTGTAGAAAACCTGATTACTTAGAAACCACCCTTTTGCTGTGAGGCACAAACGGCCGTCTTTCACCACGACCAGGCTCCACTGCAAAAGTTGTTCCAGCGTAGCGCCATAAATTTCCGAGACGGACTGGCCAAAACGGTCGGCAAAGGTGGCCAAATCAAGCCCCTCGTGCAGCAAGCGCAGCTGGGTCATCATGGTATCTGAGATGGCTTCGGCTCGACCCACTGTATGACTGTCTACAACGGCCGTTGAGAGCGGATATCCGGGGGCCGCCCCTTCTTGAAGCCGCCGAATGTAGACGCGCGGCTGCTTCACCACCTGGTATCTTACCCCGGCGGCATGACCGTGCGCCCCTGCACCCAGGCCTAAATATTCGCCATCGCGCCAGTAGGTGAGATTGTGCTGACAGGCCAAACCTGGCTTTGCCCAATTAGAAATTTCGTAATGTTCGTAGCCGTGTTGGGCCATGATAGTGCAGGCTAGCTCATATTGATCGGCAGCCAAGTCCGGATCCGGCGGCTGAATACGGCCGTTTAGCAACCAGCGCTGCATGGGCGTCCCTGGTTCGATCGTAAGACAGTAAAGGCTGAGGTGCGCCGGATTCAGGTCTAAAACGGCGCGAATGCTCTGTTCCCAACTGGCCAGCGTTTGGCCTGGCACACCGTAAATCAAATCGAGGTTAATGTTGTTTAGCCCCACTTGCCGCGCCATGCTTAAGGCATCTACAACGGTAGCAAAATCGTGCTCCCGCTCCAGCAAGGTCAATTCAGACTGAATGACGCTCTGCACGCCAAAACTCAAGCGATTAATGCCCGCCTGTTGAACGGCCGTTAAATAGGCCAAATCCACCGTGCCTGGATTCGCTTCCATCGTCACCTCAGCCTCATCGGCCAAGACAAAATGGGATCGCACGCCATCTAGAATGCGTCCAATGGCTGCTGGTGACATCAGCGACGGCGTGCCACCGCCAAAAAACAGCGTATGCACCGGGCGGCGCTGCCCGTTCGCCACCTGAGCCATCTCCAGCACCAGGGCATCGGCATACTCTTCCTGCAAATCAGCCAAGCTTGTGTAGGTGTTGAAATCGCAGTAGGCACAGCGGTGCCGACAAAAAGGTATGTGCAGATAAAGGCTGAGGCTCGGTAAAGTCATGGAATTTACGAACAATGTTTGTCGTTCCTTTTTCTTGTCTAAGCGGTCAGCATACCGTATCATATCTTTACTGACAACCGGAGAATACGGCCGATTCTTCCTCACCGCGTGAAAGGATCACATATGAATAAACAGCCCCCGAAGTTGAATGCTGAAAAAATGGCTCGCCTGGTTGAAATTAGTCGAGTCCTTAACGCAACTACCAATTTAGATCACCTTTTGTCCCACATCATCACGGAAGCGGCCGATCTCACTCAAGCAGAAGCCGCCTCCATTCTATTGCTGGATCCACGCACCCGGCAGCTGCACTTCAAAGCGTCATCCAATGAAGTGCCGCCGGAAATGTCTAACATGGCAGTCTCACTAGATGACTCCATTGCCGGCGCAATTCTCACGGCCAATAAACCCATGTATATTCAAGACGTTTCTCAAGATCCTCGCTGGAATCAAGATGTCGATGATGCCATCGCCTTTCGCACGCGATCCATCCTTGGCGTGCCGATGCACAACGTAAACCAGGAGCCGGTAGGCGTGCTGGAAGCCCTGAATAAGAAGGGGGGCGGCGATTTTTCGGTGCAAGATTTTGAAACGCTCTCCATCCTGGCCGACATTGCTGGCGTCGCTGTGGAGCAGACGCGTTTATTCAATGAGCTGCAGCAGGCAAATGCTGAATTAAACGACCTCGATCAGATTAAGACAGATTTTATTGCCATCGCCTCTCATGAACTGCGCACCCCACTCTCTGTCATCTTGGGCTACGTTTCGTTCTTGCGAGATGAGGCTGACCCTCGTATGGCAGAACAGTTTGACAACGTCTTGCAGGCGGCTGTTCATCTTCGCACGCTCATTCAGGATATGCTGAATCTGCGCTATGTGGATGCAGGCACGGCAATGCTTACCCGGCAGCAGGTTGATTTGGTCGCCTTGGTGCACAAGTTAAATTTGGAAGCGGATGAAACGGCCGTTGCCAAAGAGCAAACTGTCCAGGTCACCATTCAGGCAGATAGCTTGCCTGTCCTCATTGATCAAGACATGATGGAAGTGATCATCGGCAACCTGCTTAATAATGCCGTCAAATTCACCCCTCGGGCCGGTCGAATTGAAGTTGTGCTGCAGCGGAAAGGGCGCGAAGCATGGTTCCGCATCAAAGATAGCGGGATGGGCGTTCCAGATGACCAGCTCGAACGCATTTTCAAGCGATTCTACCAGGTAGAATCTCCCTTACGCCGCCAGCATGAAGGGATGGGGCTTGGCCTGTCGATCGCCAAAGAGTTGGTAGAATTACATGGTGGGCGAATCTGGGCTGAAAGCAGCAATCAAAACGGCAGCGAATTTATCATCGCGCTCCGCCTGGATAGTGCGTAGCATAACCTTCAGAACAAAGGCATGAAGCGATGGCTCCATGCCTTTGTCCAATAACCAAATTACCCTTCAAATGTGTTGGGCGCCAAAATGGGTGCAGGGCAGTTCACTACAAACCCATTTGGATGACTATCTGGCACCCCGTTAAACTGTTCAAGTTCTCCAGCTTCCAGCAACTCACGAATCTCAGCCGAGGAGCGCAGGACGCGTGCCTGGCTTTCATCTACCCATCCCAGCGTAAAATGGTTCCAAAACGGACTCCACGCGGCCTGCCCTGCCTTGTTATCAAAGATTGCAGGCTGGAAGCCCATGACACCACTCCCAGGAATGCCATTGGCAAAGACCCATATTTCATCGGTTCCCCCTGACTCCATGAGGGCCTGAGCTGGCGTTGAGGCTGGGACGCTCATCATCGGCGCCATACCTTCGCTCGAGGTGTCTGTGAGGATATAGCGACTGCCGGGGAAGCATTGATGCAGCTTAAAACTCACGCTCATTACGGCCGTATCAATTGGTTCAACAAGCTGACCTTTACCCAATGTGGCCGTCAATTCGTCATCAACAGCAAGCGATCCGCCAGCCCATTTCACCACCGGGAAGTTCACAAAGACGCCGGTTTCCGTAAGCTCAGCGCGGCCATCGGCGACGGCCGTTTCTACCCCGGCGGCGGAATCCGTTTCGGCTCGCGGATCGCTGATTTCCACCTCAATTATCTGAAAGAGGGAAATGTAGTCCGGGTCGCTGGGCGCACTGCCTAACACGGGTGGCAAATCCTCATCAGGAAACAGATAGAGCGGTTTGGCAACGTCCCGCCCCTGATTAAGTAGCGGCACAAATACCAGGCCATTTTCATCCGCATACGTCTGGTCAGAAGCATCGGTGCGGATGAAGTAGACAGCCTCCCCATTGTGTCTACCTTCGTTCAAGCGAAACTTCACCCAACCAAACTGGCCGCTCCACTGGTCTGTTTCCAGTGCAAAATCTAGCACATCTTTGGCCATAATTTCCACATCACCAGAAGCATTGGCTACGGCTGGGGCTGTGGTTGGCAGCGGGGTCACAGTCGGTTCGGCCGTTGCCGCCTGCCCCCCACAAGCCGCCAGAAGTAATCCTGTACCGCTTAGTGTTGTGAGCGCGAGGAATTGTCTACGCGAAATATGCTGCTTGTTCAACTGCTTATTCATCTTATTTCTACCCCTTTCCTTGCAGCCAGAACGGCGGCTCAACCCAGCAAAAGTCGCTCGCTGGCAGGCACCTGCGGGTGAGCCCGGTTCTGACAATTATTTAAGCAACACAGAGCCGTTGACAGAGAGGAGTGGTTGTGCGAAGATTATCCTGTAATGCCGTCCGTCAAAGGATGCGTGTTGCACTCAAGATAGCACCCATGTGACCTTGCCCGGAAGCATGGGTGCTTTTTGTTCGAGTCACTATGACCCAAGTTGAGTATATGGCAAGCCACACAATCTGTTGTAAGTTGCCATACAAAAAAAGCAACCGTTTGCCTAGCCACAACTTCTTTAGCCTACAAAAAGCACAAGAATTACTGTGGCCGCAGAAATTTACTCAACTGTCACGCTTTTGGCCAAGTTTCGAGGCTGATCGACATCACAGCCCCGCCAAACAGCAATGTGGTAGCTCAAAAGCTGCATAGGAATTGTGGTTAGAATTGGCTGGAGCAGTTCAGACGTCGTCGGCACTTCAATTACGTAGTCAGCTTCTTGCCGAATCGCTTCATTGCCCTGCGTTGCCACGGCAAGCACCACCCCTCCCCGCGTCTTGGCCTGCCGAATGTTACTCACCATCTTCTCGTACAGACGGTCACTGGTAGCCAAAGCAACGACCGGCATGGTCTCGTCTATAAGGGCGATGGGGCCATGCTTCATTTCCCCTGCCGGATACCCTTCAGCATGAATGTAGCTAATTTCTTTTAGTTTTAGCGCGCCTTCAAGCGCCACCGGATAATTGATGCCGCGCCCCAAAAAGAGAAAGTCCTGGGCATTGTGGAAAACGCTAGCCAGATTTTCGTACTCTGTTTCGTCCTCCAGCAGTTGACCTGCCAAGTTCGGGATATGCGCCAAATCATCGACCAATTGGCGCATTCTATCTGGCGCAATCGTGCCGCGCAGTTCGCCCAATACGCAACCTAGCAGATACAAATCGGCCAGGGAAGTGGTGAATGCCTTGCTGCTGGCCACGCCAATTTCGGGCCCGGCCTGCATCGGGATATACCCATCGGAGATGCGCATCGATTGGCTGCCAATAACGTTGACAATTGACCACAAGGTCGCGCCCTTTGCCTTGGCCTGTTCGCTGGCAACCAGCGTATCGGCCGTTTCACCAGATTGAGTAATGGCAAGCACGGCCGTTTTCTCATCAAGAATCGGATCGTAGTAGCGGAATTCAGAACCATACTCCACTTCCACCGGAATCCGTGACAATGCCTCAATCATAAATTTACCAATGAGGCCAGCGTAATAGCTGGTACCGCAGGCCACAATGATGATTTTGTTAAGCGAGTTGACCAATTCGGCCGTCAAGTTCATCTCAGGCAGCGTAATGGTTCCTTTTTCAAAATTCACCCGCCCTCGCATGGTGTCAATCAGTGCCTGGGGCTGATCGTGAATCTCCTTCTGCATAAAGTGCTTGAATTCGCCCTTTGCTGCACTCACCGGATCCCAGTTGATGATATGCAGTTCAGGCTCGATGGCATTGCCAGCCAGATCAGTTAGCTGAAAGCCGTCCCGGTGGATAATTGCCACCTGTCGATTTTCCAGGAAAACCATTTGGCGCGTGTATTCCAAAATCGCGGGAATGTCTGAGGCGATGAACATTTCATCGTCACCGATCCCCAGGGTGATGCCACCGGCATTGCCGAGTCTGGCACAAATAAGTTGGTCTGGCTGCGCCACACTCATCACGACCACGGCGTTGGCACCTTCTAGTTGGGCGAGGGCCTGGCGTACGGCCGTTTCAAAATCCAGGCCACTTTCTAAATACCGCTCCACCAACTGCACAATGACTTCTGTATCTTTTTCCGAGGCAAACTGCACCCCTTCTGCCGCCAACTCCTCGCGCAAGGGCAAGAAGTTCTCCACAATGCCATTGTGAACCACAACAACACGGCCGTTCATACCCACGTGTGGGTGTGCGTTCCGCTGGCTTGGTTCGCCATGCGTCGCCCAGCGGGTGTGCCCAATGCCAATCTCCCCACTCAACGGCGATTCACCCAGCAGCGTCCCCAAATTATTCAGCTTACCAACATCACGCCGAATGACAATCTGCCCGTTTTTGTCTAACACAGCTATCCCGGCTGAATCATAGCCACGATACTCTAACCGCTTTAGACCACCATATACAACGTCTGCCGCCTGACGCGACCCAACATATCCTACAATGCCACACATAAGCGTTTTACCTCCGCTCGGAAGATTCATCAATAAGAAACTCATGTGAAGCTATCTCAGTGATGAACCGTAGTTGCAGGCAGCATGACACAACGCCAGGCGTACCCACAGGCGAACGCTTCCAAATACAATTGCCAAAAGATGGAGGTCGTCCCTTCTAAGATTATTGTTCGGTCAATGCGATACGCTTTGTTCAGCAGGTTTCCCAACTGGTTTAACCTATCGCTTTCGCTTGAAGGGAATCGTCAGCCTGTCGGGGAAACAGTATGACAGACTGATTACACAATGCAGCCACACGTGCTGCACCATTCGACACAGGATTTGACCAACCCTGGGAGGCATCCGCTGAACTCTCGCTTTTCCGAGCAATAACTTACCTGTTGCTCGTTAGCATCCACCTGAAGTGGAGAACCTCCTCCGCGTATCCCGTTTTTAGAAAATCAGCTTTCAGTTAATCAGATTCATCTAATTACAACTTACTGATTCTTTCCGACGGGCCGTGCGCTATCGATCCCATATGCAATTGTGTTAGAGTTTTATCTTTTTTGGCAAGAAGTGGCAACAATTCGGCCAGTTCAAAAGTAAATGAGATGCGTTTACTCCTGCGCGGCCAGTAACCCATTAGGCTGACTCCACAATTTTACTGTCCAGCAAAGTTCGCCTCGGCAAGGCCCGGCAACATCAACTACCCTGAGGTCAAACAAGCGCAGCGCCAAGTCCTATGACCAACGTTCGCTTTGGCTGGCTTGACGATTTTTCTAGTTGTGGCGTAAAATTAGCTGGCCTAATGATTAGGCCAGCTAACTATTTGTCTCATTGCGGGAATTGGAATACCACACGGCCGTTTCCCTACAGCACCAAAAATAATATCTTATGGAAATCAATCGTCACGAGATTGCCTTGTCAATCCTGCAAATCATCCCGTCTATTATGCGCTTTCTGGCAGCAGAGCTGAGACACGCCGATACACCGCTCTTGGCACCCCAGCTTGGCGCTCTGACGCTGTTGGGGCAAAAGTCGTGCAACCTCAGTGAGCTGGCTGAGCTGCACGGGGTCAGCCTGCCAACCATGTCTAGCACAATGAGCAAAATGGTAGCAGCCGGCTGGGTCGAGCGGCAGCGCTCACAGCAGGATCGGCGCGTCGTCATGCTGGCACTAACTCCCGCAGGCCAAAGCCTAGTAGAGGAAATTGGCCAAAAGCTCATTGGGCAGGTAGCGGAGCAGCTTGCCTCCATTCCCGCAACTAATTTAGAAGATCTACAGAACGGTTTGGTCATTCTACAAACCGTTTTTGCACCTTTTGTCGTTAACAACAATAGAAATCATATCCAAGATTCGGCCCAACAAACTGATTAACGGCCGTAATTTCGTAGGAGACTAACTTATGCTTTCAACCTTTTTTGACCAAATCACGCGCCTCTCGCTGAGGTTTCGCTGGATCACCATCGTTTTAACGGCCGTTGTCCTCGGCCTGGGTATTTACTCGGCAACCCAGCTCAATCTGGAGCTGCTGCCCCGCGTCGAGTTTCCCCAGACGATTGTTATTGCCCAATATCCCGATGGCGAATCATCGGCAGACGTCCTGAACGAAATCACAATTCCGCTGGAGGAAAAGCTGGCTGTTGTCGAAGGTGTACTCAATGTAGAGTCGACCACGAACAATGGGTTTGCCGTTGTTATTGTGCGCTACGACTTTGGCTTAGATCAAGATCGATTATTGGCAGATATTGAAACGGCCGTTGACGATGCTAACCTGCCCGAATCCGCCGACACAAACGTCCTTAACTTTAGTCTGAGCGACCTGCCCGTCGTTGTTGCCAGCGTCTCCTCAGCCGATATCTCACTGAGCGAGCTCAAAGCATTGGTTGAAGCTGACCTCCAGCCGCAGCTGGCCGGGCTAAGCGACGTCAGTGAGGTGCAGATTGGCGGCGGTCAGGAACTGCCGGAAGAAGTCGTCGTGGAAGCCGCCCCAGACGACGCCGAGGCCGTAGATGAAGACCCTGGACGCCTGCCAATCACTGTCGTGCAGGGAGCACGCGTCCTGGACGTTGAAATTGAATATGCGCAGGAAATCGATGCCGATCTGCTGCGCAGCCTGACACGTTTTGAAAATGCGGCCGATCAGGTCTTACTCGTTCTAAATTTGCTACCAAAAGACCTGCTTGTCTACATTCAGCCAGAGGCATTGTCCTACCTACCGCAGGAATATCTCGATGGACTCGACCCGGACTTGGTGGCTGAACTGGATGTTCTGGCAGCCGAATTTGGTGGCGTGGGCCAATATAACGTGGAGCAAGCGGTTGCTGCTCTGTCTGCAGGAGATGAAGTTGCCGAGGTAGAACCCACCATTGAACCAACGGCCGAAGCTGAGCCCGTCGAAAGTACGGACCCGGAGCCTGTTGAAGCGGAACCCATCGCCAACCTGCCCAGCGTCGAACCCGTGCCGCTGCCAGACACCTGGATTGCCGGTGCCGCCCAGTTGGGCCAGGTTATTACCGACACCAGTGACCTATCGGCCGACTTCATGCAGGGCATCCTTGGTTTTGCCCCGGAACAGTTGGCTGAACTTACGCCTGACATGTGGCGTGCGCTAGAACCAGACGTAACCGCCATCGCTTTGCCTGTGGTGGCCGATACACTCGATCCCCTCTTGTTAGCCCAGCTTATCGCCCTTCAAAATGCCGCTACAGGCACCTTGCCAGAGCCAGTTGCCCTGCCAGAAAGCTGGACAAGCGGGCAATCCTGGGTCACTACGGCTGACATTTCTTCAGAAGAATTGGCACAGTTAGCTGCTGTTGGTCCAGAACTGCTCGAAGACGTGACGCCCGAACTGCTGCTGGCCTTTTCACCAGAGCAGTTGGCGGTGCTGCCAATAGAATATTTGGCGACGCTGGATGAAGGCATGGTGCAAACCTTAACCAATCTTAATGTCTATGCGACCAGATATTTGGCAACGGCCGTTGCCAACGCCGACGTCCCCGAATTCACCCCCGTGCCGCTGCCAGAAACCTGGATTGCCGGAGCCGCCCAACTGGGGCAAGTTATTACCGACACCAGCGACCTGACGGCCGAATTTATGCAGGGTATCATTGGGTTTGCACCCGAGCAGCTGGCTGAACTCACCCCGGACATGTGGCGGGCTCTGGAACCGGACGTAACGGCCGTAGCGCTGCCCGTGGTTGGTGAATCATTGGATGCAGACCTGTTGGCCCAGCTCGTCGCCATTCAAAATGCAGCCAATGGCATCGCACCGACACCGGTTGATCTGCCAGAATCGTGGATTGCCACCGCGACAGCTTCCGGCTTTCCCATCGCAACCACTGCAGATATTCCAGCCGATGCGCTGGGTCTGCTGGCCACTGTCGCCCCCGAATTGCTCGCCGACCTTACCCCAGAGCTTTTGCTGGCATTCCCGGCAGACACTTTGGCGGCAGTGCCAGAACCGTTTATAGCCCAGCTGGACCCGGCTTTGCAGCAGACAGTTGCCAATGTGGTTATTGCCAATGCGCAGTTTCTGGCGGAAACGGCCGTTGCCGAAGGTGAACCCATTGAAGAAGTTGAGGTAGAACCGGTAGACCCTGCCCGCTTACCCGATTTACTCATTCAAGGTGCATCCCAGGCGGGTCTAGAAATAGAAAATGCTCAGGACATCACGCCCGACCTCATCCGTTTGTTCGGCGGATTAGGGCCACAAGGCATCCAGGTCTTACAGCTGCTCACGCCGGACAACTTACGCCTGTTACAACCAGAAGTCCTTGGGCTGCTGCCTGCTGAATTTGTCGAGACCCTGCCAGCAGAATTGCGTGCCGAACTAGATGAACTCGCCGCTGAATTTGGCGGTACGGGCGCTCTGGCTGTGGCTGAAGCCGCCGCCGCCGCCGAATTGGCCGCAGGTGCTCCGGAGCTCAGCGGCATCTGGTTAGAACCCGGCCCAGAAGGCGAGCCATCCCTTTTCCAAACCGCTGCTGACCTGCTAAACAATCAGTTTGTCCCCGGTGCGGCCAACTTCTTAAACTTCTTCCCCACAGCACCAAACGTAGAAAACCCGGCGGAATGGATGTCTGCCCTTACGCCAGAAGTGATCCAATTCCTGGCAAACAATGAAGAAGAGTTTGTTGAAAATCTGTCGCCAGTGGTTTTAGAGCTTTTTGCGCCAGAAACGTTGACCTTCATGCTGGAAAGTTATCCCGAGGCGTTTGATACCGAGTTGGCAGCGCGGCTGGCGGGTATTGCTCAGGGTGACATTGCAGTTTTCATCCCGGAAGCATCCATCACCCGCACCGACGGCAACCCCAGCGTGCTGATTAGCATTTACAAAGGGGGCGATGCCAACACCGTGAATGTAGCCAAGGATGTATTTGCCAGTTTGGATGCGTTTACCGCTGCCAACGATGGCATTGCGGCCAACCTGGTATTTGAACAGGCGACGTTTATTGAAGATTCGATTGCAGGCGTCTCCCGTGAGGGTGCCTTGGGCGGTGTCTTTGCCGTGATCGTCATTCTGATTTTCCTGAGCGGCCGTATTGGCAAGAAATATCAGGTCAGTTGGCAGGCGACATTGGTAACGGCCGTTTCTATCCCGCTATCCATCTTTACCGCCTTTTTGCTGATGGCCTGGGTGCCGCCCACTATTGGAGAATGGCTGCACGGCCTGGTGTTGTCAACCGACAACAATGCTCTGCGCTTTATCGCTCAG
>CBDUOF010000075.1:0-16231 GCA_965368765.1 uncultured Anaerolineae bacterium | reverse complement strand
CGGCCGTTCTCGATGGCCATTTCCCGGTGCGCTGGATGCCAGATGCCAACTACGGCTACGGCTACCCGTTCTACAACTTTTATGCCCCCCTCTCAGTTTACATAACATTTCTATTTCGCCTCCTCGGCTTCAGCTTTGTGCGGGCAATTCATCTGTCACATTTGCTGGGTTATCTGGTAGCGGGCTGGGGCATGTTTACCCTGGCGCGGCGCTGGTTTGCCAACAGCTGGGCTGGCTTGCTGGCTGCAGCAGCCTACACCTTTGCGCCCTTTCATCTGGTTAACGTTTATGTGCGTGGTGATTCACTGGCAGAGTTTTGGGCGATGGCTTTTTATCCGCTGGTCATTGTGGCCGCAGACGGACTGTTTAGCGGCGGGCGGCGGCACATTGCTCTGTTTGCACTGGCTTACGCCGCCCTTATTCTTAGTCACAACATTTCTGCCCTGATCTTTTCGCCTTTTTTACTACTCTACCTGCTGCTGAAAACATTTTTGCCACAGAGAACACAGAGGGCAGAGAGAAAAGAACAATCTCCAATCTCCAATCTCCCATCTCTAATCTCTGGTCTCCTCCTTGCCTTCGCCCTCGCTGCCTGGTTTTTCATCCCAGCCCTGGCGGAGCAATCTTTGGCGCAGCTAGAGACGGTGACGAGTGGCTATTTTCATTACAGCAACCATTTTTTAGGCACGGCCGATTTCCCCCTGGTTCAATCTTCCTTTTTTGTTGATTATGGGGTGGTTGATCGGGAAGCGTTTCAGATGGGCTTGGGGCAAACGGCCGTTCTCATTGCCGGGCTGTTCAGCTTGCTGTGGCTATGGGGCAAACAACGAAGTGCTGTGGCTACTCCAGCGCTATACATTTTGCTAACACTGCTGGTCAGCACCTTCATGCTGACACCCCTGTCGGCTTTGTTGTGGGAGCATCTGCCGCTGCTTGCGTTTACCCAATTTCCCTGGCGTTTCTTGTCTGTACAGGCGTTTGGCGGGGCGTTGGTGGTGGGCGCGTTGGCCGTGGCGCTGCCCAAACCCCAAAGGTGGGTGCCCCCGCTGATTGCGCTGTTGCTCGTAGGTAGCCTGGGTCAGCTGCGCCCCGATTACTTGCTGCTGTCTGATACAGACGTGACGGCCGAATCATTGGCGCAGTATGAATGGTTCACGGGCAATATCGGCACGACGATTAGCTTTGAATATTTGCCACCGACCGTGCAGCCTCGCCCTTTCACCAGTCGCTGGCTCAACCAAGGCAACCGCTGGCAGGTGACACCGATTTCTGGCGAGTTATTATCGGCTTCACTGGAAAATCAGCGCACCATACGCCAACGCTGGACGGTGCAAACGGCCGTTCCCAGTACACTCATCTTCCCCACAATGCATTGGCCGGGCTGGCAAGCGGCGGTGGATGGCGAGGTAGTGACAATACGACCGTCGGTGGGCAGTGGCTTCATTGAGCTGGACGTGCCAGCGGGGGAACATGATATTGAATTGCGGCTGCGTCATACGCCGGTGCGACTGGTGGCTGAGTTGGTTTCATTGGCTGCCATTTTGCTGACGCTTGGGTTCCTGCAGCCAAACCGTGGCTGGCTGAATCGCAAAACTGGACTGGCGCTTGCGGGGGCGCTGCTGCTGGCGGCTGGTTTGCGCCTGTGGCCAGAGAGTGTGGCTGCGCCCAGGCTGCGTACCTGGGACTTTGTACAGATGGGCTTCCTCCATCCCAATCCAGAGGGAGTGCCGTTTAGCTCCGGCGCGGTCTTAATGGGCGCGACCTTGCCGCAAACGGCCGCTCAGCCTGGGGAAACAATTCGCATAGAGCTTGACTGGGCAGTGCCACCAGCAGAAGAGGTTACGCTGGCGCTTTACGCACCAGCCATCAATTGGCAATCAGAGCCATTGCCCCCGCCGATTGCCCAGCAAACGGTGGTCGGGGACGCGCTTCAAACCGTGTTTACCCTGCATTTGCCAGAAAATGCGCCAGCGGGCCTATTTGTGCCTCAGTTGACAATGGCAAACGGCCGTCCCCTAACGCCAGCGGGCAACAGCCGGAACGCGCTATTTTTGCAGCCGGTGCGCATAGCCTCCTCTGGGTCCACACTGGCTGAAATGGATCAACTGGCGGTGCAGGCCGTCGACGCCCAGCAGCGAACGCCAGATCAGCTGGCAGTGCAGCTGGCCTGGTTCACGCCGCAGCCGATCAGCCAAAATTACAACGTCGCCCTGCGCCTAACCGATGCCCAGGGACGCTTTTTGCGGCTGGTCGATGAGCAGCCCGGCTATGGTTTTTTGCCCAGCAGCAGTTGGCCCGCCGGGGAATGGGTCAATGATTGGCTTGCCGTGCCGCTGCCGCCAGCGGAAGAAGGGCATGAACGGCCGTTTGTCCTTGTGGCGCAGCTTTACGATGTGGAACAACCGGAGGTTGCTATTCTCACGCGACGCCTGGGCGAACTGACCGAGGTTGATTCACGCCTTGTCTTTCGGCCAACGGAACCATCGTTTGAGCTGCCTGAGGACATTGTGCACGAAACGGCCGTTTTTGGTGAGCAAATACAGCTGCAAGGCTACCAACTCAACCAAACTGCTGGCGAGCTGGACGTGACGCTGCTGTGGCAGGCGCTGGCCAACGGACAAACCGACTACGTTCGCTTTGTCCATCTGCTGGACCCAGAGGCGGGCAGTGCGCCACTGGTGCAGAGCGACAGCCAACCGCGCTACGGCAGCTATCCCACCAGCCAATGGACAGTGGGCGAGGTCGTGTCCGACAGATTGACGCTGTCGCTGGCAAACGTGCCGCCGGGCAGTTACCAGTTGGCAGTAGGTTTTTATAGCGAACCCACACCAGGGCAATTTGATCGTCTGACTGTACTGGATGGGGCAGGGGATGTGGCGGTAGACGGCCGTTTCCTGCTGCCGAATTTGGTGACAGTCGAGCCATAAACTATCTTTGCGGCCTATATCTGTACGACGCGACAAGCTGATTCCCTAGGGAATGTCCCATTTATGGAAGGAATTGAAACGTATGAAATGGAAGCGATTTAGCCGAATGACAAAAACCGTTGGGATGTCTCCTGGCTCGATGGTTCATGTGGGCCAACAGAAAATGGTTCAGACCCAAGTCTCTGTCATTGAGTACCACACCAACGACTTTTATGAAGTACGCCAAACGGCCGATAATGCTGAACTTGTCCGTGCCAGGGAAGGGGATCCCGTAAGCTGGATCAATGTTGCGGGCCTGCATGACACAGAACAGATCGCCGAGATCGGCGAAATTTTTGGCATGCATCCCTTGTTGTTGGAAGACATTCTAAATACAGAGCAGCGGCCAAAAATTGATCAGCACGATGCCTGCCTTTATCTTATTCTGAAAATGATTCAGTGGGATGAGGTTGCCCAAAAGATAGAAACTGAGCAGATTAGCATTGTCCTGGGGCAAGGTTTTGTCCTTACCTTTCAGGAGCAGGAAAAAGATATTTTTGATTCCCTACGCCAGCGGATTCGCACCGGCAAAGGGCGTATCCGCCAACGGGGTGCTGATTATCTGGCGTACGCAATGTTGGATGCCGTTGTTGATTATTACTATGTGATACTTGAGAATACAGGCGAGCAAATCGAAACTATCGAAGATGAATTAGTGACCGATCCAGACTCGGAAACCTTACAAAAAATCCATGCGCTTAAGCGCGAGATGCTCTTCTTACGGCGTTCCGTCTGGCCGTTGCGGGAGATAATTGGCGGTCTTCAGCGAGGTGATTTTTCGCAATTTGAACAGGGGACACTTATCTACCTTCGGGATGTTTACGAACACACCATTCAGGTCATCGACACGGTTGAAACGTATCGTGATATTGTCTCGGGCTTGCTGGACATCTACCTCTCTAGCATTAGCAATAAGATGAATGAGATTATGAAGGTGCTTACCATTATCTCTACAATCTTTATTCCCCTGACCTTTATTACGGGTCTCTATGGCATGAACTTTCAATACATCCCGGAGCTGCAATTCCGTTGGGGATATTTTGTTGTGTGGCTTGTCATGCTTTTACTGAGCTTTGCGATGCTGCTATATTTTAAGAGAAAGAAATGGCTTTAGTCTCGTAAGAGATCTTGCCAACCATCGCGCAAATGCAGATCGCGTTGCGGGAAGGGAATGTTGATGTCGTGCCGCTCAAATGTTTCCCAAATCATAAAAAAGAGGTCGCTGCGCACCCGTGGTGCCCGCTTTGGCTGGTCGATCCATACCGCCAGCCGAAATTCCAGACTGGATTCGCCAAAGCCGTTGAAATAGACGGTTGGCGGCGGGTCTTTGCGAACCAGGCCATGTTTAACGGCCGTTTCCATCAAAAGTTCCCGCACTTCCTTTGGGTCGCTGCTGTAACTAACGCCCAGCGTCAAATTGATGCGAGTCAGATTGTCTGAGCGAGTAAAGGTCGTTACTTGCGTGGTGAAAAACTGCTCGTTGGGCACCACCACTTCCACATTGTCATTGGTCCGTATAATTGTTGAGCGAATATTGAGCTTTTCCACAACCCCAATCTCCCCATTGAGCTCAATAACGTCTCCCGGCCGCAAAGATTGCTCAAACAGCAGGACAATGCCGCTCATAAAGTTGGAGACAATTTGCTGTAAGCCGATGCCGATTCCAATAGACAGCCCACCTCCAATCAGGGCCAGGGTGGATAAATCGACCCCCAACGTACTGATCACGACCAAAATCCCAATGAGAATAAACGTATAGCGGCTGAGCGTCAGCACAGAATTCGTGACGCCCACATCAGCGTTGGTATACGGTATCACCACCTTGCGCAGTAAGTCTTGCAGCAGCCAGGCCAGGACGAGCACCAGGTAGATGACAACGGTCGTTAGCACCAGCCGACCCAGCGTTACTGTCGTTTCAAACAGGGTAAACAACTCAATCTGAGCCAGCACGGTCAGTTCGACAAACCCGCTCACCAGAATGCTTAACAGCAGCCAGAAATAGAGTGGAGTAAGAATGCGTCTGTCGTAGGTGCGGGCACGTGGCTCGGCAAAGGAGGCATACAGCGCAGCCCCCAATAACCGATAGAGGAGCAGGACCAGCACCAATCCAGTTGCTCCATCCAACAGGCCAAACGGCCGTTCCAAACCTTGCAGTATCCAAATGGTCACCTGCAGCAGCAGCAGCGCCGCTGCAGGATAATAGAGCTGGGCCACTGCCGTCAGGCCACGCTGCAAACGTTGCGAACGCTGCTCGCCAAGCCGACG
This sequence comes from uncultured Anaerolineae bacterium, assembly GCA_965368765.1. Taxonomy (GTDB): domain Bacteria; phylum Chloroflexota; class Anaerolineae; order Promineifilales; family Promineifilaceae; genus Leptofilum. Next base: position 11,000 of record CBDUOF010000075.1, on the reverse strand, counting down.
ATGCCAGGACGGCACGCCCTGTCGCACCAGCTGTCGTAAGCCTGCTGCCACCAGCCAGGCCAGCAGCAAAACCAGGCCCAGCAGTGCCAGCTGCTGCTGCACTACGGGCCGCTCCAGCAGTATCAGAATAATCTCAAACTGCTCCAATATAAGCTGTAAGCGTGGATCTCGCGCCATTAAATCCCCTTACTCATTCGATATTTCACTATTCGCTGCCAGGCAAATGTCTGGCAAGCCTGTTTCATCGACCGGAAACCCGTTGATCTCATTGACGCTGATCGCAAAGTCGCAGGCGACGCTTGCGGCTGGAAGCTGGCGCAACACAACGCTTTCATACAGTTGCTGGCCCTGCCGCTGAACGGCCGTAATTTGTGGTACCTGGGGCCAGATAACGGCCGTTTGTGCCTGCGCCAAAAAACCTGCAATCGCCGGGTAGCCAGAGCTATCCACGTTAACATTGGCCGGGATGATCTGTGCCTGTGTCATTAAGGTTGTTTGCGCGTCAACGGCCGAAGCAAACAAGGCAAAGTCCAGAGCCAGTTCACTACCCGCCGTTGTGGTTGTCTTGCCAAAGAAAAAAGCATCGGTACTTAAAAGCGGGGCAGCCGCCCCGCCTGGCCCTGCAGGCAGCTCTGTCACGCGCACCGTTTCTGCACCCAGAGCGTCCTGCAGCGTATCCAGTCGCCGCGACGACCCGGCATAATAGGCCACGGCACCGGAGGAAAACAGTGCCTGCAAAATTGCATCATCGCCCGAAAACACCATGCCGGGTTGGCTTTGTGCTTCTTGAAGCCAGGTTAGCCAAGAAATGAAGCCAGAATCTGCCAGTGTTAGCCGATAGTTATCATCAAACAAAGTGCTGCCAAAGGAGGATACGCCCCAATGGGCAGCTTCAAATCCTAAAGGAAGAGCTACTTTATGCCCTGCTGCCGCCTCATTGAGCAAATCATCCACTGTTCTTGCGGGATTGCTGACCACATCACTGTTGTAATAGAGGGCGGACACATTCAAACTGATGGGCAATCCGACTAACTGCCCGTCTATATTTAGGGTATTAAGCGCTTGCGCCACGTAGCGTTGCAGCACTGCTGTCTCGACGCGCCCGCTTAACGAGGCAATCAGCCCGTCATTAACCAGCGCCTGTGCCCAGGCGCTAGGTCCCAAAATCAGGTCGGGGGCAGGCTGCACCCCATCTCTCTCATACAGCTGAGCCAGCAACATGTCAGTCGGGAAATAGAGCAATTGGATCGAAGTGTCCTCACATTGCGTCATGAAGTCAGTGGCAATCTGCGTGAGGAGCGCTTCTGCCTGGCCGGGCCAAACGTGCCAAACAGTCAAGGTGCCAGTCGTGTTGCAGTTGGCCGCGCCTAGAGCAGTGGGGACTGTCTCAAACCCAAATTGGTCATTTACGGTTTGGGCGAGCTGGCTGGCTGCTTCATTCACATCAACAAGCCCGGTGAGTATGCCACGGAGCATTTCATCCCCTTCAGCAACCAATGTTTCCATTTGGGGTAGTTGTGGAACAGCAACGGCCGTTCGCGCCTGTGCCACGAATCCAGCAATAACGGGAAATGCTTGCTGATCGACGCGGACGCGCAGGTTGGCTGGCACGCGGCCTGTCTCACGCATCAGTCGGGCATTCTGCTCGGCATTGGTCAGATAGTTGGCCAGTGCCAGGGCCAGCTCCGCTTGATGCGTTGAGGACGCCTGATTAAATAGAATGGCTTCTACCTGTAGCAACGGTCCCGCTGGCCCGTTGGGCCCCGATGGCAGTTCGGTCGCCCGAACCTGTGCCTCGCCTAGCTGCGCGCGCAAATCTGGCAGTGCCAGTGGGCTGCCTACGTAATAGGCGGCTCGCCCAGAACTAAACAAATTGCGCAAGGTTTCATCGTTTCGATCCAGAATGATTCCCGGCAGCTCCTGGGCTGTCTTTAACCAGCTTAGCCAATTGGTATAGCCACCCTGATTTAGCACTACTTGCCCTTCTGCATTAAAAAGCGTGCCGCCAAATGCAGTTAATCCCCATAACGAGCTTACAAACTGCGAGTTTAGGGCAACAGTTTGCCCCGCCCTTGCCTGCTGCAGCAGCCCTTCCAGTGTTTGTGCTGGCTCGGACACCTTCTCTGGGTTGTAGTAAAGCGCCACGGGCCGCAGCGAAAGCGGCAGTCCGTATAAATTGCCCTGGTAGCGCAATGAGTCAAGCGCGGTGGGAAGGAATTTTTCAGTGTTTGCGGCTTCGGCCTGTATGGGGCGGAGCAGATTCGCATCAACCAGCGGGCGCACATCGTCGTCGGAAAGAATTAGAAGGTCGGGGCCGAGACCCAGCGTGGCGGTTTCTGCATAGCGCTGACGGAGCGTGCCTTGCGGCACAGCCACCGTTACCACGCGCACATCCGGGTTTAGGGCAGTAAAGCCTGCCAGCAGCTCATCGAGTACGGCCGTATCCTCAGCACCCCAATCATGCCAAAGCAGTATCCGTCCTCGGAGCACGGATTCTTCCACCGTGCTGCAGCCCGGCAACAGCGCCATCGTTAAAAGGAGGAGAATGAGGAATCGTTTCATTGTTGTGGCGTTAATCCTCAAAACTGATAGTAGATCGGTTGGTTGAAAGCCAATTCGTTTCGTAGGCAACCTACCTTAGGTGCCAATAAATTTTACTGCTTTGGCCACGCTGTCTTTCGGGCTGATTTTTACCTGCATGTCGGCAAAACGGCCGTCTTCATCAATGACAAAATGGCTGCGGATGATGCCCATGTAGGCACGGCCGTACAGCTTTTTTTCGCCCCAAACGCCGTAGCTTTCAGCAACTTCATGCGCTGGATCAGACAGCAAATTGTAGGGGAAAGCCTGCTTGGCGCGCCATTTGGCTAACGTTTCTGGCGCATCTGGGCTAATGCCCAACACCGTTGCCCCAGCCGCCTCGATGAGCGGCCAGTTGTCGCGGAAGCCGCAAGCCTGGGTGGTGCAGCCGGGCGTATCGGCCTTGGGGTAGAAGAACAGCACCACCTTTTGGCCGCGCAGGTCGGACAGTTTGACGGAGCTGCCTTCGTCGGAAATAAGTTCAAAATCGGGGGCTATCTCGCCTAGGGTCATAATTTTCTCCAGTTTAGTTGGTTGCTGATTGACGCAGGGGTCGATCTGGTCAATCAGCAAAATCTGTCGTGTCTTGGGAGCAGGTAACTTGTGCTTCCCGTTCCTTATTTTAGCCTACAAAAATATTTGCGGGAACTTTTGGCTGAACAGAATCGTTTTAGGAAGACAGCGTGGGGGAGCCGTTAGACGGCCGTTTCCCAACCATTGAGCAAACCCGCCGCAGAAAAAGGTACGCTGTCTGAAGTTAACTGACCCAATAAAGACCGATGAGTTGATAGGAGGTTTCTGATGCCCACACTTTATATGATTTGCTGGTCCATTGTCATGGTAGCTGCTTTTTCAGCGTGGCGGCTGCAAACCTGGAATCAACGTTTGTTGGTAACGGCCGTTACGCTTTTGGTCTTGCTCTTGAGTCAATCCCTCTTCCTCTCGCTGGCATCCAGCGCTGGACTCAACCCAAGCGATGCCCTGTTGGCCCCTGAGCACTTTTTGCAGAGTGGTCCCTTTGGCTGGCTGGCCCTTCTGGTGATGCCCTGTGGCTGGCTGGGGCCGTTTGTGGGCTTTAATCTGACGCAGCGGACTTCGCTTGGTGAACAGTAAGGACGAATGGGTAAACGAACGTACCCTTGCCCGTAATAGATCAGCGACTACTCACCGCGCAGCAGGCGGGAAGCAAAGCGCAGCAGCCACTTGAACAAATGTTGAGGAAGTGATAAGCGGGGGCGTGCTTGTAAGCTTTCATTCATGCGCATGATGGCGGTCATATATTGACCCCGTCGGAGTTCCATCAGGCTCAGGGCACGCAAAACCTGGGCCTGTTTTTCTTTTTCGTTACTTTGGGCAAATTGAGCGGCAGCGTCGCTGTAGTGGCGAGCGGCTTCCTTATACTTTTTCTGGTTGGCGTACAGGTCACCCAGATTGCCCAATGCCTGGGCCTGGCGGCTCGAGTCCCCGATTTGGGCAAAGAGGTTGGTGGCTTGTGTGAGCGTAGCGACGGCCGTCGCCATTTCCCCGTTTACCCGTAGAATCACGCCCATATTATTGAGCATTTCCGCCTGTTCTCCGACGTTTTCCTGGGCGGCAAACCCCTGTGCTGCCTGCTCAAACAGAGCCAGGGCCTTATTTCGGGCACCTTGCTGGAATAGACGCATGGCTTCTGCTTTTAAATCTTGGGGAGTGGGAGAAGAAGACATTGGGTCAATTACCCAATTACATTATCACGCAATTACAGGTAGGCACTTGTAATTGGGTAATTAGTAGGTGATTTCCAACAAGCTTTCTGCTACCTGACGCAGTCGCGCCACGTCCATCTCGCTGAGCTTTTTGGCGGTATCCAGATAGCTGACGTTTACGGGGTTGATCAAGAAAGATTGCATTTCCGCCGACATACGGCCGAATTGACGCTCTAGTTTCTGCCTGGCTTCGTGCTTGCCCAAAGGGCCGTGCAAATCATCCAGGAAGTAGTTCACAGAAACGTCAAGATGTTGGCAAATTTTTTCTAGATGAAAATAAGGAATAGGTTCTTCGCCCAGCTCGTATGATTTGAGCAGTGCCTCGTCAATTTCTAAGGCTTCTGCCATCTCTGCCAACGACTGGCGGGTGCGCAAGCGCTGTTGGCTCAACAACACGCCAATGACGCGGTGGCGCAGATCAATCAAGCTGGCAAAATCGATCTCTGATTCAACTTTGAGCGGTTCGCTGCCCCAGAAATAACCCATTGGAATGCCAAGGAAAAGGGCAATGGCTTCCAATTGAGGCAGGGAAATGGCGTAATCACCTGATTCAACCTGCGTGTAGGTCGCCGGTTTCATTCCTAAAACGGCCGCACACTCTTTTTTGGTACGACCAAAATGTTCTCTGGCTTCTTTCACCAGGTTTCCCAATATTTTTGCACGTTCTGTATTCAAGTCACTCATCGATTTTCTCTCTCGCAGGTGGCATGGTTGAACAGGAGATGATATTAACATAATTCAGTTTGAGGCACAACTGATGGCGCAGGGAATTTTGATAGCGTGGCAGATACGTTAGGCTGCCGACGCTACACGATTTGCCTTTGTTTGCAAATTTTTGGGAGCTGTTTGCCCTAAAGCAGTATACGCACAGCCGTCTTTTTGTTACAATGCCATTCCAGTCTAAACCAGGTAGCGATTTAATGATGCAGTACGAACAGTGGCCCTTCTTACCAGCAAACGCCTTCACCCCTACGCAGGCGGTGCGATGGTGGCAAGATTGCTTTGTGCGAACCGATGCCATTCGGGATTTTACGGCCGTTTCTGGCTCGGTCATTCTTATGGGTGAAGCTGGCTCGGGCAAATCTGTTGCGCTGCAAACGCTGCTCCACGAAACGGCCGATGCTGTGCTCCATGTGCCATACCCGGTACAAAACTGGCCCAACGGGTCGCACCCCTGGCTGCCGGGTCGGCGTCACGTTAGCCAAATAATGGCTGCCACCGCCAGCGAGATTGTCCGCCTGCTTCATCGTGAGCCAGCCCGCTTCCACAACTGCCATGATCTGCTGCAAGAATTCCTCATTTGGCTGGTACAAAAACATTTGGAAAGGCGCAGTTTGGTCCGGCTGCTGCAACAAATCAATCGCGCCACCAACGCCACCATTCCCATCCCTGCCAAAGAGGAAGTGGTCGATATCTACCCCAGTGACGATCACACCACTGACGTGCGTGGCCAACTCGACGAACTGGCGGAATTGGTGCGCGCCCTGGGCTTCAGCGGCGTCATGATCACCATCGATCTGAATGAGCAGGAAGCGTCGCTAAGCGGGCAGGATCTAAGCGATCTGTTTCGGCTGGACATGTTGGAAAACCCGGGCGTGATGCTGCGGGCCGTGCTGCCCCGGAGCGTTGTGCTGCAAGCCCAAATTGAAAACCGGGTTGGCGGGCATTTGCGGCTGATCCCCGTTTACTTGAGCGAGGCAGACATTTCGCTACTGATTGGGCGATATTTGCGGGCGGCAACGGATGGAGCCGTGTCTGAACTGAAGGAGTTGGCCGATACGGCCGTTCTCAATCGCGCCCATCGGGAAATTAATACGCTCTACCAGGCACCCACCGTCGCTGGCTGGCTGCACTGGACAGAAACCATCCTGACCCATTATTTGGCGCAAACCAACCTGGCACCGCTCACCAATGCCAAAAGTGTTGCACTGGCCTACTACCAGCGGCACGTGCCGCTACGTTTGGTACCAGATCAGATGGCTGTCTGGCGTGGCCCCCAGCTGCTGACGCTGGATCGCCAACCGTTTGAGCTGCTGCGCACGCTATTTGATCTGCAAGGGCAACCTGCCCCGGATGCATTGCTGCAAATTGCGGGGACGCAGGCCAATCTCAACACCCTCATTGGCCGAATTCGCCGCATTATTGAACCTATCGCTAAAACCAATATTTACATCCAAAACAAGCGAGATCTGGGTTATTGGCTTGAAAACTTTGTCTAGAAGAGACAGGTGAACTGTAAAAACCGAAAAGAATCTTGAATAAGAATGAGCGGGAAATTGGTTTTTACCTGAGCAAATCACAGAGAACTGGCGATTTTTACGTCACAGGAGTTCTTGTGGTTTGCCAAAGAGCCAGCTACTTTTCACTTATCACGTTTTACTGCCATCCCGGTCCTGTCAGGTTCATGTCAGATTCATGAGCCAGCGGGCTGGTATCCTAAAAGCAGGCGCACGAAGTTGTCTAAATTTAGTCGCGCCTGATGCAGAGAACCGCCCATGACAAATGATCCCGATAAAAGCCAGGCTACGTCCCATCTGCCTGCGGCCGATCTCACCTCGCGCCGTGCCCGATATTTGCTGGATACGCTGCGCCTGGAACACGATCCCTTTTGCGCGCCAACGGCCGAATTAGAGCTGCAAATTAATCCGGAAGACTCGCCATTCTTTTCCTACTTTGTTGCACCCCCTTTCCAATATTCGGGTGAAACCTATGCTGAAGGGCTGCTGGCGCGGCTGCAAATGCCGCAGCCCAGCTGTATTTATGGGCGTCCGGGAACGGGGAAAACGGCCGTAAAAACCATGCTGGAAGCTGAGTGTCGTGCCATGCCCGAGCAAACGTTGGTGGTCTCATTGGGCTTGGGCAAGGGGGAAGCGCTCCACCTAGACGAAGCGTTGCTTTGGCAACGTCTCACCGAATCTTTGGCAATAGACTTGTTTGTGCAGGCAATCGAGCAGTTTGACCAGCTGCAGAAGGTCTTGACACCGGCAACTGTCGCGGAACTGGGTCGCTTTTGGCAGCAGCACATTCCCCAATTTCAGCGTACCCTGCGGCGTGAACTGCTGCGCATGGAGGACGGGACGACTGATATTTCTACCTGGTGGCGCGTTTGGGATCGGCCTGTAATTCGCTACACGCCGCTGACAGCGGGGCGCAGGCAGTTTATACGGGCGGTGCTGCAGCAGCACCTGGGCCAAACGGGATCGGTAAAGAGGGGCAACGGCCGTAAGCAATTTCAGCAAGGGCTCAGGCTGGCAAAACAGTGCCGCTACGCCCGCAGCTACCTGCTCATCGACGTCGCCGGCGGCACCCATCCCAGCGAACTAGACATGGCTGAAATGCTCCGCTTTTTATTTGATCTCACTGACTTATCCTTGCCAATTTATTACAAACTGTTTCTCCCCCAAACCTTTCAAACAGATACAGAATATGTTTTTGTAGAAGAAAATGTAACGATGGAGTTGTTTACGGCCGTTCTCAACTGGAATCAGCCCCAGGCCCTGCAAAAGCTATTGTCCAACCGCTTTCGGTCCGCGGGTAGCTGGATAGAAAATTTGAACACAATCATTGAAACGGCCGTTGTCACCGAAATTAACAAACTGTTGCAGAACGATGTCCACCAATCCCCACGCTTTTTGCTGCAAACCATCAGCCGCCTCATCGACAGCCATGCCAACCACGCGCCAGACATTTTTTTGATCACTTTGGCAGACTGGCAGCGAATGTTAATAAGGTGGGGAATGGAATGAGTGTCGTCATTGCGTCATTGAGGTTGAATTTACAAACACCCAATTGCCCATCCTGGAAGTAATCATGCAGTTAATTCGCAAGCGCAAAACCTACAACCCAGACTATTTTGTTGGCCGCACTGCCGAACAGACACAGCTGCGCACCTGGATGGTGAAGGATAAACAGCTTCTCACCATCACCGGTCCGCCCGGCATTGGTAAAACCTGGTTCATCAACAACAGCTTCCAGCAGATTAAGGTAGCCGGGCAGATTGCCTACCTGGTTGAGCTGCCCATTTCCAATCCGCGCAGTGACCAAAACGAGCTGCCGCCCGACGTGCTGCAAAGCTGGGCCAATCAACTGCTCATTGAGCTAAACCAGGATTGCCCCCAAGCTTACGGTTTCGATCTGGGGCAGGAATTTAGCAGCCTGCTGGAAAAAGTTGCTCACGATATCTGCCACCGCTGCTGGCCAGGTCAGCCCGTCTTTTTCTTCATTGATGGCGGCGACTTGCTTTCCCAAGCAGCCTGGCGGCTGTTTGAGCGGCAGGCGATTGAGCCCCTGGCGCGACAACCTGCCATCCGCTTCATCATCACTCTTAAGACCAGCCAGCCCATCCGCTCCTTCATGCTCAAACGGCGTGAACAACGGCTAGAACTGGGCACGCTGCAAGGACGTGAACTCGGCTTACACCAAATGCATAAGCTGAATCCAGCCCTTGATCTGGCCCGCTGCGAATATATCCTGGCCGATTATTCCTGGGATCACCCTGGCTTAAATATGCTGTTGGCCGAGCATTTGCATACCGATCCACTCACAGAGGATGTGACCCTACAGCCAGATTTAGTGATGACGGTACTGTCTGAACTGGAAGCGCTGCCAGAAAACGGGGCGGAAACGATCAATTTGCTGGCCTGCTTGGCTCACCACGACAGCGATACCTGGTCGGCCGATACGATTGGGCAGTTGATGAATATTTCGCTGGCGCAAGCCTGGGAGTGGATCAATTTGCTCAACCACCATTGGTTTATCACCAACGTTGGCGGCCCCAACTACAAGATCACCGACGGCCTGCGCCAATTTTTGCGGGCGGCGTTGGGGCAAAAGTTAATTGAGCCGACATGTTAAGAATTTTTCCGCAGATTGTTGACCACAGCCGCACAGCGTTCGCAGACTATCTTGCATCTCTCTGTGCACCACTGTGGCTCCAGCAGATAACGCTGCGTTCCTTGTCAATATTTAAGGAGATTGCCCATGCCTGACGAAGCATTGTTGGCAGCCACCAACCAACCGAGAGAATTAGTCAGCCGCAGTGCGGAGATGCTTCAGATTCGCGAGGCGATTTATCAGACGAACAATGAGTGCCACATTGTGCTCATTGCCGGTGCCGGTGGCCTGGGCAAAACGCGCATGATTGAGGAAGCGCTGCGACGCATTGGGCATGGGCCGACGCGGGAACTATACGGCCGTCCCGCCGAGGATTGGAGCGAATCCTTTGGCAGCAAAGCCATCGCTTGTAACCTGCTGGACTTCAGCGATATTCGGCTGCATTCGCGAGATTTTTTCCTGGAGACGATTGGCAGCAGCCAGACGTGGAACGGGGCGGTAGCCTTTAGCCGTCACGAGATGGCGCGGGCGCGACAGCGGCGGCTAATGGATGCAGGCGCAGCCTATTCACTGGTGCAAAAGGCCACTGAAGCAGCCGAAATTGATTTTCGGCGAGATTATCACAAGGCAGCGGAGCTATACCGGCTGGTGCTGCCCCTGGACACAACGGAACAGCTTTCTATTATAAGCTCTGGCTGGCTGCTCAAGCGCCATTTGTTACAGCCTAAGGAGATTGCCTTTAGCACGCAGCAATGGTTGGTGGATCAGATTGAATACGGCCGTTTCCCCAACACTACCCTCCTCATTGCCGGACGTGAAGAAGAGGGGGAGCTGTACTTTTCCATGCTGGATGAAGCAGTGAAAAACGCCCGCAAGCCAACCACATTAACGGTGCTCAACCTGAAACCGTTTGGCGAGGACGAAACCCGCAGCTTTTTTATGACCCTGCGCGACGACTGGCAGAAACGGATGCAAAATTATCTGGCCCAGGATGTAAGCGATACGCTTGACGTGCTGATCGACGATGACGAGCAATTGCGGCTGCTGCATTTGTACAGCGGCGGGCAGCCGATTCGCCTTTCCCTTTACACCGACATCCTTATTGAAGGGCGCACCATCCCCGAGCCGCTGCAAGATTCGCTGCTGCAGGCGTACGATCGCGTGGGGAGCACGGTTGAGGAAGCAGGTACTGCCAGTGACGGTGTTGAATCCAACGAAATGTTGAAAGCGCGGCAGGAAATTGAGGGGGAGTTTGTGCGGCTGCTGTTTAGCCAGCCGGGGCTGCGCTCCCAAATTTTGCAGGCGCTGGTGCGCGCCACGCGAGGACTTAAAGCCGAGCAAATTCACTTTGTTCTGGACAGCAAACCAGCCGATACGCCGGAAGGTTGGCAGCCTGCTTTGGCACGGTTGGCCGAGATTGAAGATGAATTGGCAGCGATGCAGTCGATGTCGCTCATAAAGCAAAAATCAGGTGGGCGCATCGGTTTGCAGGATGAGGTGTACCGCATTTATGCGGAGTATATGAACAGTACGGAAGTTAATCGACAGGCTGAAATGGCGGCACGGCAGCAGCTGTACCGGCGTTTGCGCGACTGGGCCAAGAGCAATCGACAGCGCGTGCAGGCCGAGCGGACCACCTATATTCGCCATGATTTAAGCCGGATCCGCCAGGAACGGCCGTCTACCATCCTCAACAGCCACATGCCCAAACCTACCGCCGAGGAAGCCCTGCGGCGTAACCAGCTTTTAAGCGAATTGCAGGATTTAGATTTAGAGTATCTGCATTACAATTTGCTGCTCAACCCGGATACGCATTTCAACGACACCTATTACAGTCTGGCC
>CBDUOF010000074.1:0-16263 GCA_965368765.1 uncultured Anaerolineae bacterium | reverse complement strand
CTAACAAGAGTGCCATTCGCTCTGCGGCCGGGTACAGGCCAAATTGCAGATAAACCGTCACAACTATCAAAACCACAAAGGCAAGGTGCTTTACCAGCATCGCCCAGGCCCAAGCGTTATCAATGGCCAAAAATCCGTTATAGTTGGCATCATTGGTCATCTGCACAAAGCCTGTAATGAGGAGCAGAACCAAGCTGGAATTGGCCCAGGGCGTCAGTCGCTTTTGCAGGGCAAGCCAGTTGTTCCCCGCCAGAGAGCCCTGTCTTAAGGCTGGCAAAGCGGCAAGCGCCATCATTGCCAGGCTGCTAAACCAGACAACTGTAGCCAGTAGGTGAATCCAGTAAGAGAAAACAAGTATCCAAAACATAACTTATTTGGGCATGGCTTTGAGTGCCAAATAGGCGAGGCGCGGCGTCCCATCGGGCAAGACAATTGACCACCAATATTGTTCATGCTCTTCGGGCGTCCAGTTAATGTCGGCCATGTAAATGGTGAAGATAGGGCCGATCCACGGCTGCCAATTTTCGCGAGCAAACTGGTATGCACCAACGAGATACTCTGCCTGCTCTGCTTCGGTGACACCGTGCCAAGTGTAGCTAGGGTGCAGGTCCTGTGCCAATATCCAGCCCGTTTCTAAAATGACAACCTGCTTATCGCTGTCGCCATTGGCCACCATCATCTCTCGCATATCTTCCACGTGCCTGAAGACGTTCCAGCGATGGCCGCCCCATTCTGGATTTAGTCCCTCTTCTGGCGGTATTGTTGGCGGTGCTTTGTAGCCTGGGGCATTCAGGCCGAGTGCATCAAAGTAGTTTGCCGCCCCGGCATCGTACATTCCCTGCAAAAATTCATCATCTGGCATGGCAAGGGGGGGCTGGTCTCCGGTTGGCGCTAATCCAGCAGAAACAACAATGGCCTCTGGATCCGCCGCCTTAATGCCCTCATAACAAACGCGCAGCAGTTCTGTATATTCAGCTGGGCTGGGTGACTGTTCACCCCATTCCCGGCTAAGGTTGGGCTCATTCCACACTTGATAAGCGGCAATCTTCCCCTGGTAGCGGCTGGCGATGGCAAAACAGAAATCGCCAAAGTCCTGGTTGTTGATAGGTGGCTGATTTTGGGTGATGGGTTTATCAACCAAATCTTCAACGCTCCATAACGGTTGATGATCAAGCCGTACGAGTAAGTTGATATTGGCTTCGTTGGCTTGTTCCACAATGCGATCGGGACGATACCAATCGTACTCACCTTTGGCGTTCCCTTCGATATCGCGCCAGGCAAAGGCTTGCTTTGCCCAACCAAACCCCATCTCTTGCAGTAACTGTAAGTCACGGGGGAAAATGTCGTCGACCCGCCACCATTGAACCAGGTGGACGCCATATTCGGGTGATTTGAAAAGCTGGGTAGCGGGTAACGCGGGAGTGGGTGTTGGTACGGCCGTTCCATTCACAACTACTTCAACTTCAGGTGGGGGCAAAACAGCTGTCGTTGCGGTTCCCATCGTCGTTGGCAATGCGGGGCTAACGTCCTCGATCACCGGAGTTGCCTGGGATGCACAGCCAACCAAAATCAGCGAAATAAGCACAAGGGTAATTGTCGACAGGAAAGGCTTTTTATCGTTCAAGGGATTTGAGCCGTGCGCAGCGGAGGCTGGACAATCGATCGTTGCCAGCCTCCACTGCCAATGCAGTTGCGTTAATCTGGTTTTTCCATATTTGCTACCGCGCCAAACGCCGGGCGGGGCACGCCATTAATATCGATAATGCTGTACGGTACAGGATCATCCTGCGGGCCGCTGCCTTTGTTGCCAAAATCAAAATTGAACAGGAAGGTCAGCCAAACGTCCCCAGAATCATGCATTTGTTGATAAGCCTGCACAATATATTCGGCTTGCTCCTCTAACGTATTGTCCAGGGCAAATTCAAACCCCTCTGGTGGGGCATCGTAACCTTCGCTGCTGGCCCAGCCAAACTCAGTAACGCATAGTTTCATGTTGGGGTCATAGGCATCAATGCGCTGCGTATAGCCATCGATGGTGCTTTTGAAAGTCCATAAGTGGTTGGGCTGCCCGTTGGTAAATTGGTTATCGAATGGTCCACGGAAAACGGCCGTTTGCGATTCTGGCAGCGTGTTCGTGTCTTCAACCAACACATCGGGCGGCACGTTGTAGCCATTGTGATGCGCTCCCACACAATCGGTATAGCTTAGCATGCCCGCCGCCAATGCCCGATCCATGTACTCAAAATCATCAGCCCAGCGCACCCAGTCGCCAGGGCCAGTGGGAGATAGCGCCCCACTGATGACAATGATGTCCGGGTCTGCTGCTTTGATGGCGTCATAGGCCACCTGCAAAAAGCGCACGTACTCTTCCGGGCTGATGCCGCTCGCCGTTTGCCATTCACGATCCAGATTCTGTTCATTCCAGACTTCAATGGCGTCAATTTGTCCCGGATAACGGTTGATCAACTCCGTGAGGAAAAGAGCATATTCATTAAAATCGTCCGGCGGACCAATATGATTGGCCGCGGCGCGGGTCCAGTCAGGAGAGCCAACAACGCTTACCATGAGGTTTAGATTTTGGTTGGCAGCTTCGTTGATGACACCATCATAAAAGAACCATTGGCCAGCGCCCGGTTCCGGGTGAACCTGCCACCATTGCAGCTGCATCTTTGCCCAACCTAAACCAAGCTGATTCTTTACCGTGTCCATTGTTCCAACCGGATCGCCCACGGTGGCGTTGCCATGAATCTGAACGCCGTAGCCGAACTTGTCCGCTGGCCACGGCCGTATTTTCACGTCCACCACTTCGGGAGCCGGGGCAGCTGAATCGTCTTCTGTGGCAGCGCCGGCATCTTCAACGATGACGACTGGTGGTGGCGGTGGGGGTGTTAGCGTGGCGAGCGATTCATCTGCCGCTGGATCGGTAATGGTATCTGCGGTGGTGTCGGGTACGGCCGTTTCCGGTTCAGCGCCACCACACGCTACGAATAAGAAAAGAACGGCCGTGACAAAAAGTAACCATCTCATTTGTTTCATCAAAATAACCTCATAGGTGAAAGCGGAATCGTTCGTTAATTGTGCAAACTCACGGCTACCCTGCTTTCCCTGAGTAAACCGTTCGGCCTGTTCATCAAAACAGCTTCTGCAGTTTACCTAAAAAAAGACGCATTTTGCATAAATCTAGCCAAAATGCGCCTATTATTCTACCTGAAATGTTTTAAACTGCGCTTATGGGTTCATGACCTGTCGCAGAGTTTCACAAGCCGGACAGCTACCATCCTTACGGATCATGGCAAAGCCTGCCTGCGGGTCAGAATTAAAGGTTGTGAAATCGACATTAAAGACGATAAGCATACGTGTTTTACCGCTGCTGGCCGCCAGGCTGGTGGCTTCTGCTAACCAGCCGGCATGTTGAGCGATTGTTGTGTTGCCAGCCCAGGCAAAGCCGCCGGGCAAACCGCCATAATCCTGACCAGACAGATAGCCAAGCTCGGTGAAACAAAGCTGCCGTGAGCCACCAAATGCGTTGTAATAGGTATTGACCATACCCCAGAAGTAACGCGTGTAATGTTCACTGCGGGGATCGCCGCTTTGCTGGCTCGGCGGGATTATGCCTTCATTGTAATGAATGCCGATACAATCCATATAGTTGGCTGCGCCGGCCGACGCCATCCCGGCAATGTAGAGCCCATCATCACAGCCGCCGCCGCCGCAGCCACCGAAGAAGCCCGTTGGCGCAGGCGCACCGCTAATGACCATCACATTTGGATTGGCCGCTTTAATGGCCTGATAAGCTGGTTTGAGCATGTTGTTGGTATAGGCGACCGGATCGATTTGGCCGCTGGGCCATTCACGATCAATATTCATCTCATTCCATACTTCAATGGCATTTGGGCCAAGCGCCGCAACACCACCCAGGAAGGCAATGTATGCGTTGTAGTCAATGTTGCTGTGGTCGGCACCCGGGATGCTAAGCAACACTTTAAAGCCATTGGCCTGGGCCTGCTGAATGCGTCCTGCTACAGCTTCCGGTGTATCCCCATTGCCCCATTTGTGCTGGAACTTCACCCAGTTCATGCCAGCGTAAGACATAAGGGTGGGGTTGGCAAAGCCATGGGTCTGGCCACCCAGTTCAAAACCCGCATTTGAAACAGGTGGAGGCGCCGAGGGTGGCGTTGAGCCACCGCTGTCTGACACAACTGGTGGATCCACTTCTACAACTTCTAAACTGCTAACATCCAAATTAGCGTTGAGGTCTAGCAAGGAGCCAAAAATCCAGCCTTTGGGTCCATCATCAGGCATGAGGATTTGGTACCAACTGGCATCTGCATTGCGGCCAATGACCTGCACCAGAGCGCCTCGATTGAGACCACCAGCGATAATGCCGTACGTGAGGCCAGGGCCCGTTCGCACGTTGGCATTGGTGTTGACTACAGCGTCGGCGTCACCGGGGTCGATGCTGCCCGTGTTTCCACTGGGTGCGGCAACGGCCGTATCCGGCTCGATTTCTTCGGCCACCGCTTCTGCCACGTTTACCGTGACTGAACCAAGCGTGGCAACGGCGTTGCCCAGGGCGAACTCAGCATTGATGGTGTAGCTGCCTGCGGCTTCTTCACCCGCCCAGGCAAACGTCAGGTCACTGCCACTTTCGCTGGCCAAAATGCTGTCGCTGCTGTCTAGCACTGTCCAGACAATGGCTGCCCCGCTGGTTTCTGGTGGGGCGCTCAGGCCAGCAAAGGCTGCCAGCGCAGTGGCGTAGCCATCACCATCTGTGACGCTGCCCAAGCCACGAACGGCCGCACCGCGCAGCTGGTAGCGTTCTACCAGACCCAGGCGATTGCTGAGCGCAGCTGGATTACCTAACCAGACATCATGTGTCTGATTACTCATTTCATAACTGTAGCGGTAGGTGAGGCTGCTGCCGTCCCATTCTAGCGGGGAGGCATCACCGGACAGGGCCAACTCAATGGCTGTCCCCGGCTCGACTTCTTCACCACCGGCCACAAATTCTAGCTGACCAAAGTTGGCCAATGCCTGTTCATTGGGCATTTCCAGGAAGGCGTCGCCAACGCGATCAACGGCACCACTATTTAGCAAGATGGTCATTTTAGTGCGATCAACCAGGCGGGTGGCCCAGTTCAGCATTTGCATAGCCAAACCGTTGTCGCTGTAGGCAGCGGGGTCAAGTGGCATTTGCACGTAAACAATATCTGCTGCCTGACCAAGGGCGGCCCAATCTTGCCCGGCGCTGTCCCAACGCCCTTCAGATTCCTGCGGCAAATTCAGAGTAATGGCCAACGTGAGGTCTTGTGCATGCAGCGTGTCGGCTAGACTGGTGACGAAAGAGGTGAACGCTTCTTTTTGAGCGGTGGCAACCCCTTGATAATCCAGATTAATCCCGGCAAATTCACCAGATACGGCCGTGTTCACCAGGGCATTAATCTGATTCATTTGCGCGGTGGAGTCATTGAGAAAGTCAGACAGAGAATTCTGATCAACGATGACCCCAACGTTGGTGACGCGCACCAGGCTTTCAAATTCACCTGCGGGCGGTTGGGCAACCTCACCCTGTAAGTCATCCGTTCCCATCAACGTTAGCGTCCCAACCGAAAGTTCTGTGAGGCTAACCAGGGCAGGCTCCGGCAGCGTTTGCAGCGGCAGAAGTTCTGCCGCAATAGCGACGGATTCCGGTTCGCCTGGTTCTACCAAAGCAAATGCCTGGTACAGATTGTGCTCCGGGGAAACAATTTGGCGCGTTTCCACATCAATTTGGCTGGGGATGAAGCGCCAGTTTGTGCCATCCCAGCCATAAAGGTCAATCATTTCAACGGCCGTTCCTGCCGGCACGTTAATGGCCACCTTGCCCTGTAAAACTGACGCATCGTGTTCTACTTTGAACACATTACCGCGCACGGTACTTTTAGCGGGAAAAGCGCCTATGGTCGTGGCAGCATCTGTGTCGCTGAGGCTGCTCACATTTACCACGGCACTGGTGTCGCTTACGATAACGTCTACCTCGCCAGGAATGGACAGGTTGCTAGCCGCCACTGTCTCTGTCGGGGATGCGGTGGGTGAGGTTTCTGCGGTATTTTCTTCGCCACCACCCAAGCCCAGGCGTTGTCCCAGGGAGATGGGAGGTAAAAACAGCCCGGCAATAATAAGCAATGCAACAACCACAATTCCGCCAATCAACATGCCGGAAGGGCCATTGCTTGTTGGCATTTGTTCTTCAATTTCCGAGGTGGTGTCTTCAGACGGCCGTTCCTCTGCCATAATCTATGTCCTCCAAATGTTCAAAAAATGCAGATGGCTTATGATTCTTTAGCGGGATGGGGAACGGCCGTTGGCTGGCGAGGGAGCAGGCACAATGCCACAAATGGCATTACACCAATGCTTTCTCTTTGCTATCCTCTTCCCTAAAAGCGTACCAAATCTGCATTTACACAAAAAGCGGCTTCTGAACGTGCCTGTTTCGCAGAAAAATCAGTGAAACCGACTGTATGCTTATTAATAATAAAGCACACATATCTTAAAAGGCGTTCATCATGAGCCGCTTACCACTGGTAATTCTAATTTTCACCAGTGCGGCGGACATTCTAGCACAAGGAGGAAAAAGGAGGCAAGCGAGAGGAACCGCCAAGGCAATATCATGGGCGAATCGTTGAGGAAACGTTAAGGATGCAGAGGCGTTTCCCTGCATCCGCCCACCATTTTACTCATAATCGTCCAGGCCAAAGACCAGCGTATCCGGATGAATGTCTTTCCAGCCGAACCAAAATGAGGTGACCCCTTTGAGGCGGGTTAACTGCGAACCGGACAGTGGGCCAGCCAAGGCAACCCCTGAGAGTGCATCCCAGGTAGTGCTCGTTTCATTGTCCTGAATAATGAGCGGGTCGTTGGTTGCGACAAATGTAAGGGGTTGATCAGCTACTATCCGGCTAAAGGCCACGGAAACGGCCGTTTCCCTATCAAAAAACACTAGAACCGTCTCATTTCCAACTGTGTCATTCACAACGGGCTGCTCATTCAGCGTGCTAAATGGATAAGCAATAACTGCATTATCCAGCTCAACACCATTGACAAATTCCTTCACAAACAGCCGATCATCTCGAAGGGTTTCAGGAATTACACCTGTTTGAGCGGATCCATAATAACTGTCATAAGTGTCTCGCGCCCCGCGCCGACCCTGTTTGTCCAGGGCAATCGAATCCGGGTGCAGTTCTTGCCACTGGGCCCAACTCATCATCCACGACGGCACAAATTCCAGCTTCGTACCTACCAACTCCCCATCGACTGCTTCACCCAATAGTTGGCTCCAATAGCTTTCTGTTTGTCGATCATACATGACCAGAACGTTACGGATGAGCTTGCCAGAAACGCCAAAGCTATATTCTTCGCCATTGATTTCTCGGGAATACACGATTCCCGTAAAGCAAAGTGGTCACCAGGTGACGGCGATTTTTACGCCGCCGACGGTGTCATTCACAATTTCATGATTACTAAGGAAGGGAACAGAGTAGGCGCGAGCGTCGCCGTTAAACTCTACGCCAATCACCAATTCCTCTGGGTCATAATATTCATTGGCCTCACTCGGGTCTAAAAATTGTGGGTTATCAATGGCCGGGATGGCATCGCGGGGCAGCAAGGTAATCATTTCATAGGCTGCATATTTTTCTGCTGAGATCCGCTCTGGTGGAGCGGCTGGCGGGTCTAATGTTTCGGCAACCGAAGCGGCTGAAGTCGGGCTGCTGCCTGAATGGGTGCTGGTTGAGGATACGGCCGTATCCCCGCCACTGCCGCATGCAGCCAGCAACCACATCAGACAGCCTGTTCCCCAAAATCGCCAGCGGGACGCTCTCATATTTAGCCACATAGTGTCAACTCACTCGTTACAAGATTGATAATCATACGCTTAAGTATAATGCGAAAATAGGACAGGTCTGTAAGCTTGACACGGAAACGGCCGTTGTTATACTCGTCTCATGCCGCAGTGCGTAATCATTTAATTAGAACAAACAAGGAGTCGATCATGACAACCCCAGCAGATATTTTTGCAAAAACTGCCGAAAACCTAATCCCTGAAAAAGCGGGCGATATGAACGCCGCTGTTGCCTTTGACCTTTCTGGTGAAGAAGGCGGTCAATGGACCGTCAATATTGCCAACGGCAGCTGCACCGTTGCCGAAGGTATTGTTGATGGTGCAGATGCCACCATCAGCATGAGTGGCAGCGACTACGTCGATATGATGACGGGCAAGCTAAACCCAATGATGGCTTTCATGGGGGGCAAGGTAAAAGTAAGTGGTGATTTGAATACGGTTATGAAGTTTCAAACAATGTTCAAGATGGGCTAAAGCACACGCCTGGGTAATTGAGAAATGCCTGGCAACTTCTCAATTACCCAATTTTCTTAATGACCCGCAGTTTGGGCAATTTCCGCATACTCTTGCCGTTCGGCCGTTTCCAGATTAACCCCTACCAAAGACAAAATTTCTGCCATTAACCCAGCCTTGCGCTCTGCGTCGGAGCGCGACCAGGTGCGCGACTTTATTTCTAGGAAGTAGCCTGGAATTTCTGGCTCTATCAGCTTGTCAAAATTGATAGCGAAGTCAGTTTCTTTGTAAATGATGTGCCAGCGCAGCCGATCTTTGCACACTTCAATTTCAGATTCCGGGGCAAAATATTCACGATAAAAGCGCAAGCTGCGATCCGCATCGGCCAAAAAGCGGCTGCGGGAGAGCATGACAGCGTTGGGGAACTCCTGGCGCTCGCCTTCGCCAATGAGCGTGAGGCGGGTGCGTGTCTGGTAAACAGCCCCTTTCTCGTCTACAAACTCATCTTCGCGGTAGCGCAGGCGGGCGGAGTCTGGGTCTTCGTTGGCAAAGATAAAATAGTGGTCGTACTGCTTGTAGTGAGCGTTGCGCACGATGGTGCAATGATCACTGTGGAGAAAGTCGAGAACGGCCGTTTTCTCCTCCAGCGATGCTTTGACCTGCACCTCAAAACTTTCCTGCCGCTGAACGCCAGACAGCAGCACCAGCTTGTTGTAGGGGCTGGATTCGCGCCGCAGCACAAAGGCATCAATCTTGGCCGCTACCTGAGCCGCGTCGGCTTGTGCCTGGGCTTCGTCCACCGTGAGTAGTTCCTGGTTTTGCATTAGCCAACGGCCGTTGCACAGTACGTGCTGTACGTCGCCACTTTTGGCAGCGTAAATGAGCCGGGAGTAGACGCCATCTGGATTGTTGTGGAATTGGGGCGTGTTGTGAATGCCGCCCATGCCCACCACCGCCAAATCGGCTCGTTTGCCTACTTCCAAACTGCCCGTGACGTCCCCCATGTGCAGGGCGCGCGCCCCCCGTCGCGTAGCCAGTTCCAACGCCTGTCTGGCAGGTAGCACCGTTGGATCATTGGCTTGCGTTTTGGCCAACAAAGCCGCCAGCCGGACTTCTTCAATCATGTCCAGATCGTTGTTGCTGGCAGGGCCATCGGTGCCAACACCAACATTCAAACCCACAGAAAGCATCTCGTTGACGTTGGCAATGCCACTGGCCAGCTTTAGGTTACTGCTGGGACAGTGCGCCACGCCGGCACCTGCCTGCTTTAAGGCAAACATTTCACTGGTTTCCAGGTGGACGCAGTGAGCCGCCAGTAGCTTGGTATTTAACAGTCCGTGGTTGGCAATGTGAGGAACAACGGCCGTATGGTTTTGCTCACGACAGTTTTCCACTTCTAGCCTGGTTTCGGCGACGTGCGTGTGGATAGGTACGTCGAAAGCCCGGGCTAAATCAGCACAGGCGCGATCCATTTCCGGCGTGCCGGTGTACCAGGCATGGGGCGCAACGGCAGGCTGGATCAGCGGATGACCATTCCAGCGTTCGATGAAGCGGCGGCACAGGACCAGCGCGTCTTCGTAGGTGGCTGCGTCCGGTGCCGGGAAGACGAGGACGGTTTGGCCAAGTAACGCGCGCATGCCAATTTCGGCCGTTTGCTCTGCAATCGACTCTTCAAAATAGTACATGTCGGCAAAGGAAGTGACACCTGAGCGAATCATCTCGGCGCAGGCGATGCGCGTCCCCAGCTTTACAAATTCCGGTGTTACAAACTCCCGCTCTGCAGGCATCAGATAGCCCAGCCAAACGTCCAGACGCAAATCGTCGTTGAGTCCGCGAAACAGCGTCATGGGGATGTGCGTGTGAGCGTTTACCAGACCTGGCATAATCACCTGCCCGGTGCAGTCAATCTGGTCCTCGGCCTGGTAGTTGGCGGCAATAGCGTCTGCTGCACCAACGGCCACAATCGAATCGCCTACAATGGCAATCGCGCCGTTTTCAATAATGTCATACTGTTCATTCATGGTGACAATCGTGCCGCCAGTGAGCAAAATATCGGCCTTTTGAGGCATGTTCCCTCCGTATTTAATAGTCTGTGGTTGGTAATGTTGCTGTGCGACCGCTTGGCATACGGTAATCTGTGGTCCAAACTGATAATTGACACATTGATTACCGCTCACGGTATTCGGGGGATTATACCGAATTCCTGATATAATCGGGACTCCAGAATTGAGAGGATAAAGGAAGTATTAAGCGCATGTGGGAAGAAGGGAACTTACAGATACGGCCGTTTCAAGCCGCTGACCACGATTACACTGCCCTGATCCAAATGAATAGGTTCCACAAACCGGATGAACAGGTGACAATTGACATTTATCGCCAGGAAGACAAGTCCTTCACCCGCAACTATAAAACTGAGCGCGTATTGGGCGAATTAAATGGCGAGATTGTGGCGCGAGGCGACTACTGGCATGAGCCAGATTCTCGGAAGCATCATTTTGCGCTTTACGTGGTGCCAGCCTCGCAGGAGACGGCCGTTCCCGCCCAAATGCAGCAATACCTTCTGCACCAAATCGAAAAGATGGAGCCGCACAAAGTAGCCAGCGAACCGCTCGAAGATGAACATTACCGCATACAATTGCTAGAAGCGTCCGGTTTTGAATTGATGATGCGCTTTCCTCGTTCGGCGCAAGATGTGGGCCACGTCAATCTAGTTGATTATGAGCCAGTTTTAACGGCCGTTCAGCAGCTAGGCATCTGCTTTGTAACGTTGACCGATGTGATGGGCCGTGACCCAGCGTGGCAGCACAATATTTGGCAGCTTTTTAGCCAAATTGAACGGGATATTCCCACGCCTCATCCCGAAGAGCCGACGCCGTTTAACCAATATGCTGACTATTACAAAGGAGATGATTTTCGGCCAGACTCCTGGGCAATTGCTGTGGACGGAAACGGTGATTATGTGGGGATGAGTGTGGTGAATGTGATGGCGAAACGGCCGCATGGCCTCTTTGCCGGCATCACTGGAGTGATTCGCAGCCATCGTCGCCGTAAAATTGCCACTGCGCTCAAGCTGCAAAGCATAAAATATGCCCAGCAAAACGGCTTCCGCACCATCTACACCGATAACGAAGAAAACAACCCTATGTTTCAACTCAACCTGGAATTAGGCTTTAAGCCATTACCCGCCTGGGTTTATTACGAAAAAACGTTTGGCTAAATTCCCAACGAGTCAAGCACAAAAAAGAAGGATTCCCACCATGCGCATGATTGATTTGATTGAAAAGAAACGAGACGGCAAAACGCTCTCAACGGCCGAAATTGAATGGTTTATTCAGGCTTACACCGCCGATGAGGTGCCAGACTATCAGGCAGCGGCATTGGCCATGGCCATCTATATTCGCGGCATGGATCGGCGCGAAACGGTTGACCTGACGCTGGCAATGGCCCATTCTGGCGATGAGCTGGATTTGCACGACGTCGCCCCGTTTGTTATCGACAAACATTCCTCGGGTGGCGTGGGTGACAAGACGACGCTGGCGGTGCAGCCGCTGGTGGCGGCCTGTGGCGTACCGGTTGGCAAGATGAGCGGTCGCGGCCTCGGTTCCAGTGGCGGGACGCTGGATAAGATGGAAGCAATTGACGGCTGGTACTTTGAAATGCCCATTGCGCAGTTCAAAAAGCAGTTGGGGGACATTGGGTTGGTGTTGGCCGGGCAAACGGCCGTTCTTGCCCCCGCCGACAAAAAAATGTACGCCTTGCGCGATGTCACTGGTACCGTCGCCAGTACGCCGCTTATTGCCGCCTCGATTATGTCTAAAAAATTGGCCGCTGGCGCCGACGCGATGGTCCTGGACGTAAAAGCTGGCTCTGGTGCGTTTATGCCCACGGTGGAAGCGGCGCGCGAGCTGGCTCAAGTCATGGTGGACATTGGCACCGACGCTGGGCGCAAGGTCGTGGCGCTGATTTCTGACATGAACCAGCCGCTGGGCCACGCCATCGGCAATGCGCTGGAGGTGAAAGAGGCGGTTGAAACGCTGCAAGGCGGCGGCCCGGCTGACTTTTGGGCGCACTGTTTGGAAGTGGCGGGCCACATGCTGCTGCTGGCCGATAAGGCCACTGGTTTGGACGAGGCGAAGGAATTGGTAACGGCCGTTCGCCAAAATGGCGCAGCTTTAGCCAAGTTTCGCCAGATGGTGGCTGCGCAGGGTGGGAATGTGGCCCAGGTAGACGATCCCACCTTGCTGCCCAGAGCCACATTTATAGAGCCGCTTGTTGCGCCCCGTGCCGGAACTATTGCGGCCATGAACACCGGGGAAATTGGCTGGGCCACCGTACGGCTGGGCGGCGGTCGCTTTGTGAAGACAGACAAAATTGACCATGCCGTTGGTTTTGTGCTGTCTGCCAAAATTGGAGACACGTTTGCTGCTGGGGAGGCATTGGGCACCGTTCATGCTAATGATGAAGAAAAACTGGCCCAGGCTCGTGAAGAACTGCTCGCTGCCCTCACCTGGTCAGACGACCCTGTCGCGCCGCAGCCCCACTTCCACGGCACGATTCAATAAGCTAACGACCTAATGTTTTTTGCACAACCTGGGCGACCAGTTCGCGCAGGTCGCTGTTGTTGAGAGAGGCGGTTGGCGCGGGGGGAACGGCCGTTTGCCCGGAGCGCATTGTGGGTAAATGGGCGTCTGTTGCGGCATGATTCGTGCCGCATACCTGACAAAACTCAGTGCGCTCACCGGGGTGGCTCAGACCCATCTTTTCGCGCATTGCCAGCAGCTTTTCGACCTCATGTGTAGGCATCGGATTGCGTACGCCCAGCTGCGCCAGCATGAAGCCGATTCGGGCATTTTGTTCCAGCGTTTCCAGCCGCATAAAGGCCTGCATTGGCGAATCTCCCACCGTCAGCGAGCCGTGCCGCTGTAAGACCAACCCATCGTGGTTGCGAATCAGGTGGCGAATGGCGCGGACGTTTTCTTCGCTGGACGGGGTGGCGTATTCGGTAGTGGGAATGATGCCAAGCATCACGATCACTTCGGGCAGCAGGCAGTCAGCCATGGGCACGCCCGCGATAGAGAGCGCCACGGTAATGGGTGGATGGGCGTGAACGACCGCCTGAATGTCGGGGCGCTGACGATACGCTTCCAGGTGCATGGGCAGTTCGCTGGTGGGTTTAAGGGATTGGGAACGGCCGTACTGTCCGCTTACCACACGACCGCTCTCATCAACTACCAGCATGTGCTCAGGTTCCAGCAAACCCTTATGTAAACCAGATGGCGTAATGAGTAAGCGGTTGGGCGCCAGGCGTGCCGAAATATTGCCATCGTTGGCGCAGATGAAGCCCTTGTCGTACATAAGGCGACCAATCTTAACGAAGGTTTCCCGCAATTGTTGCTCGTTTGGCCTCATTTATTTTTTATCCTGCATGGCTGTTTCATAGCGCTTCACTTCTTGAATGAGCCGCTGGGGACGGCCGTTGAACTCACGCCAATCCAGCTTTTCCAGCGTGAGCTTCCACAAAATATCGGTTAGCGCAGCGTTAATGGGCGTGGGGATGCCTAATTCTTTGCCTGCTTTGGCGATGGCCCCGTTATGGTAGACCACTTCGCTTTTTCCTTTGCCACTGTTCAGGTCAATGTGAAACGAAGGCATTTTGTCGCCGCGTCCATCGGCGACCAGTTTGCTTAGCCCGGGCTTAAGCAGTGAACGGGGCAGGCGGCGCACGGAAAATGCCAGCTTGGAGGCGGGCACTGCGGGCAAATCGACCACTTTATGCCCCGCTGCCTTCATGACGGCCAGCGTCTCTTGCAGCATCATAATTTCCAGATCAAAGATTTGGTCCGAGCGATACACTACGCCCGGGCGCCGGTTTAAAATGGCAGAAGTGGCGTTGGCAATAATATTGAGAAAAGCTTTGGACCATTTCATCGACTCATAAGATTTGTACTTTTGGGTTTCGAGTCCGGCCTCTTTAAAGAGCTTGAGCCACTCTTTAATATCCTGGTTGGGTTGAGTGGGTGCCAGACACAACCCCCCGTCGGTGCGTTCGGCCACCAGCTGGGTCGTGGTTTCCTTGCGGATGGGCAAGGTAAATGAACCAGCGATAACATGTTCTGCGCCAAATTGCTTGATAAGCCCCTTTTCGACGCCAATGCCGTTTTGTGTGGTGATCAGCATGTTGGGCTGGGGGCAAAAGGCCACAAGCGGATGAATGGCCGCGGCCAAATCATACGCTTTCATCCCTAAAATAATGAGGTCGTACGCCTGGCCGTTCTTGTATGCCTGGGCCACAGAGGTAACGGCCGTTGGGCGGGTTACAATGCGCTCGTCGCCCTGGGTCAGTTCCAACCCGGTCTCGCTAATGAGCTTTGCCGTCACGTCACGGGTAATGAGGGTGACGTTATGCTTTTGCTTGGCTAGTCGGGCTCCCAAGTAGCCGCCCACTGCGCCAGCCCCATAAATTAAGATGTCCATAAGCTTCTTCCGCTACAATCTCTTTGTGCCACACAGATGTCAGAGTTTGAGGAGATGCCTGCGTCAAGCGCTGCAGGCTCAATAAATTCTGCGTCTTCTGCGGCAAATATTATTCGTTGCCCACTGTGCTGCCAATAAAGTGGCTGTGACCGCGCAAAAAGTCAGCAACGGCCGTTGCTCGTTTACCTGCCAGTTGAATTTCTTGTAACAGCAGTCCGCCGTCGGCTGCAAGGACAGCTGCGCTATCCTGATATGCCACGACTTGCCCAGGGTTGCCGCTGGGCAAACGGCCGTCTACCATGCTGGCAGACTTTATTTTAAGCAGGTTCCCTTCCCAGGTCGTAAACGCGCCCGGCCAGGGCGTCATCGCCCGAATTCGTCGATCAATTTCTGAACTGGTTTGCTGCCAGTTTAGACGGCCGTCTTCCTTGTTGATCATGGCGGCATAAGTTGATGTTTCATCATCCTGCGGCGTGGCGGAGAGCGTGCCTGCCACGATATTCTCCAGATGAAGGTCCAGCAGCTGTGCCCCTAAAATTGCCAATTTGTCGTGCAGGGAAGCGGCCGTTTCGATAGGTGAGATAGGCGTCGGCATACAGGCATACACTGGCCCGGTGTCCAGCCCCACATCCATCTGCATCAGGCAGACGCCAGTCGTGGCATCCCCCGCCAAGATAGCGTGCTGAATGGGCGACGCCCCCCGCCAGCGCGGCAGCAGCGAGGCATGAATGTTGAGGCAGCCGTGGGGGGGGAGTTCCAGGACATGCGGCCGTAAAATTTGGCCAAAGGCTGCTACCACAATGATATCGGGCTGCCAGGCACGCAATGGGTTTGCGGCTTCCTCGCTGCGCAGCGATTTCGGCTGATAAACAGGGATATTGGCTGCTTCGGCGGCAATTTTCACCGGAGACGGCCGTAGCCGTTTGCCACGACCCGCGGGTCGGTCCGGCTGGGTCACGACGCCCACCACATTTTGCGATTCAATTAAAGTTTTTAGAACGGGCACGGCAAAATCGGGCGTACCCATAAACACAACATTTGTCATAATGGCATTCTAACCACGATTTTTCCGTTTGCAAATTCAGAAGCTAAATGGCTAGAGAAGAAACAGAAATTTTGTCTGAGGTCTCATGAATAGGCGAGGCATTTCCATAGATTTTCCGTGGTCAAGCCTTATTGACGTAACGTAGTCAGCCCATTACAATGCTACCATAATCTTAAAAATAGACTTTGGCTGATGAACCGAAGCTTGGCCAAACGTAATTGCACTAGGAGGCAATTCCAATGAGTGATGACATTGATGTGATGAATGACAACATGAATCTGTCCGGGCCATCAGACGATGATAAGCTGTGGGCGCTTTTGGGATATGTATTTACACCCCTTATCCCCATTATTATTTTGCTGATGGAGGATAAGAAGAATCGGCCGTTTCTGAAAGCCCACAATGCCCAGGC
>CBDUOF010000073.1:0-16401 GCA_965368765.1 uncultured Anaerolineae bacterium | reverse complement strand
GTTGGATTGACTCAATGGGATGCTTGAATTGCTGCCGATCTAAAATGTCAATCTCCTGTTCTTTTCCAGGGTAGCCCAAACGTATGCGCAGCAAAAAGCGGTCTAGCTGTGCTTCTGGCAGGGGAAAGGTGCCTTCATACTCAATGGGATTTTGAGTGGCCAATACCATGAATGGTGGTTCCAGCGGATAGGTGGTGCCATCAACGGTGACCTGTTTTTCTTCCATAGCTTCGAGCAAAGCGGATTGGGTTTTGGGCGTGGCACGGTTAATTTCATCCACCAGGACAATTTGGGCATGAATCGGTCCAGGGCGGAACTCAAATTCTCGGTTTTTCTGGTTAAAAACTGAAACGCCAGTCACGTCGCTGGGAAGCATGTCTGGCGTAAATTGGATACGCTGGAATTTACAGCCAACGGATTTGGATAGTGATTTGGCCAACACTGTTTTTCCAACGCCCGGCACATCTTCAATCAGGATGTGGCCCTGGCACAGCAGGCCCAAAACGGTAAGCTGTACGGCCGTTCGTTTGCCGACGATGACGGTTTCTACATTTTCCACAATGCGGTTGGCAATTGCCTCAATCTCTGCCATCTAAGAATGCTCCTTCGTAGGTGAATTTTTATGTGTGCGCCATTGTATCATAAACGTTAATTTAGGTGACAATATAGGGTCAATCGTCGGTGAATCGTTGAATGGGCGCATTTCTTTGCTGAGAAAACTGGGCGTTATTCTACTCAGTTTGGCAAAAAAGGGATGGTGATAACGGCCGTTCTCATCCAGTCATAACGTTATGCAAAATGGAAGCGCAGTCCAATAACAAGCCAAACAGCTAGATTGCCGCGCCGGTTTGCAAAGGTTAGCAAGTGATTGTTTTGCTTGCCGATAGAGATGACGTTATTAAGCCTATCGGACACGGACGGTTGTTGAGGTTGCTCGCCAGCCTTCAGGAGACGATTTATTGCGCAGCATAACCCAACTTTTGCTAAAATGCATTGCCTGATTTTAAGGTAAGGGAAAAAATGCGGTCCAGGTGGTGGCTGGTGTGGATTGTCTAATAAATTAATGCTATCTTAAGCGATGTCGTAAGCTTGACTGGCTAAATTTTGTATATGATTAGTTGATACATCAACTAGTTGTGATTGCAACTAATTCCTAATTTTGTAAAATAATTGGATACGGCCGTTCCACATAAGTGCGCCGCGGGAAGAAAGTGAACCAAATCTTGCTCCCACAATCGGGAAACCGCTTTGATCCGCATCAGCTTGATCAGCTGGTTAACGATTTGTCTTGCTAAACGAAACCGCTCCTGTCAGAATATAGGCAGGAGCGGTTTTTTCGTCTTGTTTTTTCAGATGAGTCATTATTTGTAAGGTGAAAACGGGAAAGTTCTTTGAATTCAAAAATAGTGATTCTCCCGTTTTCCCTGAGTAAACCACAAAGAAATGGCGATTTTTACGTCAAAAGACTTTTTGTGGTTTACCAAAAAGAATTTTGAATAAGAATGATCGGAAAATGGTTTTTACCTGCGCAAATCACAGAGAATCCGCACTTCGTTTTTCAAAGAGCTTTCTGTGATTTGCCTATTTCACTGAACTTGGCAGTAGGGTCCGCCCGTACTGCCCTTTGGAGGAACGCAACATGAGTCAAAGATCGGTTAAGAAATGGCAATTAGTGTTAGGCGTCAGCATGCTGTTGCTGTTGGCAGTGCCGCTCAATCTAGCCTTTGGGGCAGATGGGCTCGATTGGGTCATTGCCGGCAGTTTTCAGGATGATCTTCCAGGTGCGCCCTGCGGCGAGTGGGACAATGCTTGTGCCGCCACCACGACGGAGGATGCAGATGGCGATGGCGTTCATCGGCTGATTGCTGATGGACTGCCTGCTGGCAGCTACGAGTATAAAATTGTGGAGTCGGGTAACTGGAACAATGCCCACCCGGCGAATAACGTGGCGATCGCTGCAGATGGCGGTCAGGCGCGTTGGTATTTCTTGCCCGGTGACAATCGCGTGGCTGACAATTTTAATCAATGTATCGCTACCGTAGCGGGCAGCTTCCAAAGCCAGCTTGGAGGCAACGACTGGTCGCCAGATAATTTGCGGTCTATGCTGTGGCAGGAATCTGCGGGCAGCGACTGGTACGCCTTTACCGCGACGCTTCCGGCCGGTAGTTGGGAGTATAAAGTGGCTCGCAATGAAGGCTGGGACGAGAGTTATCCAGCAAATAATGTCGGGTTGAGTCTGGCGGCCGAAACGGCCGTTACCTTCCGCTACAACTGTGCCACCAACGAGGTTGAAGACAGCGTCAACAATACGGGTGGCGGTGCGAGCAATGACAACGACATCTGGTGGGACGACTTGGGCCACGACAGCCGTGATACCCTGTTCCGTACACCTGGTGGGGCCGTGGAGGCCGGAACGGCCGTGACTCTCCGTCTGCGCGCCGCCAGCAATGATCTTACCGGGGCACAGGTGCGCATTTGGGATGATCGCCTGAACGTGCAGATGCTGCTCAACATGAGCCGAGTGGCCGATGACGGTACCTATGAATATTGGCAGGCCACCGTGCCCGCCAGCACGGAACCAACCATTTACTGGTATCGCTTCATCGCTTATGACGGAACTGCCGTTGCCTACTATGAAGATGACGACAGCCGAAATGGTGGTTGGGGACAGACCTTTGGCGACAGCCAGGATTTTAGCTGGCAGCTCACTGTGTACGATCCCACTTTCCAAACCCCGGACTGGGTGAAAAATGGCATCATGTACCAGATTTTCCCTGAACGATTCCGCGACGGAGACGTCGCCAACAATCCTGCCTCAGGCAGCTTCCACTACGACATCCCGGGCGGCAGCATTGTTCGCTCAGACGGTACGGATTGGAATACCCCCATCTGCGATCCGCGAGATGAAAATGAGTGCTTCCAAATCTACGGTCAAAATTTCTACGGCGGCGATTTGCAGGGCATTGTTGACAAATTGGATTATCTGCAAGATCTGGGCGTGACGGTTATTTACCTGAACCCTATCTTCGAATCCCCGTCAAACCACAAGTATGACACGACTGATTTTGGCGTCATCGACGACAATTTTGGCGATTTGGCCCTGTTCCAGACCCTGGCAGCCGAAGCCAACAGTCGGGGCATTCGTCTGGTGCTAGACGGGGTGTTCAACCATTCTTCATCAGACAGCGTTTACTTTGACCGCTACAATCGCTATGCCGCTGAAGGTGCTTGTGAGTCTGTTTCCAGCCCGTTCCGCGACTGGTACTACTTCTCACCACAAACCGCTGGGCCATGTGCTGGAGATACCACTTACGAATCCTGGTTTGGCTTCGACAGCCTGCCCAAGTTGGATTCTTCTAATCAAGATGTGCGCGACTACGTTTGGGCTGGTGGCGAAGACGCCATTGCCCGCTACTGGATGCAGTGGGCCGATGGCTGGCGTCTGGACGTCGCCGGTGACGTCGATCCTGGCCTGACCAACGACCCCAACAACGACTACTGGGAAGGCTTCCGCGACGCGGTTCATACCACCAATCCCGATGCCTACATCGTGGGTGAGGAGTGGAACGTGGCCACTGCCTGGACATTGGGCCAGGAGTGGGATGCCACGATGAATTACCAGTTCGGCTCGGCCATCATGAGCTTCTGGCGCGACACTGATTTTGTAGACAACGATCACAATTCAGGCAGTTCGGCCGGGGTATTATCGCCGCTGACGCCTTCTGCGCTGGATGCGCGGCTGCACAATCTGGAAGAGCGGTATCCGCCCGAAGCGTTCCAGGCAATGATGAATCTGCTGGGCAGCCACGACACCAACCGTGCCCTGTTCATGCTCGATGAAAACACGGGCCTGCAGGACGACACCCTGTACGATAATCCCAATTACGACTGGAGCGATGCCATGACGCGCCTGCGCGGCGTGGTGCTGCTGCAAATGACGCTCCCCGGCTCGCCCACGATTTACTACGGGGACGAGGTCGGTCTGGTTGGGCCAGTTACCTGGGACGGCGCTACCTGGCAAGATGATCCTTATAATCGCCTGCCATATCCGTGGCTGGACGAAAGCGGTACGCCGTTTTACAGTCATTTACAATCGCAAAGCAGCCAGGATGCGCTGTTTAGCTATTACCAAACGCTCACAGCGGCGCGCAACGGCTCGCCTGCGCTGCGAATAGGCAGTTTTGATTCGCTGCTGGTGGATGACGGGGCGAATCTGTATGCATACGGCCGTCTCATGCCAGACTATTCCGACGCGGCCGTGGTGGTCGTAAATCGCGCCACCGGCACCCAGGCCGTGACGGTAAACGTCAGCGGTTATCTACCCACCGGCGCCACCTTTTCCGATGCGTTGAACGGCGGCAGCTACAGCGTAGATGGGTCTGGCAATATTGTGCTGAGTAGCGTGCCAGGCATGAGCGGTGCCGTTTTGGTTTTGGACGGCGCCTTGAGCGCGCCGCCTGCTCCGGTGACGGATTTAGTGGGAACCACCGCTTCCAGCTGTGAAGCGTCCTTGAACTGGAGCGCAGCGGCCGGAGCAACGAGCTATGATGTCTACCGCAGTTTGGTAACGGGTGGCGGCTACACGCTGCTTGCTAACGTTGCCGGAACCAGCTACAGCGACACGGGCCTCAACGTGGCTACCAACTACTATTACGTAGTTGTCGGTCGGGACGATGCCACGCAGCTTGTCTCTGACCTTTCCAATGAGGCGGCTGTTATTCCTGCCTACAGCATCGGTTGGGCTAATTTGCAGTGGCCCCCCACGATAAACCACACCATCAGCGCCAGCAACGGCACAGAAAATGTCTACGGGCAAATCTGGATTGATGGCGTCACCAGCCAGGCAGGGGCAACGCCCGGTCTGCTGGCGCAGGTTGGCTTTGGCCCGGTTGGTTCAGCCCCAGACAACAGCTGGACGTGGTCGGCGATGACTTTCAATGCGGATGTGGGCAACAATGACGAATATGTCGGCAGCATGCTGCCAGATGCCCTGGGCACTGCTTGCTACACCACGCGCTACAGCGGTGATGGCGGCAGCACCTGGTTCTACGCCGTCAACGGGCCAGACGAAGGCAACACGACCTGCCCGGGACCGTTTGGCGTCCTGACTGTGGTGGCAAGCGATGACACGACCCCACCGGCTACGCCTGTTGGCCTGACTTTGCTGGGAACCACACCTGGCAGTATCTCCATTGGCTGGATGGCCAACACCGAGGCTGATCTGGCTGGCTATGAAGTGTATCGCACGCAGGATATTACCACTGGCGCAGGCCGTATTGCTACGCTTGGGCCTTCAGCAACCAGCTACACGGATACAACCGTGACCACGGGTACGACCTACAGCTACTATCTGGTAGCGTTTGATACCAGCTACAATCGGGCTACCAGCATTGAGCTGATTACGGCCACGGCCGAAGCGCGACTGGTGAGCGTTACCTTTACAGTTGGCGTCCCGGCATACACGCCAGGGACGGTTTATATCGTGGGCGATCTGGATGCGTTTGGTCCCTGGAACCCGGGCTTGGTGCCGATGACCCAGGTGGATCCAACCACCTGGAGCTACACGCTGGATGTTTTGGACGGAACGGCCGTTCAGTACAAATTCACCCGGGGCAGCTGGGAAACCGTGGAGGCCTGGGGCGACATCACCGGGCTCACCAATCGAGCTATGACGGTCAGCTACGGCAGCAACGGCACGCAACTGGTTGACCTGACGGCCACTGACTGGGGCACCGGACCAGATGACACCAAGGCGGTACAGCTGTGGCGTGACCCAATTGTAACGGCCGTTTCGCCAGCTGATGGCGCGACAGGTGTGGTGCCGGATACGGCCGTTTCGCTCACCTGGAGCCTGCCGATGGATGCCGGAACCAGCTTTGATGTTTCCAGCCCATCTGGCAGCGTCAGCGGCACGTTTAGCGCCGACGCCACTAACCAGATCATCACGTTTACACCGGATGCACCGCTAGCCCCGGGTACAACCTACACGGTGACGGCAGCAGGTGCGGTGAGCAATGGCAACGTGCAGCAAGCATCGGCGGTGTTTAGCTTTACGACCTACGCTCCCACAATCAATGATCAGTTCGATGCCCTGACGGCGAAACTGCAAGCCTTGACCGATGCCGGTGAATTTCCCGGTCGATTGGGGCAGGCCCTGGTGAACCGATCGGTGAGAGCCCAACGGTTTTACAATTTAGGCTACGACAATCCAGCGATAATCAATCTAGCGATTATTGTCGCGGTGAACGATGCCATGGAAAATGCCGGTTTCCTCTCCGCGGCCGATGCGGCCGAAGTTCGGGAATTGGCAGGTGGATTAATTACTGAGTTGATCAATAATTAGCCGATGAAGGTGATGTGTATAAACCAAAAGCGTTTTGAATAAGAATGAGCGGGAATTTGGTTTTTAATTGAGCAAATCACAGAGAAATCGCGCTTCGTTTTTCAAATAACTTTCTGTTGAATAACCAGGCAGACGGCCGTTCTCGAAGGAGGGCGGCCGTTTTTTTGCTAGCACCGCTGCAGCACGCGCGACTGCCAATAGTTGATACCGCTTAATGCACCACAACCTGTTTGGGTTTGCCAGGCACGCTGGGCGGGATGCCTTCTGGCTTGAGCCTAGCCTTACCCTAAGGCAACTGCGCCGCTTCAGCCGCTATTAAGGCCAACAGGCGCTTTGCCGCCATCACGTCTGGCGAGGTGAATTCTTGCGCAAATTGCCCATAGATCGGCGCGAGTAGGTTGTGTGCCTTCTGGAACTTACCCTGGTCGTACCACAGTCGGCAGAGGGCGGTTGTGGCTTTTAGTTCCCAGGTTTTTGCCCCCTGTTCGCGGGCCGTTTGCAGGGCCCGATGCCAACATGCTTCTGCTCGGAGTGTATGGCCAGCCAGTAAATGCAACTCCGCAGCGATTCGGTCGATTTCCGGCTTTAAGTAAAGCTCTTGACGGCCGTCAGCTTCACACCTGGCCAGATGAATGGCCTGCCAGGCTTCTGTTGTTTGGCCACGCTGCCGGTGGGTATCTGCCAGAACCACATAACGTGCGCTGAGGCCGAGGCGGCTGCCAATTGACGCTTCCATTTCTAATCCCTGCTGCATGAGTGCAACCCCTTTGTCTGCTGGAGGCCATTGAGACATGGCCGTTACCTGCCCTAAATAAAACGTCCCCAACGCCAACAGGTAACGAAAACGATGGGTTTCCGCAAGCTCAACGGCCGTGTTCAGATGTTCCAGCGCAACGTCCCAATCGGTTACATACCAGCTATGTGGGGTGCCGCCAGCCAGTAGGTGGGTGAACGCTGCGGTGTAAGGATGATCAACCGTTGATGCCCAGTTGAGAGCCTGCTGCAAACATCGTTTGGCTTCTGCCAGGCAGCCCATATGCAGCAGCACGTGTCCTTGCCACATCATGGCTGCGATGCCGGGGTCTTGCCCAAACGTGTAAATGAGCGGTTGGTGCTGTGGGGGGTCGTACAAAGCACTGGCCTGACGAAAATGAGCCAGCGCGGCGGTGTTGTGCCCCATAAAAAAGAGGGGCAGGCCAGCCAGCACTTGGGCTTGTATCACGTGCATGTCGCTGACTGGGTAACAGCCGACGTTATCCAGCATCTGCTCAGCCAGCGTGACGGCTTGAAGCAGATCGCCACTCACGGCAAAGTAGGAAGTAAGCCAGAACAGGCTTGTAATCATTTCCGGCGTAGCGGCCGTCTGGCAGCATCGTTCATAAGCGCGATCGTAGGCGGCTCTCACTTTACGATTCGTGTAGCCGTATAGTGAGAGCAAGGCTGCCCCCAATTCCAGCTGGCAGTTGATCTCTTGCTGGAGATTCTCGGAGGTGTTGGGCTGAGTGGCCAGCAGCGTAAGGCAGCGTTCATAATGGCTAATTGCTTCGTCTGGGGCAGAGAGTCGCAAGGCATGCTGCCCGGCCAATTGGTGGTAGGCAATCGCCTGTGGCACATGTTGAGCCGCGTCAAAATGATGAGCCAGTTCGGCAGCAACGGGAGAAGGCTGGGTAACGGCCGTTCCATACAGTTCCAGCATCGTTTCCCCGGTTCGTAAATGCAGGTAGGCGCGTTCGTTGGCGTCGAGGCGACCATACACGTATTGGTAAAACAGGTTATGGCGGAAGCGATAATGCGAGAGTGTTTTCCCTGCCACAGATTGTCGGCCCAGCGGTTGAAGCAATTTGTGGCGGCGGGTCAGTTCGGTACTGAAGGCGCGGAGTGTTTCGGGAAACGGCCGTTGCCCAATAAGGGCCACAATTTCGGCTGCAAAACGTTCTCCCTGAATGCTGGCAATACCAAGCAGCTGCCGCAGTTGAGGCGGCAGCCGACCAATGCGCTCAGCGATGATGGCCTCGGTTTTTGCGGGCAGCTGGCTCCAGCAAACGGTCTCATTGGCTTGCCAACGGCCCTGGCCATCTTGCTGTAAATCGCCCCGCTCACGGAGGCTGTTCACTAATTCCACCGTGAACAAGGCGTGTCCTTTAGTTTGGGTGAAGAGCGTGTGGCGAAACGCCTCATCCAATTGGTTGGGTTCGGTATCCAGCCAGGCATCGATAAAGGAACGGCCGTCTGACTGATTGAGCGGTACGGTGATGTCGCCAAAGGCGCGGGTGAACTCGTGCAGCAATCGCGTCAGGGGATGCTGGGCATCCCCAGTTTGGCGTGGCTGCAGATCTTCTGGACGGTAGGTGCCCAGGACAAAGATGGGAAACCCTGCCAGCTGATCGCGTAGGTAAAACAGCAGGTCTAACGTTCCGCTGTCGGCCCATTGCAAATCATCCAGCAGCAGCAGAAGCGGGCCATGCTGGCTGAATTTTTGCAGGAAATGGGTGATTTGGTTGAAGAGTATGGCCTGGGGAGGCGCCTGGGCATCGTCCGTTGGCCTTAGATTTTCTGGCAAAAGCGTTGCATCCACCAGCATGTTCAGGCTGTCTGGCGCGGCATTGACGATGAGGGTGAGGGCGTTGTCACGTAATGTCCAGAGACGCTCTGTCTGGGTGCGGCTGAGCGTGCCATCGCGCCACAGCGATTCCAGATCGCCAAGAGCATAGGCCAGTAAGGTGCGGAAAGTCTGGTAGGGCGTGCCCGGGCGGGTATGGGCTGTGCTGCCGCCATAGAGCGGAATCAAATGGGGATGTTGCCTTTGCGCTTGTTGGGCGAAGGCGCGCAGGAGCGTGGTTTTACCACTACCGGTCTCGCCACTGATGAAACCAAATTGACCCTTACCCGTAACGGCCGTTGCTAAAAAGGTTTGCAGCCGGGCAAGTTCCTCCTGGCGGGCCACAAATGGCTGGGGTTCGGACACGGGCGGTTCGGTCAAAAATGGGGGATGCGGTGTGGCTGGCGTAACTGACGAGGGCGTGTCGCGGATCTGCTCGTAAAGGCGGCGGGTGGCTGGCTCTGGTTCAACGCCTAATTCGGCCTGCAGATTACTGCAGAACTGCTCGTAATGAACCAGGGCGCTGCTGCGCTGGTGGGTTTGCACCAGCAAGCGCAGGAGTTGACGCTGTCCTGGCTCGTACCACGGTTCAGTATTGACCTGCTGCCAGGCGTAGCCTACGGCCGTTTCTGGTTGGTGGTGGGCTTCGTAATAGGTTGTCAGGCGATGAAGCGTTTGCAGCAGCTGTCGCTGAATTTCTTCGCGCTTCAGCAAGGCCCACTCTTCAAACTTCATGCTGTCGTCCACGGAAAATCCATCGAGAAAACGGCCGTTGGGCAAGGCAACGGCCGTCTCCATTTGGGCGAGGGTGGGTTCCGGTTGGCCCAGCAGCTTTGCAAACTGAACAGCATCGACGCAGGCCGGGCTGGCGGCATTGAACTGAAGAGTTTGGCGGGTGACGTGGAGGAAACGCCCATTTTCATCATCAATTACCTGGCGCAAGTTGGCCAGGGCGCGGCGCAGGTTACCACGTGCTTTGCTTTTCGGTTGCTCCGACCAGAAGAGGTTGGCAATTGTTTCACGGCGAAACGGCCGGTCCTGCTCTACAGCCAGGTAAACTAATAAAGCGCGTACTTTGTCTGATAAAAAACCGGAAACAGGCGCACGATTGCGTGTGATTTGCAGGGACCCCAGAGTTGAAATTTCAAGCGTAGCCATGAAACATCCTCCTCACTGGTTAGAAATTTTATTGTACAGCGGGAGGACGGCCATTGACATCTGACGAAAATCATCAATTCGTCACACAAACTGGACGTTTTCTTAACGGTCGCTTGCTACGCTGACGGCATTAGAGCAGATTAAGGGCGATTGCTGGAATAAACGATGGAAACAGATGAGGCAATCTATCGCGCATTTTTGCTGCGGTTGTGGCAGGTGGAGCAAAATGGCACCGTTACCTGGCGTTGTTCGCTGGAGGAGGCTGTGAGTGGCCAACGGCTCAACTTTGCCAGCCTGGTAGAGATGCTGGGTTATTTACAGGCGGAGACCAGTGCGCCGCAGTCTGTTGCCCAAAACAAGGAGGAGACATCATGAAGAAAACCTGGTTTTTGCTGATGATAATCATCTTGTTGCTGGCTGCCTGCGGCAGCGACAGCGGGTCCGTCACGCCAGCCATTTCTGAATCAACGACGGCGGCTGTTGTAGCGGATGAAGCCCCAACAGAAACGCTGCCTGCGCCAACGGCCGTTCCCACAGAGGTTCCTACGGAAACGCCTGTACCCGAACCTACCGCCACATCGGCCCCAGCCCGCCTTACAGAGGCGGCGGAGATGGTAGGCATCTGGCTGGGAACAGTGGCAGGTGAACGAGGCTATGTGATGTATACGGCAGACGGCCGTTTCTTTGTGGCTCTGATTAAAGACAATTTACCCACCATGCCTCTGGTTTTTGGCGAATATTGGTTTGAAAATGATCAAATTCATCTACGTGATTTAGAAAATGCTGGTCATTGGATCGAATGCAGTGCCGATGTTGTGGGTGTGTACGATGTGCTTGATTTGGGAGACGGTGCGGTGCAGTTCCAAACGGTAGAGGATGATTGTAATGAAGGCGGCTTTACGCGCAACTTCTTGTTTGCCAACATGAAGCAAGAATGGCAATCGGCCCCGGTAGCCGCTGGGGATGATCCGCTGCCGGAGCTCACGGACGCGCTGCAGGCGATTGCCGACGCCTGGGTGAATGATAATGGCGTACCGTCGGTCATTCTAGCGATAGAGCTGCCCGACTGGAATTATTCGTTCGCCGGTGCTGCCGGATTAGCAAATCCAGAAACGGGTGAGGCAATCCAGCCTGACGACCAGTTTATTATCTCCAGCATGACCAAGACTTTTACGGCCGTTACCATCCTAAAACTGGCGGAGCAGGGGCAGCTCACACTTGATGATGCCATCAGTTTGTATTTGCCAGATGGGCTGGTCGGGCAGCTGTTGGTGCTGGATGGCCAATCGTATGGTGAGGCCATTACGGTGCGGCAGTTGCTAAACCACACCAGCGGCTTAGGGGATTTTTCCAACGGTGTCGATGTCGATGGCAACGGCGTGTCTGACTTCAAGGAGCTGATTTTGGCCGAGCCAGACACCCAATGGGATGAAACGATGGTGCTGGATTGGGCCATCGAAAATGCGCCACCGCTGGGGCAGCCGGGCGAGAACTTTGCCTACAGTGATACCAACTATCAGCTATTGGGCATGATCATCGAGGCGGCATCAGGAATGGAACTGCATGAAGCGTATCGCCAGCTCATTTTTGAACCGCTGGAGATGAGCCACACCTACTTTGAGTTTCGTGAGCCAATGGTTGAGGGCGTAAACGGCCGTCCGGTCACGAATGCCTATTACAATGGCGTGCTGTGGAATGAACTGAACAGCCACTCCTACGAGTGGGGTTCCGGTGGCCTGGTCTCCACTGCGCCAGACCTGAACCGCTTTCTCTGGGCCTGGACGCGTGGTGAGCTGTTTGGCGACCCTGCCAGCCAGGAGGCAATGACGACCTGGGTGACCACCCCCGACTGCGGCACCTCCTATGGGCTGGGGCTATACCGTTTTGTCTACGCGGAGTGCGACATTCCTGGCCTGGGCGAAAATATAGGTCACGGCGGCTTGTTCAACAGCTATGCCTTCTATTGGCCAGAACAAAACGCCACGATCGTTGGCACGCTGAATGCCAATGAACCGGCGTTGGGCTTTTTGGGCATTATGATCGAAGCGATGTTTACTGTGGAGAGCTTTGCCGGCGAGTAATCCATTGTTCGACCAGGTGCCGAGGAGTCAATCTGGTGCACGGATTTAGCAAACGCATGGCGTTAAGGGTTTCTCTCCATGTTATCCGCTAGATTCGTGCGCCACTTCTTTTGCCGCTTGCCAGCGAGTTGAGAGTGTCGGGCTGGCGGCGACAAGCCGAGTGAAGTTTTGGTCAAGAATGGTTTCCATTGCTGCCTGGCTGAGCTGGCAGCAGCGGGCCATTTTGGTGGTGACCTGCTGGATAAGTCGGGGGGATCCTGGCTTCTGGCTAAAGTGTTGGTTGGCACCGGGGTTGTCCGTTTCGCTAAGCAGCCGCTCTTGCGGGATCGCAGCCAGAATTTGTTCGATTTTTTCGGAATGGAGCAGCTCCACGCCAAAGGTGAAGTAAGTGCCAAGGGCCAGGTAGCGGTCGATGAGGTTGAGCGGGCCAGCGTACCAGTGGACGATGGGGGTGGGTGGATGGAACTGTTCCAGGCGCTCAAGCACGGCCGTTTCTGCCCCAAGTCCATGAATATTGACGATCTTTTGCTGGGAAACGGCCGTTTCCAAAAAATAGTCAAACACGGCAAACTGCTTTGGATAGTGCGAGCTGTCTTTCATGAAGAAAAAGTCAAGGCCAATTTCGCCCAGCATGGGGGATTCTGCCAGCAGGGGGGCCAGGCTGTCCAGATCATCGGCAAAGCGATGGGCTTCCCAGGGATGAATGCCAAACAGGGGCACGATGAGCGGCTTGTTGGCGGCAATCTGTTTGGCTCGCTCATAGCTAGCCACGTCGATGGAAACCGAGAGGGTGAAAATCTGGTGC
Source organism: uncultured Anaerolineae bacterium (assembly GCA_965368765.1). Lineage (GTDB taxonomy): Bacteria > Chloroflexota > Anaerolineae > Promineifilales > Promineifilaceae > Leptofilum. The sequence goes on along the minus strand of CBDUOF010000073.1, from coordinate 3,415 downwards.
TGTTCGATCTCCGCCAGGGCAGCGGGTAATGCGGCGGCATCGAACATGTCGATGTGGGTGTGGGCGTCAATCAGCATGGGGCAGCTCCGATTGGTCGTTTAGCGGCAGGGTGGGCAGCAGTTGCTGCACGGCGAAAATTTCTAGCCCTTCAACAAATAGTCGGTAGCGCGGGTCTTCCCAGCCACCATACGGAATTTGGTCAGAGACGGTAGTGAAGCCTTGCTGTTGCAAAAAGAGCATGTGCTGCTGAAACGCTTCTGACGATTGGTAGAAGCCTACTAGATGCAAATGACGCATCCGCATAACAAAGTCGTGGAAGAATTGACAGGCTTCCGTTTCATTATTAAAGATCTTTTCGGGTGGGGAATCATTGCCGCGCTCGGTGTAGAAAACGTGCCAACGGCCGTTTCGCAGCGCCAGGCAGTAGACATCTGTTACCTGGTGAGGTTCGCCGAGGTGGTAGTTGGCTGAGCTGCAGCCGGCGGCTTGCAAACGCTGCCTTAGTTCGGAAATGGTCATAGCGTAGATGGTAAAAAAACAGCCGTTTCGGAGGGAAACGGCCGTTTTGCGGTCACAGGAAGAATGGTTCAATCTCTCAGATTAAACCATTCTAGATTATGCGAGACGATTGACGTTGTTCAAATCTTCAAAGGCCTGCTTCAGGCGGGCACGGAACGAATCTTCAGCCGAGCGCAGCCATTTGCGGGGATCATAATACTTTTTGTTTGGCTGATCTTCGCCGTCCGGATTGCCAATTTGGCCCTGCAGGTAGTCATGGTTCTTTTGGTCATAACGGCGTACGCCATCCCAGAAGGCCCATTGCAAATCAGTGTCGATGTTCATTTTGATCGCGCCGTAGGACAACGCTTCGGCAATTTCTGCCGGGCTGGAGCCAGACCCACCGTGGAAGACAAAGTCGATCGGTTTTTTGCCGGTGCCAAACTTCTCTTGAACATAAACTTGTGAATTGTTCAGAATAATGGGTCGCAATTCAACATTTCCTGGCTTGTAGACCCCGTGCACATTGCCAAAAGCGGCGGCAATGGTGAATTTGTCGCTCACCTTCATAAGCTGTTCGTAGGCGTAGGCAACTTCTTCCGGCTGCGTGTACAGGCGGGCGCTGTCTACATCGGTATTGTCTACCCCATCTTCCTCGCCGCCGGTGATGCCCAGCTCGATTTCCAGCGTCATCCCCATCTTGCTCATCCGTTCCAGATAGCGCTGACAAATTTCCACATTTTCCTCAATCGGCTCCTCGGACAAATCCAGCATGTGGGAGCTGTAAAGCGGCATACCGTGCACTTTATAGAACGCTTCGCCTGCGTCCAGCATGCCATCGACCCAGGGCAACAGCTTCTTAGCCGCATGATCGGTGTGCAAAATGACCCTTGTGCCGTACAAAGCCGCCACCTGATGCACGTGATGTGCTCCAGAGACCGCGCCAGCAACGGCCGCTTTCTGGCCATCGTTGTTCATCCCTTTGCCGGCAAAAAAGACAGCCCCACCGTTGGAAAATTGCAAAATGACCGGTGAATTTAAATCCCGGGCTGTTTCTAACACCGCGTTTACTGAATTGGTGCCCACAACATTGGCGGCGGGCAGCGCATATTGGTTGGCTTTGGCATGGGCAAAAATCTCTTGAACCTGATCCCCGGTAATCACCCCGGCTGGTAAATGGCTTATGCCTGACATCGTTAACTCTCCTTAAAAACTTGATGCAGAGACACATTGGCCAAGCATGGCACAAAATCGCAGCGAGAACGTTTTCACGCTGGCGACGCCTGCTCGCTCTTCGTGCTCGAGCGCTGTTCGGGCAGTGGCCTGTCTCTAAATAACAATAAATAGTAACGTCCAGATGGAACGCCTATAGTATGCCGGGAAATGGCAAAAAATCCACTTTTTTGTGGTTCTGCGTAATCGCCTACGTAAGAAATAATCGATAGGGTAACGTAGATTTCAATAAATCAGTACAATGCACCCAGGCAGAGACGATACCGTAGCAACGGCCGTATGCTATGTAGGCCATTTTCTGCCTGGCAACCATTTAACCGACGGCAGCGGGGCGTGAATTGGAGGAGTATGACGTATCAGCGAATTGTTATTAAATTGGGGACAAGCGTGCTCACCGGGGGAACCCCCCAGCTGGATCACCCACACATGGTTGAGTTGGTTCGCCAATGTGCCGCCATGTATCGTGAAGGTAAAGACATTATTGTCTGTACCTCTGGTGCCATTGCCGTGGGCCGACACCGGATGGGCTTTCCGGACCTCCCCAATACAGTGACCAACAAGCAAATGTTTGCTGCTGTAGGCCAGAGTCGCCTGATGCAAATGTGGGAACGGTACTTCGAGATTTTTGGTATTCACGTGGGCCAAATTTTGCTCACGCGAGCCGATGTGACAAACCGCAGGCGGTATCTGAATGCGCGCGATACGCTGCAAACCTTGCTGGATAATCGTATCGTGCCAGTTATCAATGAGAATGATGCCGTGGCCACTGAAGAAATCAAAGTGGGCGATAACGATAATTTGTCGGCGCTGGTTTCGACCCTAGCCGAGGCAGATTTGCTGCTGCTGCTCACCGATCAGCCGGGTCTGTTCACGGCCGATCCGCGCACCAACCCCAATGCCCAGCTCATCCCGGAAGTGAACACCATCGACGAGACGGTGAAGGCGCTCGCGGGCCGCAGCGTTAGCGGGCTTGGCGTGGGCGGCATGGCCACCAAGCTGCAGGCGGCAGACGTGGCGCGGCGCGCCGGGGCCGATGTGGTGATTGCTGCCGGACGTGCGCCCAATGTCATTGAGCGAATTGCCAGCGGAGAAACGGTCGGAACGCGCTTCCCTGCGTTGGAAAATCCGCTGGAAAACCGCAAGCGATGGATCTTCGCCGGGCGGAAGCCAAAAGGGTGTGTGGTGATTGATGCGGGCGCGGCGAACGCGCTGCAGACAAACGGCCGTTCCCTGTTACCTGCTGGCATCACCGCCATCACCGGCAACTTTGAGCGGGGCGACACGATTTGCATCCAGGGGCCTGATAAGCAAGAATTGGCCAGAGGTATTACGCGCTACTCCAGCACAGATTTGCACCAGATTATTGGTCTGCATTCCGACCAAATTGAAGGCCGATTGGGCTATGGGTATGGACCAGTGGCGGTGCATCGGAATGATTTGATATTGTTATAAACGGAGATTGGAGATTCGAAACTGGAGATTGGGCAGATGTCTAAATTGCTAAGCTGCAATCTCTTTGACCAAAGGGAGAGTTTCATGACTGATTTAGTTGCGATGGGAAAAGCAGCCAAGGCCGCTGGGCGGAAGTTGGCGACGCTGACGACGGATGAAAAGAATCGAGCCCTGCTGGCGATTGCCGACGAGCTGGAAGCCCAGGCCGAAGCGGTACTGGCGCAAAATGCGT
>CBDUOF010000072.1:0-16454 GCA_965368765.1 uncultured Anaerolineae bacterium | reverse complement strand
ACCATGTACCAGTAACCCAGGAAGCACTGGCTGTCCTCATGGATACCTCAAGCGAACCGCAAACCCGGCTGCGAAACGGCATATTGATCAGTTGTGCAGCCGGATTTGCCGAACGCCAACCGACCGTGGTGGATGAGTGGCTGGCGTTCCGTGCCGCAAACCCCATCGACCCGGTGGGATACCAGGCACAGATGGGCATTGGCCTGTCACTTATGGCCGAAGCCGCCTGCTTTGAACATAAACTCTCGTCTGTCACTGCCCCCACGCTCATTCTGTCGGGAGAAGAAGACAAGGTCGTTCCGCCAGCCAATGTCGCCTTGTTGGCAGAGAAGATCGCCGGGTCAGATACGGCCGTTATCCCCCAAGCGGGCCACTTTTTTCCAATAGAACAACCGGAAACGGCCGTACGCATTGTCACAAATTTTTTGGAAGGGCGTGCATGAACAAGAATCTATTGCGGAGGCCAAAAACGAAGTCTTTCCCAGAGTATGCAGAGCTTATCATTGCGTCTCCGTTCCGTTGGGTTAAATCACCATTACAGGAAGCATCATGATTCATTTCGACTGGATTCAGCGACACGCTGAACGAACACCTGACAAATTAGCGTTGGTCGACGCCCACACGGGGCAGCAGCTGAATTACGCTCAGTTTAACCAACGGGCAAATCGGCTGGCTCACTTTTTTGTGCATCAGCTCGGCCTGCAGCCTGGCGACCGCGTTTCTATCCTGGCCCACAACAGCGCCGATTATTACGTCGCGCTCTTTGCTTGCGCCAAAAGCGCTACCATCCTCAACACGCTCAACTGGCGGCTCACCGTGCCGGAACTCGAGTACATTCTAAATGACTGTCAGCCAAAAGCCCTCATCGTTGACCCAACTTTTGAGGAAACGGCCGTATCCCTGCGTCAAATTATCCGCATCGACCACACCGTTTTCCTGGGCAGCGATGCGCCTGAAGGAGATTGGCATTTTGAAGCCGCTCTCGCCTCAGGCGATCCGGCTGGCGTACCAGATCCGCGTCCCCGGTATGAAGATACGTGGGCCATTTTGTACACCAGCGGCACCACCGGTCGTCCCAAAGGGGCGCAGGTCACGTACGGCAACTTTTTTTACAACGCCGTCGGCATGGGGCAGGCCATCGATTTATCGTCGCAGGATGTCAATTTAAACGTGCTGCCCTGCTTTCATGCCGGTGGCCTGGGACTGTACGCCGGACCTATCTTTCACACGGGCGGCACGCTGGTTGTGATGCGCCAGTTCGAACCGGACACGCTGCTTAATCTCATTGAACAGTGGCAGATAAGCGTGATTTTACTCGTTCCGGCCATTTATTTGATGCTGGCCCAAACGGCCGATTTCAGTCAGTATGATTTGAGCAGCGTACGCAGCTGGGCCAGCGGCGGCGCTTCTCTACCCCCATCGGTCGTGCATGACTATGCCAGCCACGGCATCATCATACAGCAAGGCTTTGGCATGACAGAAACCGGGCCAACGGTTTTCCTGATTCCTGAAGCAGACGCCGTGCGCAAGGCGGGCTCCGTGGGGAAGCCGGTGCTGCATACGGAAGTTTGCATCATGGATCGTGATGGCAACCGGCTGGGGCCAAATGAAGTCGGTGAGTTGTGCATTCGCGGTGGCAACGTCACCACGGGCTACTGGAATCGGCCCGAAGCGACAGTCGAAGCGCTGCGCGGCGGCTGGCTGCACTCTGGCGACGCCGCCATTTACGATGAGGAAGGCTTTTACACCATCGTGGATCGCTGGAAAGATATGTTTATTTCTGGCGGCGAAAATGTGTATCCGGCGGAAGTGGAGAATGTTATTTACCAACATCCAAGCGTGGCAGAAACGGCCGTTATCGGCATTCCTGATCCAAAATGGCAAGAAGTTGGGCTGGCGCTGGTCGTTGTCAAAGCAGGCGAGGCGCTCACGGAACAGGCAGTGATCAATTTTTGCCAGGGCAAGCTGGCTCGGTACAAAATTCCCAAACAGGTGCGCTTCTTGAAAGAACTGCCGCGCACGGCAGCGGGGAAAGTTTTGAAACGCGAACTACGGCAAATGGTGGCGACGGATGATTGAGCTTGGCACGCGAATTCAGGAGGAAAAAACCTTCACCCAGGCAGAGTTCGACGCTTTTGCCCGGCTAAGCGGGGACGACAACCCGATTCATGTCGATCCTGAATTTTCCGCGCGTACCCGGTTTGGACGAACCGTGGCGCACGGCATGCTGCTCTACGGCATCATTTGCGGGGCGATCAGCCGACATTATCCGGACGCAGTACAACAGTCACAGTCGCTCAAGTTTCCTGCGCCCACCTTTGCCAACGAGCCGATGACGCTCGTCCTCCAGCCGCTGGCGCTGGACGGCAGGCAGTTACGCCTGCTTACCGAACTAAAAAATCCGGATGGTGTTGTGACCTTAACCGGAGAAACGGTGATTTTGTTATGACCCCATCAGACGTGCTCATTTTGCTGACCATCGAGGGGCCAACGGCCGTTCTCACGCTCAATCGACCGGCCAGGCATAACAGCCTGGTGCCTGCCCTGCTACAGGCAATGCTGGATGCCCTGGCCCAAGTTGCCGCCGACCCATCGCTACGGGCACTGGTTTTACAGGCAAACGGCCGTTCCTTTTCAACTGGTGGCGATGCGCTGGGCTTTGTGCAGCATGCCGACAATATCGCGCCCTATGCGCGGGAAATTGTTGGGTTGCTCAACAAGGTTATATTGGGGCTCATCGATTTGCCCGTACCGGTCATTACGGCCGTTCATGGCATTGTCACCGGCGGATCGCTCGGCTTTATTTTAGGATCAGACATTGTGCTGGTGACGCCAGAAGCGAGTTTTGCCCCCTTTTACAGCGAGGTCGGGCCCAGTCCGGACGGCGGCTGGTCGGTGCTGCTGCCGCATTTGATTGGCCCACGGCGGGCAGCAGAGGTTCTGTACCTAAACCAGGCGATTGACGCGGAAACGGCCGTAACCTGGGGGCTGGCCAATCGACTGGTGGCTGCCGATCACGTTAAGGCTGAGGCCAGGAAGCTGGCGGCTGCTATTGCGGCCAAAAAGCAGGGCAGTATCCAGCATACAAAGCAGCTTTTGCACCTCAACCGGGAAGACATCGCGGATCGGCTGGCGACCGAGCTTGACCATTTTGTGCGGCACATGGTCACCGACGAAGCCATTAACGGCTTCCGTGAGTTCGTCCAGGGACGGCGCCTCCCTCAGGCGAAGGTGATACCATGAACCAACTAACAGTGGGCCTGGAAGCCCGCGCCAGCCGCACCTTCACCGCTGCAGACATTGCCACCTACCGCGCTCTGTGCGGCGACACGCGCCTGCAATTTGGCGTGGCCAATTCAACGGAACAAGGCACGGTGCCTGGCCCGTTACTCAGCGGGATGTTTTCCGATTTGCTGGGGACACAGCTGCCGGGACCTGGCACCAACTGGCTGAAGCAGTCGCTTCATTTTCCAGGCGTGGCCTTTGTGGGCGAAGCGGTTACGGCCGTTGTCCAGATTTCCCGTTTGCGACCCGAAAAGGCGCTGGTCAACTTACAAACTACCTGTGTTACTTCTACGGGCAAACTCGTGTGCCAAGGCGAGGCGCTTGTGTTAGTGAAAGATATTCAATCGGCGAGATGAAATCCATCTCAAGGAGGTGACTATGAAATGAACATAAACGAGAAAGAACGCATGCGCTGCACAAGCAGAATTTCAACCTTAACCTGTATATTCAAGGAGAATAGAAACTTATGAAACGTCGAACATTTTTATTAACAATATTCATGCTGCTCGGTCTGTCCTTTGTACTGGCAGCCTGTGACGCCGCCACCGAACAGGCCGTTAATGATGCGGCTGAACAAGTGCAAGATGCAGTTGACGAGATTGCTCCCACCTTGGAAGCGGCAGCTGAAGAAATCGCACCTACGGTAGAAGCGGCCGTTGAAGAAATTGCGCCAACCGTAGAAGCTGCTGTTGAAGAAGTAACGGCAACAGAAGAGCCTGCGGCAGAAGAGATGGATGATGAAGCCATGGCCGAAATCAGCTGTGAAGAACCAATTAAGGTTGGGCTCATCACGGATGAGACAGGCGCACTGGCTATTTACGGTGCTCACGTACTGCGCGGCTTCCCGCTGGGCATGGAATACGCGACTGGCGCACCAGGCGTTGTCGAGGATGGCTACACCTCATACATGGTAGACGGCTGTGAAGTTCAAGTTTACACGCGTGATGATCAAAGCAATCCGGAAAACACCGCCACCGTGGGTCGCGAACTCATCGAGGTTGAAGGGGTAGACATTCTGGTTGGCACCGTCAGTTCTGGCGCAACAGCCACGTTGCAGGAACTGGCTCGCGAAAACGAGGTCATTCATATTGCCGCACCTGCCGCCGCCAATGACCTGACTGGGGCAACCTTCAACGAATACTCCTTCCGCACCAGCCGAAACAACTACCAGGATGCGGTAAATATCTGTAAATATCTTGCTAGCGAATTCGACAACCTGGTACAAATTGCGCCTGATTATTCGTTTGGTACGGGCAGCGCAGCCGCCTTCCGCGATTCCTGTACGCTCGAAGGAGCGACCTTTGTTTCTGATGACATCTTCGCCCCTGCCGATACGACGGACTTTACCTCCTATATGGACCCAATCTTTGATGCTATCGACAACGGAGCTGAAGCATTCATCGTCACCTGGGCTGGCGGTGGTTTTGTGCCGCTGCTGCAGGCCGCCACGGACACTGGCGTATTGGATGAAATTCCGATGGCCGCTGGCTTTGTAGACAATGTCGTCATGCCTGCGTTCTTCTCCAATGCGATTGGCTCCACCAGTGGTATCCTGTACCATTACACCTTCCCGGAGAACGAGATCAATGACTGGCTGGTTGAGCAAACACAAGCCCAGTTTAGCACCTTCCCCGACCTGTTCGATGCCGATGCGATGAATGCCGCCATTCTGGTTGTGCAGGCCATCAAGGCCACTGGTGGCGACACCAGCGCAGCCGCGCTGATTGAAGCCATGGAAGGAATGGAGTTTGAAGGGCCAAAGGGGACGATTTATATTCGCCCTGAAGATCACGTCGCCATTCAAGATATGTATATCGCGACCCTGCTGAACGTAGATGATCCTGAGTTTAAGTATTTTGACCTGGTAGAAACCAATCGACCAGACGTACCGTGTCTGCTGCCAGAAGAATTGGTTGACCGCTGTGGTGAACTGCCTGTTGGCAGCCTAAGCGGCGAGTAGTTAGAAGATACTAGGGTGACGGCGTTCTCCGAACGTCGTCACCTTAGTTGGGAAGAAAATAATGCCAAATGAAATCATTCTGGAAACCAAAAACCTGCGCCGTGAATTTGGGGCGCTGGTGGCGGTGGACAATGTGAGTTTGCAGGTAAAATCGGGCTCGCTCCATTCAATAATTGGGCCAAATGGTGCAGGCAAGACAACGTTTTTTAATTTGTTAAGTGGCAACCTTGCGCCGACCAGCGGAAGTGTCTTGTTCAAAGGCAAAGAAATTACGCACCTACCCCTGTACAAAACGGCGCATTTGGGAATCGGCCGCTCGTTTCAGATTACCAACATTTTTCCAAGCCTCACCGTGCTGGAGAATATTCGTTTGGCGGCGCAGGCGCTGGGTCGAGACAATTTTCGCTTGTTCCGCTCCCATCGCGCCTTCAGCAAATATGAAGAACGCGCCTGGGAAGTGATTGCCCAGGTTGGCCTAACGGCCGAAGCCCTGCTGCCAGCTCGCACACTCCCGCACGGGGCGCAGCGCAAGCTAGAACTGGGCATGATTCTGGCGCCAGACCCAGAGTTGCTGCTGCTGGACGAGCCGACGGCCGGCATGGCTTCTGAACAGGTTCCAGAACTCATGGCGTTGATTCAACAGATCCAGGCATCGAGCCACAAAACGGTCATGCTGGTGGAGCACAACATGAATGTGGTCATGAGCGTGTCTGACAAAATTACGGTGATGCACCACGGCAATGTTTTGGCAGAAGGCACACCCACAGAAATTTCGGCGAACGAAATGGTACAAACGGCATATTTGGGCCATTTGTATGAGGAAACGGCCGTAACCGACTAAGTACATAATTAGCGCGTTCATCTATTTCAGGGAACTATGGGCAATTTACTAGAAGTCTCAGACATCCACACCTTTATTGGTCAGTTCCATATTTTGGAAGGCGTCTCTCTTGCCGTAGCAAAAGGGAGCATCACGGCGCTGCTCGGACGCAACGGCGCTGGCAAAACAACCACGCTAAAATCGATATTAGGGCTCACCCCGCCGCGTCAAGGAACGGTCGTGTATAAAGGAACGCCCATTCAAGGACGACGCAGCTTCAACATTGCAGCAATGGGAATCGGCTTTGTACCAGAACATCGCGCTATTTTTCGGGATTTAAGCGTCCTAGAAAACTTGCGCATTGCGGAGCGGCAAAAGGGTGATTTTGAGCGGAAGGAGCAGTTTATCTTTGAACTGTTTCCCGATTTAAAGCGGCTCATTAAGCTACCGGGAACAAATCTATCTGGTGGGCAGCAACAAATGTTGGCCGTGGCCCGTGCTCTGGTTCCAGACAATGAACTGCTCTTGATTGATGAACCTAGCGAAGGGCTGGCTCCAGTTATCATCGAACAGATGATGGCCGCGATTCAGCAGCTTTCGGCCCAATCGACCGTGCTGCTGGTGGAGCAAAATTTTGTCGTTGCCAGCAAGTTGGCACAGCGCTACGTGATTGTCGACGAGGGTCAGTCGGTAAAACAGGGCTTGATGTCAGATCTGGCGCAGGACAGGGAAACAATTCATCGGTATTTGGGTGCAGCGTGACAAGCAGCAGTCGCGTGTGAAGCGGACAAGGTAATTGATTGACTGATTATTGTCATTCTGATAGCAATGACGAATTTTGGAGAAAATATGGCTGAGGCAATAGGGACGTTGAAGGCGAACAGAACACGGTTTATTACGCTGGCGGTGTTGGCGTTTCTATTTTTTACGGCCGTTCAAGGCATGGACACCGACGACTGGCTCATTACGATTTTACGTGGGCTCAGCGTCGGCATGATTACGTTTCTGGTCGCGGCTGGGCTGTCTCTGATTTTGGGGCTGATGGATGTGCTGAATTTAGCCCACGGGGAGATGTTTATGGTGGGTGCCTACGTTGGCTGGACGGTATTTGTCCGGCCAGACACCTTTGTGGACATGCTGGCTCCGCTGCTGCTAACGGCCGTTGGCTTTGTGCTGCTGCCAGCCTGGCGCGTTTGGCTGCAACAGATGCCCGCACTGCAAAGAAGCAGTCGGGTTTGGCCCTGGCTGGCACTCATTTTGGGGGCTGGCTTACTGTGGGTGGCGTATGCTCGCTTCCCGTTGGCCATCTGGAACCCGAACGTGTACGCAGAAAGCCCCATTACCTTTTCGCTGGCGCTGAGCCAGGACAGTTTACAGCTACCGACGACGACCTTGCCTGCTGGCTGGCCGCTTGGTCTTGTTGGCACGCTGCTCGGCGGATGCCTCTTGGCTTTGGCCATTGCTGGCTTTGGCTTACGACAACAAGCGGGCACCCTGAGCCTACACATTGGGCGCAGCACGTTTATTACCGCAGCGGTTTTGTTGGTGTTGGGAATCCTCTCCTTCTTTATCAATTCAAATATTACCAACTTTTTGCTCAACATGAGCAGCACGGCTCGCTTTTTTGTCGCGATGGGGGTCGCTACCGGATTGGGCTTTATCATTGGTGGACTGATTGAAGTCGCCCTGATACGGCCGTTGTACGACCGACCCATATACCAGCTCATGATTACGTTAGGGCTAAGCTTCATTGTCATCGAGGTCGTGCGCGCCATTTGGGGACGGCCAGAATTTACCATGCCCAAAGCGGCCTTGTTTAACGGCAGCGGCGACGGATGCCCGGCAACCAGCTTTGGCGATCTCATTGCCAACCAATGCTCGACGATCCTTTTGTTTAACGGCCGTATTCGCAGCTACAATGAAGTATTTATCATATTGGTGGGCCTTGTCGTCCTGCTGCTGGTCTGGCTTATTTTACAGCGAACCCGCATCGGCATGATCATTCGCGCCGGGGTCCAAGACAGTGAAATGGTCGAGGCATTGGGCATCAACGTGCGGCAGGTGTTCACCTTCGTCTTTGCCATGGGCGTCGGATTGGCCGCCCTCGGTGGTATTTTGGCGGCACCCTCTATTGGCCTCTCTACCGATATGGGCACGCGACTGCTGTTGCTGGCCCTGATCGCCTTGGCAATTGGCGGCCTTACCAGCTTCCCAGGTGCCGCAGCCGGTGCCATCCTTGTCGGGCTGATGCAGCAGTTCATTATCAAATATGGCCAAATTGGCATCAATCTGCCCTTTTTGGCGGAACCTTTCAAGCCATCGCCACCGCTGGTGCCCGCCTCTACCGTCCTCCTGATGGTCATCATCTTGCTCATCTTGCCACAGGGGCTTTTTGGGCGAAATGAGTAGGGTTCCTATTGGCGCAGTAGTTGTTAACAAAGCAGACCGATCTGAACTGCTAACGCGGAGAAATTGAATGCAATCGACCATCCCAACTCAACCCACTGAAAAAGCAAGCTTTGCCGGCTGGCTCTCATCCAATTGGGGACTGGTAGGGCTGCTGCTGCTACTCATCGCCTTTCCCTTTCTCGTTGCGCTTTCCGAAGGCCAGGCGCTGAGCGAAGTCATCGCCAATGAATCGGGCAACGCCAAATTTATGCAGGGCCTGCTCATTGAAGTCTTTATCCTGGCCATTTATGCCCTCAGCTACGACTTAATTTTGGGCGTGACGGGGCTGCTCTCATTTGGGCACGCCATGTTTTTTGCAGCGGGCGCGTACTTTACCGGCATCGCCTTTAAAAATTTAGGCTGGGGCGCCGGGCAAACGCTGCTCGGGCTGGTTGTGGTGGCCGTGGTGCAGGCATTACTGTTTGGCATTGTGCTGCCGCGCGTGAAAGGGATCACCTTTGCTCTGGTGACGTTGGGGTTGGCGTCTGTGTTTCATATTGTGGTGCAGGCCAGCGAGTTCGCCGAGTGGACGGGTGCAGATGTCGGGCTGCAAGGGGTCATTGCCCCGGCCTGGCTCAACAGCAACACGGCGCGGCTTCAGCTTTACCTGCTAACGCTGCTCACCACGTTTGTCGTCTTTTTGGTTTACCGTCGTTTCGTCGATTCACCCACAGGCCGCGTTTGCATTGCCATCCGTGAAAATGAAGACCGGGCGTTGATGCTAGGCTACAACACCTTTTTGTTTAAGCTTGTGGCGCTGATTGTGGCCTCGCTAACGGCCGTTCTCGCGGGCTTCTTCCACACAATTCACCAACCCATCGTTAGCCCTAACGTGGCTAGCCTGGGCTGGACCGTGTCGGCACTGCTCATTATTCTAATTGGAGGGGTGGGAACCTTGAGCGGGGCGTTGGTAGGCGCGGCCGTTTTTCGGCTGCTCGAATTTTTTCTGGATCGTTGGTTTGGCGATGCAGCGAACTTTATCCTTGGCGCGGTCTATGTTGCTATCGTACTCTTTTTGCCTTTTGGCATCGTGGGCACTTGGCGCGTACGCAATCTGGACTATGCCAAAGGGCGTGAATGGCTAAAACAACTGTTGGGCTTAGCCAGCAAAGAGAGCGGAGATTCGTAATGTCGCTATTGTTCCGCAAAAATAGATGATGAAGCACACTTGCCCTTGGGATTTGAATGCGTTTAAAATGCAGCCATGCCCTCCTCACCTACTTCTCCGACGCCACGATTAACCGACAGCCGTTTAGCCAACGTGGCGGCACGGCAAATATGTGATGGCTTTGAGCGATACGGCCGTCGCTTTCGCCAGATCACCTGCCAAGCGCAAAAGCGATTTGAAGCAAAAGATTGGCAAGCCCAGCGGGCAGATACCCAGGAACGACTTGACCTCTATCGGCTGATGGTCGATAGCGTGGTGGTTATGGTGCGCGATCTGCTGGATGAGCGGCTGACCAACAAGCTGGTCTGGGCCAGCATGAAAGCGGTTTATTCCGGCCTGATTGCCCAAAAAGCGGATTGGGAACTGGCCGAAACATTTTTCAACTCCATTACCCGACGCATTTTCACCACGGTTGGGGTTGATCCGCAAATTGAGTTTGTTGATCCGGATTTCGATTTACCCCCCTTATCTGATCCAGGAACGCTATACACGACCTACTATCCCACAGAGTCGCTCGAAGCGACTGTGTGCCACATGTTGCGGGATTGCCAACTAAACGTCCCATTCGCCAACTTTGAAGAGGATTGCCGCCAGATTACCAACCGGCTCGACTGTTTTTTAACAGCCAACCAGACCACGCTTAAGCGAATTAATGTGGTTAATACGCTCTTTTTTCGGGGAAAAGGGGCTTATTTGATCGGACGAATGTACACACCACAAGGATTGGTGCCGTTGGCATTGGTGCTGCTGCACGGCAAGCGCGGCGTTTTTGTCGATGCAGCGTTGCTGGATGAAAGCAGCGTCAGCATCTTGTTCAGCTTTGCCCGCGCCTATTTTCATGTCATTGTCGAACGGCCGTCTGACCTCGTGCACTTTATCCATTCTATCCTACCCCGCAAGCGCATCGCCGAGATTTATATCTCGCTCGGCTACAACAAACACGGCAAGACCGAGCTTTACCGCGATATATTGAATCATCTCAAGCAGTCAAAGGCACAGTTCCAGATTGCGCCCGGTCAGCGCGGCATGGTGATGATTGTATTTAGCCTGCCAGACTATGATCTGGTGTTCAAGTTGATTAAAGACCGATTTAGCTATCCCAAAAAGAGCACCCGCCATGAAGTCATCAGCAAGTATGAAATGGTATTTCGTCATGATCGTGCCGGACGTTTGATTGATGCTCAATCATTTGAATTTTTGCAGTTTCGGCAGGAGCGGTTTAGCGATGCGTTGCGAGAAGAGCTGCTAGACGTCGCCGGGCAAACCGTGATCCAAACAGATGAGGGTCTTGTGGTGCGCCACGGCTATGTCGAGCGGCAGGTGACGCCCCTAGACATTTACCTGAAAGAGGCCCCCCCCGACGCAGCCAACCAAGCGATTATTGATTATGGCCAGACTATTAAAGATTTGGCCATGACCAATATCTTTACGGGCGATATGCTGCTGAAAAATTTTGGCGTCACCCGGCACGGACGACTGGTTTTTTACGATTATGATGAATTACGGCCGTTAACCGAGTGCAACTTCCGCAAATTTCCCCAGGCCAAAACGTATGAAGATGAACTGTCGGCCGAGCCGTGGTTCCACATCGGCGAAAACGATGTATTCCCCGAGGAGTTTTTGCGATTTATGGGGTTGCCCAACAGCGTTAAGGAAACCTTCCTGACCCATCACAGCGATTTACTCACGGCCGAATTCTGGCAGCAAATTCAGGAGCGTTTATTGGCGGGAGAGATTATTACGATACGGCCGTATCTTGAACGACACCGCCTGCCCCAACCTTCCGACGTCCTTGATGGCTAAAACCCCGTCGCTTCAAATTCACGCACGGCTTTTTGGCCACTACGGGCCAATCCCGCTTGAAAGCCTGCTTCATCTTTTGTGCGATAATCCAGCCGCTCAACGCGAAACGGTACCAGCTTCTCCCGGTCGCGCCGCCGCTTCACAATGTCCAGATGATATTCAAGGGCATTTTGCACGCTATTCACATCTGTCCAGGTCGATTTATAGACAGGCACGCCAGCTCGATTAAAGATCCAGGTCATGTTGGGCATGGAACCATAAGTACGATGGCAGGCGCCATCAAGCGCATCCAGCAAGATGGGACGCGTCACGCCATAATCGTCCCGCAGGGCGCAGGCGTGAGCTGTTTTTTCGGCCATCGACGTAAGATGAGGATAATTTTCACCAGGGTGCGCTTCATGGGTGTACAGAAAGATAGAGCCAATTTTTTGAGCAGCAAAGTCGTTGGCCAGTGCATTCATGGATGGCGCCGCCATCCCACAATATGGTCAGGTAAAGCTGCCAAACTCCACGACGGTAAACCGATTCTTCGCCCAAATTTCACTGAGAGTGGTTTGGCGACCGTCCAGCTGCCACAGCGGGAAATCCGGCGCGGTTTCGCCAAGTGGCGGGCTGCCTTCAAAGTTTAGCCAGGGCATCACTTTTTCTTCGGTAAACTCATCATAATTGTAAGCTGAAATCAAATCCCGCATGATTATTTTTCTCCTTGGTGACCGTCCGCAGACCAGTGAGCAGACGCAGCGTGCGATTTTGAGTAAACGGCCTTCCTGTTGTTGGGGAAAGCGTTTGCCCCCCGCTTGCTCAGAAAAATCGCTTTGTGAGCGATTGTATCAAGTTGTCTGAGATTACCACTGTTTTCGTGACCAGGCTCACGGTAATCCTCATTTTTTTATGGATAATGGGAAGAAATACGTAATGCTAGAAACTATGAGGAATGCAGAAAAAGGAGTTATGATGAGACGATTAAAGTTAGTAGAGCTGGCAGCTCTTGGACTTTTGTTGTTGGCCGCCTGTCAACCACAGTCCGGCAACAATGCACCGGTGGTCGAAGATACGCCGGAGGTTGCTGAAAATTCGGACGTCGCTGTGGAGGCGGAAGCCGAACCTGAAACGGCCGTGCCAAGCGATGCCGAAGCATCTGATGAATCTGAGGAAACTGAAGTGATAGAAGAAACAGATGTTGAACCTGAAGCGGAGCAGATTGTTTTGCCAGACGGCACCGTTCTCTTTACCACCGATGATCGCAGCACAGCCCTGACGTCACTAACCGACCGATGGGGCACAAATTGGAGTTTGCGCACCATCAGCACCGACGAACTGCTGTCTGGCGGACCCCCTCGCGATGGCATTCCCTCCATTGACAACCCTCAGTTTGTTGCGCCAGCCCAGGCCGAAGCATGGCTGGCAGGCAACGAACCCGTTATCGCCGTGGAATTTAACGGCGATGCTCGCGCCTACCCGTTACAAATTTTAACGTGGCATGAAATTGTAAACGATACCGTAGGCGGTGTGCCAATCATTGTGACGTTTTGCCCGCTGTGCAACTCGGCAATCGTTTTTGAGCGGGTTGTCGATGGTGAACCGGTGGAGTTTGGCACTTCTGGCTTGTTGCGTCGCTCCGACCTGGTGATGTATGACCGCAGCACAGAAACGCTGTGGCAGCAGTTTACTGGCGAGGGCCTCATTGGCGACAAAGCAGGCGACACGCTCACCTTTTTGGCCTCAGCCATCATCAGCTTTGATGATTTTAGGGCGGCACATCCAGATGGCGTTATCCTCTCCCAGGATACCGGATTTGGCAGGGATTACGGCCGTAATCCCTATGCTGGTTACGATACCATTGGCAGCAATCCATTTCTGTTTAGAGGAGAGATGGACGGCCGTTTACCCGCTGTAGCCCGCGTGGTGACCGTTTCGCTTCCCAACGGCATTGACGTGGCCTATCCATTGGCAGTACTGATTGAACAAGGCGTTATCAACGACGTACGGGGCGAGCAAAATCTGGTGGTATTCCACGTGGGCGGCACTGCCAGCGCCCTGGGCGCCGCCGTTATTGCCGATGCCGAGGATGTAGGGGCAACAGGGGTTTTTGATCCCGTGCTGGATGACCAACTGCTCACCTTTTTCAAGGACGGCGATCTAATCGTTGACAATGAGACGGGCAGCACCTGGAACATCGTTGGGCAAGCGATTGCAGGCGAGTTGGCCGGCCAACAGCTCACTCGCATCATTCATGCCGATCATTTCTGGTTTTCCTGGGCAGCATTTCGGCCCGATACGATAATTTATGAACCGTAAACGATGTTAGTGAAAATTACCTGAATGATCAAACCAATGACCATGCAATTGACGCACAATGACTGACCGACCGCTCTGGCAACTGTTACTCGATCTCAAAACGGCCGTTCGCGGGGAACGGCCGTTTTCCTGCGAAGAGTGCTTCACCGTCTTGGAATACTTGGCCGAGTCGCTAAAGGAATCAGTCCCGCCCCGACGGCAGGCGCTGCTGCAGCAGGCCGTCCGTCAACATCTTGACGTTTGTCCCAACTGCCGAGCCCATTACCTGGCCCGTCTGGAAGAAATGGAGCGGGTGTTCAACCAGCTCATTGGGGAAAATCACAATTTGTAGACTCACACGCTGACGGCCCATCCCATAGAAAAGCGCAGCCAGACAGTGCGGTGACACGGGTTCAGTGAAGAAATTTTGCAGCCGAACAAATAAACGATTCATGAGCAAGCACAGCCTATTTTGAAGAGCACCCCGACTGTAGGTAGAATCAGGGTCTATGAATAGACCTCTTCATCTTGCTCTCTGGTTCTTCCTCTTGACCCTTGCGCTGGCCGTCGGCTGCGATCAGGGTGCGGCTCCACCAGCCCAATCGGACAACAGTGCTGGCAATCCAACCCGCACGGCCGTTCCCAGTCAAACTTCGGAAACGGCTGATTCCAACCCACTGCCGCCACCCGCAGTTGCCACAAACCTCCCGACGAGCACCCCCGTTGTCGAAGAAAGCGCCAGTGACGATTCCAGCTTCATCCCCTCGCCCATCGACGGTGAAGGCGCGTTGATCAGCCTGGAGATGGACAGCCAGGTCGGCATCTTGCTCGATGAGTATCCAGCCGGGATGCGGGACGCAGTCGCCGAAGCGCTCAGCGCCGAATCAGACGCTTTCTGGCTGGAGCTGGCCCAGCGTCAGGTTGCCCTGACCTACAACCGGCTTCATTTTCGGCCGTATTTCTATGCCGATAAAGGGGAACTCCCGCTGCCGCCACAATCCCTCTGGCACATCGAGCTAAGCGGCGAACCGACCCGGCAATCCATTAACAATCATGAACTCATTTTGATCGATTACACGTTTAGCAGCACGCTGCTGACCAGCCTGGACGAACCGGGCAAAGCAGAACCCGCCCTGGCGGAGATTGGCGGCGTCTGGGATGAGCCATTCATCTTACCGCCGGACCCCACGCAGTTGCTCCAGCGCACGGACAACGCCTGCCTCAACGAAGGCGGCTTCCCGCCCAACAGCTACGACTCTGAAAATGTAGACATTTTTTACGATTACAGCTGCACAGCCGACAGTGGCGGCGCGGCGGGCTGCCATCGCTCCACGCTGCCAGCACGCTCCTGCGTGCAAGCGTTAAATGCCACGGTGGGTACAGTAGAAACGGCCGTTCGCTTCACGCGCCTCCCCTGGGATGAAGACCTCGCCAACCAGGTACGGATCGGCGAAGTCGTCTCACACGACGCCCCCGACTTGCTGGTGGTAAGCGACGAATTACAAAACACCCGCATCGCCTACCGCTACTTCCCCAGCAATAGCTGCGCCCTGACCGAAGGCTGCGTCAACGGCACCGGCTGGCGGCGACTGCTCCAGTTCGACGCCACGGCGCATAATTTAGGCGCAGCGGCGTTAGACATTGGCCCGATCGTCGCCGAAAATCCGCTCACCAACATGCTGGAATACAACAGCTGCCACGACCATTTTCACTTCCAAAATTACGGCGAATTCCAGTTAGGCATCGCCAGCCAGCCCAGTAAGCAGGCATTTTGTGTCGAAAGCACCAGCCGCTACAGCAACAACGAGCTGTCGCCGTTGACCCACGACTACAGCTGCACCTACCAGGGCATCCAGGCAGGTTGGGTCGATGAGTACCGCGCCGGACTGGACTGCCAATGGATCGACATCACCGATCTGGAAATCGAGGGAGAATCAACGGAATTGCCGCTGAGTTTTCGCTTCAATACCGAGCAATTTTTGTGCGAAGGCTACCCCGTGCTGGATGAAGCGGGCCAGCCCGTCTTTGAGCCGAGCGGCCTGCGCAACAGCGATGGTCTGCCCATCAGCCGCCCGCAGTGCAACTTTGTAGACAATTGGGACGCCACAAACAGCGGTACAGAAAATGTGACCATCCAAGCGACTGGCAGCTTTGTCACGCAGCCATGCGCCAGCAGTGAACAAGGACTGCGCCGCAACTGTGGTTTTACGGCCGTTCCCCTCCCCGAATTGCCCGAAGTTAGCGAGACCCAAGAGCCGCCGCTCCGCTGTACGCCCGGCAGCACGGTGCAGTTAAGCTGCTCGGTGGATGGCGACGCGGCCCAGGTGGCGCGCCTCTGCGAGACGAGTTCGGTGTTGGGCGTGGGCACCGCTTGCACCTTCAATGATGCGCTACTTAATCAGGTGATTGAGGGCAGTGAGGTCACGCTCAGCTTCGCCTGCCCCTTCGTGCGGGATGAAAACGAGCCGGGCGGCGACTACGCGCTCTACACTGCGCCGCTCTTCACTGGTGACGCGCTGGCCGGAATTAGCTGCACATCAAGCGAGTAAAGCCATATCAGGCGATGAGACAACATTATCAAGAGTCAAAATCAACAGGTTTCACAGATTGCCCAATTTTGATGCTTTATCCATGTTCAACTGCCTTTAACCGCGTCCAATTTCTTAAGGAGGCGCTGTGAGATATTATTTTGC
>CBDUOF010000071.1:0-16536 GCA_965368765.1 uncultured Anaerolineae bacterium | reverse complement strand
TGCCCGACTGACCCCCTGGCGGTGGCTGGCTGGCAAAGGTGAGCAGGCCGTTGAAGTTGGGCGCGGTGTTCAGGCCGAGGGCTTCTAATCCCTGACGAAAAATGTCGGGACGGCCGTACAGCGTATGCTCAAACGGTTTATCCTCCCCCGTGCGGAAGTAGCCAGGATCGGCCGAGCGAATGATGCGGCTGGCAAAATCAGACGCGTTTAGCCGTTGGTTCACCCCCACGCTGGCTCCGGAAAAGGCCAGGGCCGCATCATACATGGCGGGCAGCTCCACATCAATGAGGCGGGCGCTGCGGATGGGGCCCACCTGATCGACGTCCTGCCCGTACACAATGAGCGTAAAGCGGGTGATGTTGCCCTCAGCGGTGTGCTCAAACACCCAATCGGCGCTGTTCAGCCCCGACTGCGGGCGAACAAAGCTGGGGGGCGCGTTGGAAATTTTGATGGCCAACGGCCGTCTTTCCAGCAGGGCCACATCATCAACCCGTTCGCCCGTCAACGGATTGTGGTTCGGGCCAAAGTCAGCCGCCGTAAGTAAAGTGACGGTCCCGTCAGCCTGTGCAGCCACGGCCGTGCTGGTTGGCACAGGCGCAAGGGTTGGTGGAGGCGGCAAAGGGGTTGGTGCCCCCGCGGTGACCGTGGGATCAGGCGGCGGCAGGCTGGAAACGGCCGTTGTGGGTGGCGGGGCAATCGGCGTTGGCGTGGCAGCAGAATCGCCACCGCAGGCCACGCTCAGCAAAAGAAAGCTCAATAGGGACAGCCAGCTGAACCATTTTTTCATTGTTTCCTCTCGTACAAATAGACCATCTGGCAACGTCCTGTTGCCGAATGGATAAGGTGCGTAATCTGGGTTATTTTTGCGTTCGGTTAGGGGTTTGTCAAGATTGAGCAGGGGGATCGGTGGGGAAAAAGCGGGTGGTTTAGGCGTTCGGCTCTTTGGGCAAATATTGCCACACTTTGTTGACCAGGGTGTCTACGTCGTATGGTTTTGGCAAGAAACCGGTACGGCCATTTACTTTAACATCATGGGCAATTTGCTGCTGCGAATAACCTGAGGAAAGAATGACGCGGACAGACGGATCGAGCTGGCGCAGCTCCGTTAGCGTATCGATGCCGTTCATGCCGGGCATCGACATATCGAGCAACACCAGCTGAATCTCATTTTGGCGCTGCGAAAACAGCGAAATGCCTTCTTGCCCGTTAACGGCCGTTACCACAGCAACGCCGTGCAGTTCCATGATGTCGGTCACGGCTTCGCGCACGGGTTCTTCATCATCAATCACCAGAATTAGCTGACCGCTCGTACTGGTTGGTGGGGCATAGGTTATGGGGGAAACGGCCGTTTCTGAGCGCACGCTTATCGGAAACAGCAGCCAAAACGTTGTGCCATTTCCCGGGGCGCTCTCCACATGCAGCCCACCGTGATGATCTCGCACGATGCCTAACACGGCCGCCAGCCCAAGCCCTTGCCCATACTCCTTCGTGGTGAAAAAGGGATCAAAAATGCGGTTCCGGGTGTCCGACGTCATTCCCGCCCCATTGTCGCGGATCGTCAAACAAATATATTCTCCCTCAGGCAGCGGCTTTCCTGTCCAATGCCAAAAATGGCTTTCATCGGCCGTTATGGTTTGCAGACCAGTTTTTACCCACACATGCCCATCAGCCGTCTCAACCGATTCCGCGGCGTTGAGAATTAGATTCATGATTACCTGCTGCAATTGGCTGCGATCAGCTTCAATCAGGGGGAGATCATTTGTTAGATCGGTGTGCAGCGTCACATTTTTAGCAACGGCTGCCCGAAACAGATGAATATTTTTCTCAATCGCCTGATTAAGGATGACTGGCTCAATTTCTAACTGTCCACCCCCGGCATAGGCCAACATCTGACGCGTTAAATCGGCCGCCTGCTCTGCAGCCATGACCGCTTTTTGAATATGCTCTTGCTCGGGCGCATTGTCTGGCAGCTTGCTCATTGCCAGCGTGGTTTGGGCCAGCATGGCAACCAGCAGGTTGTTAAAATCGTGGGCGATGCCGCTGGCCATCAGCCCCAGGCTCTCCCGTTTCTGGGCTTGCTGCATCGCCTCTTCGGTGCGTTTGCGCTCGGCCACTTCATGTTGTAGCTGGCGATTGGCAATCTGCAATTCGGCCGTCCGCTCATCGACGCGCGCTTCCAGCTCCTGGTGAAGCTGTTTTAGGGAATCCTGACTGGCCTGCAGCTCTTCATTGGCTGATAGCAAAGCCACCGCGGCAGAACGGGCGGTCTCGGCACTGTTGCTAATCCCTTCAATGAGTTGACGCAGCAGCAGCGTGTTGAGCACCAGTGACAGGGTCAAAATTACCAAATCATCAATGCTGGCCAATGTGTTATACGAAGTGGTCAGCAAGCCATTTTGTTCTGCTGCATAGAAAAAAATCAGGGCCAGGACGTTAAGCCCCATAAACAACATGCTGGCTTTGCCACGGAGGAATAAGCTTACGGCAGACACGACGACAAAGTAGCCCACAGCAGCTGAACTGCGAATGCCATCGAAGATAAATATCATCACAGAAAGCGTGCCGAAGCTTGTCACAGAAAAGAGCCAGGCAGCTAATTGAATACGCCCTAAGTAAACAATACCGATACAAAGTAGAGCGATGCCAAGCAAAACGAACAGGCTGAGTGAGACGGCAATGCGCGCAGAACCTGAATACCGGGTAAATGGCCGCATAACCACAAATAGCAACAGCATCGCGGAGCAAAAGGCCAACAAATACCGATTCAGCCAATAGGCCTGACGGTTTTTCTCTGGGTCTTCAAATTGTGGTGGTGCAAAATAGCGAGCTAAAGCGTTCATAAGTGTCTGGTGATACGGCCGTTCCTCGTGGGTTGGTTACCTCAAATTATCTAGGGGGAATATTACAGCCCTCGTTACACGGGGATGCCAATCTAGATTTAGCATCATTATTTATCTGCCAACTATCTGACAATCCTAATGGCCTTGAGCGGGGCGCTCATGTAGCAATTAGGCGGCAGTATCCAGCATCTATCTTGTTTGGAAAGCCAGCCTGCTGGCAAGCATGACGCAGAGCGCCGTGACGATTCCAAACAATTCGGGTTTAATATTTCGTAGCAAATAAAAACAACTCGATTGGAAAATGCCATAGCTTGGGTAAAACGGAAAGGTCCCAAGAATGAGGGGAATACTCATTCTGCCGTTTTCCCTGAGCAAACGCCAAATTTAAGATTGGCTACGTTCAAGAATCTTTTTGGCTTTTACCTACAATGCATTGAGGAGAAAGGAATGCAAAAGCGATACGGCCGTATCACTGGCTGGGGAGCCTATCTGCCCGAAAACATCGTCACCAACTTCGATCTGGAAAAAAGGTTGGACACGAGCCATGAATGGATTGTTCAGCGCACGGGAATTCATCAGCGCCACATTGCGGCACCCCACGAAACCAACGCCACCATGTCTGTAGAAGCCGCGCGTCGCGCGTTACACCGAGCCCAGCTATCGGCCTCAGAACTTGATTTGATTATTGTGGCCACAACCACGGGTGACCATCTAACGCCCGCTGTTTCTAGCCAGGTTCAGCACATGCTTGGCGCAACAGATGTTCCCGCATTTGTTTTGGCAAATGGCTGCACGGGGTTTCTTTACGCGCTGAACACGGCCCAACAATTTATAAGCAGCGGCGCGTACGACAACATTTTGGTGATTGGCGCAGAGTTGCTCAGCCGCTTTATAGATTGGGAGGATCGCAACACCTGCGTTCTGTTTGGCGACGCCGCAGGCGCCTTTGTGATGCAGGCCAGCCCCAAACCGTGTGGCGTACTGGGCTTCGATATGGGGTCCGACGGCAGCGGCAGTCAGCTGATAATTGCCCAGGCGGCCGGATCGGCTGAACCTGTTAATGCCACCACCTTTGCCGAAGGTCGCCAATATATTCAGATGAACGGCCGTGAGGTGTTCAAGTTTGCTACCCGCATTTTGGGCAAAACCAGCCAGCGCGCATTGGCCCGAGCCGGCAATACGCTTGCAGACATTGATTGCATTGTGCCGCATCAGGCCAACCTGCGCATTATTCAAGCGGCTGCCCGCAGCATGGCGCTGCCAATGGAAAAATTCCTGGTGAAGGTGCATAAATATGCCAACACCTCCGCCGCTTCTATCCCTGTGGCTATTTGCGATGGGCTTGACGCGGGCGAAATTCAGCTGGACGATCGCTTGTTGTTGGTGAGCTTTGGCTCCGGGCTGACCTGGGCTTCTACGGTATTGCAGATGGCGCCGGTAAGGGAACGGCCGTTCGTCACGGCTACCGCTAAAGCAACGGAGGCAATCCCGCTTCCCGCCGTTTAAGGTCATTGACAGCCGTCTGGCAATGGTTATAATTGCCAACGTATTTAGCCCAAGTGGCGGAATTGGCATACGCGGCAGGTTGAGGGCCTGTGCCCTTTGGGCGTGGAGGTTCGAGTCCTCTCTTGGGCAACAAAACGCTGACACGAAAAGTGTCGGCGTTTTTTATTTGCTTAGCTGGAAGGCCGAGATTGAAAACGGCCGTCTTCCTGCAACATTCGCTGCAAACCATCCGCTAAAACAACCGACGGCCGAAATCCCAAAAGCTGCTGAGCTCGCCCTATATCGGCCACAAGCCGAGGCACGCCGCCCCCTTTTTGCCGATTGATCAGCTGGTTTACTCGCTTGCCGGTTACCTGTTCTATCTGGCTTACCAACCCAGCCAAGCTGGTTTCAACGCCACTCCCAATGTTAAGCACCTGTCGATTGACGGCTTTGGCCTTCGCTGCACCAATTAATGCGGCAACCACGTCCGTAACATAGACAAAGTCCCGCGTCTGCTGCCCATTCCCATAAAGCACCACCGAGCCGCCGGTCAGGGCCTGATGCAAAAAGCGGGGAATCACCGGCGCGTGGGAAACTGGCAAGCTTTGCTGTGGCCCATAGGCGTTGAAAATGCGCAACGCCACCGTTTCGATATCCCATAACTGGCCAATGGTATGGATATACTGTTCGGCAGCCCATTTGCTGACAGCGTAGGGGGAATCTGGGTTCGGCGTATCATTTTCATGGACAGGCTGGGTGGGTAAACGGCCGTAAATCGCTCCCGATGAGGTGAACACAACCCGCCGCACGCCGGTATCGCGCATTGCCTCCATCAGGCTAACGGTGCCACCCACATTCACTTCATTATAAGCGTGTGGATGCAGCACAGATTCCGCCACCGATACCCGCGCTGCCAAATGATAAACGCAATCAACATCCCGCAGCAGCGACCACAGTAATGGAATATTGCCAATATCGCCTTCTGTTAAGGTAACGCCTGATTGAAGCTGGTTGGCATCCCCGTTACTTAAATCATCCAGCACAAATACCTGGTGTCCATCAGCCACCAGCTGGTTGGCCAATGCAGCACCCAGAAAACCAGCCCCACCTGTTACCAAAAAGCGCATGCTTCTTACCCCCACAAACAAGAAAGCCCTGACTGTGTTTCAGCCAGGGCTATTATTCATCAATCCAAAAGATGTTACTTAATACTCAAGCAGTTCATCTGCCCGCCCTTCAACGTCCGGTTCATCAAAGTCACCTTCCTTAGCCCATGCAGAAAGCTCGATCGAGAAATTCTCAAAGAAGCTTTGCGGGGGCAAGGAGCCAGACCCATACTGCATCTCTTTTATTTCGGCATTGATGATGAGGGTGGCCGTTTCCAGCACAATTACCTCATTTTCTCGTGCCAAAACCGGTTCACCTTTAGGGGCCAGCTTCGCTTTCAGCGCTTCATCAAAGAAAGCGTGATCACTCATCACGACTTTGGTGATCGTGCGTATATCATTCTTGTCGAACAGCCAAACTTCAAAAGCAGTTACGTTCTTCGGCGTATCGCTGCCAATGGATTCTGCAATGCCAACGCCACATTCGCCCAGGAACTCGCCGCCAGAATTCTCAATGCTAAAGGAGTCGTCGTAGTTATCACGGCCGTATACATAATCACTTTGGAAGCGAGCAATCGGAACCGCACTGACCCCTTCTTCATTGCCCAATGTTGGGACGGCTTCTGGCATGTTGTCGTAATAGGTATCCACATTGTCGTCGTCGGCCATCATGCTGTTACGCCGATTCAGAACAACCACAATGCCTGCGCCGACGAGAGCCAGCAGGAGCAGCAGGGCCAAAATAGTGCCAAGGTTAGAGGTGTCTTCAGCTGGCGGAGGCTGTATTCCTTCAACACCAACCGCTGGCAACGCACCACAGGCCTGCCCATTATTCTTTATTTGGGCAATGGCATCTAACCGCGCCTGTGCGCCAGGGTCGGCGGTGCGGCTGCGCAAATTACAAATAGCAGTCGCTGCGTCCGGCCAGGTCGCCAAAGCATCAGTTACCAGGCCCGGATTTCCGGTCTGCAGGGAATATGCATCGGCAATAGTCTGCAAGTAGATATCTTGCTCAGTTTGTGATAAATCTCGTGGTCCAGCGCCTGTCCATTCTACGGGAAAGAGGTACCAGCCAAAAAGGGTCGTCCCTATAATAAGGCCAGCAATAAATGTAACGAGGATGGACAGTTCGGGTCGATTCTTTACAAAATCCATGTGACACCTACCTTCAATTGTCCCCAATTGGGACATTATGAGAATGACATAACATCCCCTCTGCAGTTCGTATCTTACCATAACTGATTAGAGCGTCAAGTTATGTTGAATGCTTTTCCTCTGTTTTTGCCTGTGGTATACTTTTTTAAGGTAACCAGTGGCAATTTGCAGATAACAGGCTACTTTTTGGGCGCTATTTAGATGATATTTTCCGTTTATTAGCAAGTGAAAGCCCAAGTAACCGGCGCTCTATTTCAAAATTCTTTTTGCTTTAGCATGATAGGGGGTATGGGTTACGGCCGTTCCGCAAATATCCCCACCAATTTTACATCAACCGTTCGGAGAATTAACATAGTGAAACATTTTCTTAGCATCGCTGATCTTTCCCCCGATGAATTACACAATTTGCTTGATTTAGCCCACTCCTTAAAGCAAGAACGGCAAAATGGTGGCAATGCCCCTATTTTAAAAGGCAAGAGTTTGGCCCTGGTCTTCCAAAAGCCTTCCCTGCGCACCCGTGTATCCTTTGAAATGGGCATGGTGCATCTGGGTGGCTACGCCTTGTATTTATCCCCCAACGAGATCAAAATGGGCGGGCGAGAAAGCGTGGCAGACGTCGCCCGCGTCCTGTCTGGCTACGTCGATGGCATCATGGCGCGAGTGTTTGACCATGACCATATCTTGAAGCTGGCTGAGTTTGGCTCCGTCCCCATCATCAATGGTTTGTCTGATTATAATCACCCAGCTCAGGCCTTGGCCGATTTTTTTACTATTTTAGAGGCAAAGAAGCGGCTAGAAGGGTTAAAAATGGTCTATGTTGGGGATAGCAATAATGTGACCCGATCGTTATTATTTACAGCAATGAAGGTTGGTATGCATTTTGCGGTTGCCTCGCCACCCGATTATAGATTGAGTGAAGCAGACTATGCACTTGCCAAACAGTTTAGCACGGCGGGTGCTTCTATAGAAGTATATGAAGATCCTGGCAAGGCAGTGGTTGATGCAGATATCATCTATACAGATGTCTGGACGAGTATGGGGCAAGAAGCGGAAACGGCCGTTCGCCTGAAGGTCTTCCCCCCTTACCAAATCAACCAACAGCTCGTCAATTTAGCAAAACCTGACTGTTTGGTAATGCATTGTTTACCCGCCCACCGTGGTGAAGAAATTACCGATGAAGTTGCCGATGGCCCGAACTCTATCCTGTTTCCTCAGGCAGAAAACCGAATGCATGCTCAAAAAGCAATTCTGGCAGAGTTATTGGGCCACAAAAAATAAAAATGAAGTAACAAAGCCACAGAGAATACCGAGCAGGCCACGGGCAAGAGAGCGATACCGCTTTAAACCGGGTGGTCATTGTGGCAAAAATTTGGAGGCTCAGGCGTGGCAGGAAATCGTGCCCGATTTGAAGAGGCCCTGAACCGAGGCCATTCGTATAGCTGGGATCAAAAATGGACGGAGGCAGTCCAGGAGTTTCAGTCCGCCATCACCGAGGTTGCCAACGAGCCAGCCCCTTACGCGGGGCTGGGGATGGCTTACCTTGAATTAGATCAGCTTGCTAAAGCGCTGGATAATTATAAATTGGCTGCGCGGTTCTCACGAGGAGATGTTATTTATTTGCGCCAGGTGGCCGATGTGCAAGAACGATTGGGTTTGTACGGTGAGGCTGGCAAAACCTACATGGCTATCGGGGAAATTGAGCTAAACCGACGACACCTCACCGAAGCAATGGATAACTGGAACCGAGCGGTGCGTTTGGAACCGGATTTATTACGTGGTCACCAGCGACTGGCCTCTATTTATGAACGACAAGGGTCTGTTCACAATGCCATTCGGGAATATTTGGCCATGGCCCGGGTCCTCAATTCGCAAGGCATTCCTGACAAAGCGTTACAAGCGTGCCAACTTGCCCTGAAGCTTGATCCGCGTAATGCGGAAGTTTTGACTGCAATCGAGCAAATTCGCAGTGGCGAAAAGCTGGCTGGCGAATCAGATGCCCCAACGTACCAATCTTCAGACAGCATTAGTGAAGTCGCGCAGCATATGGCCGCTGCGCTAAAAGAAAAAGAGGACGATGGCGCCGGAAAAGCGACTGAGGCCGCCAGCCCGGTTCAGGATGCGCGTCGCTTGGCGTCTGAAAAACTGGCCGAGGATCTTTTTGATGATGAAGATGGCGAGCTGAATGCGCAGACGCTTCAGCTTACCACGCTCATTAGCCAGGCGCTGGATTACCAGACGCGGGCCATGACCAACGAAGCCATTAGCGCTTATGAAGATGCGATGGGGCTGGGGCTGAATAATACGGCCGCACATTTCAACCTCGGTTTGTTGTACCAGGATAAGCTCCGCTTTGAAGACGCCATTCGTGAATTCGAACTGTCGGTGAGAGATCATGATTTCCGCTTGGCAAGTCACTTCTCATTGGGTGAATGCCATCGCGCCCGGGGACGTATTGAAAAAGCCCTGGAACATTTCATCAATGTGCTAAAAATTGTGGATTTGGCCACGGTGCAGCACAGTCAGGCAGACAGACTTATTGAGTTGTATGAAAATTTGGCCGACAGCCTGATGGCCCAGGGCGAGCGTGACCAGGCGTCGGCATTTGCCAATGCGCTGGTGGAGTTCCTGAGCCACAAAGGGTGGGAAGACAAAGCCAAGGAAGCGCGTGGCCGACTGGACGGTATCTCGGATTCTGGCATGATGATTTTGGGCGATATGCTCACAGCTGGCTCCGAACAAGTGCTGGAGTCGCTGTATTTAAGCCAGGAATATGCAAGACGCGGCATGTATGATACGGCCGTTGAGGAAACGTACCGCGCCATTCAGCTTTCTAATGATTATTTACCTGCTCATATTCAGCTGGGCGAACTGCTCGGGAAGCAAGGCCGCCGCGAAACGGCCGCACAAAAATTCATGACCGTTGCGGATACCTACCGCAACCGCGGCGATATGAATGGCTCGATCTTATCCTATGAAAAAGCGGTGGAAATGACGCCGCTGGATTTAACGATCCGCGCCCGGCTGATTGATATGGTAAAGCAACAAGGTCAGATTGATCGGGCCCTGGAACATTATTTGGCCATGGGGGATGCGTATTATCAGCTAGCCCAGGTCGACAAAGCACGAGACAGTTACCAGGAAGCGTTGAAGCTGGCACCGCGTGGATCAGCCGACCGCCATTGGAATGCGACCTTCTTGCGGCTGGCAGCAGAAATTGATATGCAGCGGTTCGACTGGCGGCGTGCCCTAACAGCGTACAAAGAGCTTCGTACGCTGGATCCAGATGATGAACGCACGGCAATTACTCTTGTCGATCTGTATTATAAGGTGGGACAACCAGTGAATGGTGTGGGTGAGTTGGATAATTATTTGAAACAACTGGTACGTGGCGGACGCGGGGCCAAGGTTGTCGGTATCCTGGAAGATATGGTGCGACAACGGCCGTCTGACAAAAATCTGGTTGATCGACTCTCCCGACTTTATTTGCAGCAAAAGCGCCAGACAGCTGCCATCGAAATCTTAGATAAATTAGGTGAAGCACAGCTAGAAGCGAATGAAACGACAGCCGCCTATAAAACGATTGAAAAAATTCTGGCGCTCAATCCCCCCAATTCAGCCAGTTACCGGCAATTGCTAGCCCAATTACGGCCGTAATGCCTATCTTATGAACGTTTTTTCCTGGGAGAGCCTGGTAAGTGCTCTCAACCGCTCCACATCGCTGTGGATCAGTGCCATTGATATTTTATTGGTAACGGCCGTTATTTTCAGCGGCTTTTTGCTTATACGGGGAACCCGCGCCGTGCAGGTTTTGCGTGGTTTTGTTGGGTTGGCGCTCCTTGTTCTTCTGCTCAGCAACATCCCAGGGCTCACCGCCTTTCGCCAACTCGTTAGCTGGATTTTGCCCACGTTATTGCTATCCATCCCAATTATCTTTCAACCGGAGCTCAGACGTGCCCTGGAGCAACTCGGCCGTACCGGCAGCTACATCCGCTTCTTACGCAAAAACGAAGTTAGCCCGGTAGTGGTTGCCGTCAAAGATGCCAGCATTCGTTTGTCCCAGCGGCGACACGGTGCGCTAATCATCTTCGAGCGTGATACAGGACTGCAAGAATATATCGATACCGGCATCTTGCTAAATTCAGAAGTCTCGCCAGACCTGTTGCTAACTATTTTCAACAAAAACACTGAGTTACACGACGGTGCGGTCATTATGCGAAATGGCAAGCTCGCAGCCGCTGCCTGTGTAATGCCCCTTTCCACCAGTAGCCTGACAGATCGCCAGATGGGGTTGCGTCACCGTGCTGCCCTGGGCATCAGCGAGGTGAGCGACGCCATTGCGGTTGTTGTCTCTGAAGAAACGGGTCAGGTATCCATTGCCCATAACGGCCGTGTCATTCGCCGCCAGGATCCTTCCCGCTTGGATGATATTTTGGATGCATTTTTACACAATCGACAAAATAGCTTGAGGGCAGAGCAATGATACGCGTGGCTCGAACGTTGATTTCTAATTTGGTAACGCTGCTGCTTTGTTTTATTTTGGCAGTGGTTATTTGGATTAATGCCATGCAGGTAGACGATCCTGACGTAAAACGCGCCGTACAAATTCCGGCCACATTCATTGGCTTACCAGAAGACGTGAGCCGCGTCAGCCCCACAAACAACAATCCACCGGTACTCGTCACGTATGAGGGGCCAACTTCCATTGTATCAGAGCTAACAACAGAAGATTTCACCGCCATTATTGATCTCAGCAATGTGCCGCTTGATAAAGACGTCCTAGTGCCCATCGACATTCAGGCAGAAGATACGCGGGTAACGCTTGAAGCGCCTATTCCTGAAACAGTCACGGTACGGTTAGAAAAATTAGTCACTCGTGATATCGATGTGGAATTAGAAATACGGGGAGAAGTCGCCCGGGGGCATACGATGGGGACACCGCTCATCGACCCACCATTTATAACGGTCACCGGCACAGAAAGGGAAGTTGATAAGCTTGCTTCTGCCCGCGTCACCGTCTTTCTCAATGATGATACCCAAACGCTTATTGAATCGCCGCAGCCACTCTTTTATAACCTTCAAGCCCGTGTTGCTAGCGTTAGCGGCTTGCAGCTCAGTGCAGAACAGGTTCAGGTAACGATTCCTATCAATGAATCGGCTGATTTTGCCAGCAAAGTCATTACGGCCGATGTTCTGGGGCAAGTGGCCCAGGGGTATCGGGTATTGGGCGTAACGGTGGAACCCTCCAGCGTATTGGTAACTGGACGCCCAACGCAATTGGCGCTGCCATTTCGGGTGCAAACAGAGCCAATTGACATAACGGGCCTAACAGAAACGTTTCAGGATCAGGTCTCCTTAATTTTGCCAGAGGGAATTACCCTGGACAGCGTGACAGAGATTACAGTTACTGTACAAATTGAACCCTTTTCCAGTACAAAGATATATAATCAGCCAATTGAGCTTTTAGGCGTTGGTGATGAGCTCGAGGTTACGATTAATCCAGACAGCGTACGGATCGTTTTATTTGGTCCTTCGCCAGTGCTGGACGCTCTGGCAGAGCAAGATGTGCGGGTTTCGCTGGATTTGTTCGGCCTAAAACCTGGTGAATATTTGCTGGAGCCGGATGTGGATATTCCAGATCGTGGTTTAGAAACCCGCTCCATTCAGCCGCTGGTAATAGAGGTTGTCATCAGCGAGCCCATTTCTAAAACGAGCGGGATTACAGATACGGAGTCATTCAACCCGCAAAGGTATTCCTTGGCATTTAATAGCTATGAGACGGCGGTTACGGCCGTTCCCAACCAGACGCCTACAACAATTCCCACCACCTTTGCCTGGTTATCCAATAGCAAAGCAATTTAAGACAGCTTATGAAAGTAAAACCTTTGATCGCGTTGGTCGGTCGACCAAACGTTGGCAAATCAACCCTATTTAACCGTATAGTCGGCCGCCGTATCGCAGTGGTTTCAGAAATGGCAGGCACCACTCGCGACAGGCTCTACGCCGACAGCGAGTGGAGCGGCGTCGTGTTTTCGCTGGTAGATACAGGCGGCATCGAAGTCACGACGGGTTGGCACACAGACCCTTTGTCGGAAGATTCTGAACAGTTCTTGCCGGCGATTCGCCAGCAGGCGGCTATTGCTATCCGCGATGCAGATGCTGTTGTGCTTGTGGTAGATGGGCAGGTCGGCGTGACGGCAGCAGACCAGGAAGTGGCCGATATTCTGCGCCAGTCGAACAAACCAGTGCTGGTTGCAGCAAACAAGCTGGAATCTACAAAACTCACCGACAATGTGTATGAATTCTATGAGTTGGCACTGGGGGAAGTGTTCCCAATTTCAGCGCTGCACGGATACGGCACGGGCGATTTATTAGACGCGATTGTAACGGCCGTTCCTCCTTCACCTGCAGACGATGATGATGAAGACGACAGTATCAGAATTGCGATGTTGGGTCGCCCCAACGTGGGCAAATCCACGCTGGTCAACAAACTAATCGGGGAAGAACGCGTGATTGTTAGCCCCATCGCAGGTACCACCCGCGACGCCATCGACACACGAATTCGCTGGCACGGCCAGGACTTCACCCTCATCGATACGGCCGGCATTCGACGGCGAGGCAAAATTGACCCTGGCATAGAAAAATATAGCGTGCTGCGGGCAATGAAAGCCCTCAAGCGTGCGGATGTCGTTTTGTTCCTGCTCGATGCCGAAACAGGCATTACTGCGCAGGATACGCACGTTGCAGGCATGATCACTGACGAGACGGCCGGTGCGCTGGTGCTGGTCAACAAGTGGGATGCCATCGAAAAAGATAGCTACACGATTCATGACTACGAGGCAAAGGTGCGAGAAGAACTGAACTTTTTGCCTTACATGCCCGTAGTTTTCATTTCTGCATTGACCGGGCAGCGAATAAGCCGCATTTTGCCTCAGGTAATCGAGGTAAATGAAGCGCGTCACCAGCGTATTCCTACCAGTGCGCTCAATAAATTTATGCGTGATGCGATCACGCTGCATCCGCCACCGGGCAAAGGCGGTAAGCGCGCCAAATTTTTCTATGCTACCCAAGCCGGCGTGGCGCCACCGACATTTGTCTTTTTTGTGAATAATCCAGAGTGGCTAAATTTTGGCTACAAGCGGTTTTTGGAAAACCGTTTGCGGGAACAATGGCCCTTTACGGGCGTTCCTATTCGGCTCTTTTTCCGCGCTCGCAGCGAAGATCGTTTTGGAAAGTAGCAAGGGGCGCCAGGCTGTATCCGGCGTCGGAAGACCTGATTTCTATAGCCGTATTCGTTCTCTGTTTTGCTTTCTGAACCTATCGATATTGCCCAATACCACTTCTCTTTATTATGAAAAATGAATCAGTCCAATATTATGTACAAACAATGCCGGGTGTGGAAGATATTGCCTGGATAGAAGTGCGCGATCGCTTGGCCGGCGCAAAGTTTAGCGAGAAGGTCTTTGCCAAAGAGCAGAATGGTCTTCTGCTCTTTAATTATGGTGGCGAGGCGTCTGACCTCATGCAGTTGCGTACGGTCGAAGATGTTTTTGTTTTGGCGATTTCCCTTGATAAAGTGCCTCGTACCCATCAGGTGCTGCCGCAATTAACGGAACTGGTTAGCCAAACGGCCGTTTTCCAAACAGCCATTGATGTGGCGATGTCTATGCGCAAGCAACCAGGACGGCCGTCTTACCGCGTCATTAGTCGTTTGTATGGCAGCCATGAAATTTACCGCAAAGAATTAGGCGCGGCGGTGGAAAAGGGGATGAAGCTCCGTTACCCGCGCTGGCGGCTGGTGCCCGACCACGCCATGTTGGAAATCTGGGTCAACCTGCTTGGCTCACGGCTGGTCTGCGGTATTCGCTTAACCGACCGCACCACCCGTCACCGATTCAACAAACCAATAAACTTGAAAGCCGCTTTACGGCCGTCTGTCGCTGCTGCTATGGTTCACCTTAGCCAGCCCAGCGACGACGACGTCTTTCTGGATCCCATGTGCGGCAGCGGCACGCTGCTCATGGAGCGCCGTTACGCCGGTGCGTATGCCCAAATGATTGCCGGAGACAATGTACGTGATCATGTCTGGGCAACAAGGCAAAATGTAGAAGCGCTGCGCAAGGAACCACCCAACGCCTTCAGCACGCTGCATGCAGACGCTGTCAAGCTGCCACTCGCCACGGGCAGCATCAACAAAGTCGTGACAAATCTGCCGTTTGGCAAGCAAATCGGATCGTCAAAAGCCATCAAGAAGCTGTATCCAGCCTTCTTCAGGGAGCTAGAGCGCATAGTAGGGGAAAACGGCCGTGTCATCGTCCTTAGCAGCGAATATGACTCGGTGAAAGACGCCGTACGCCGCTGCCCAAGCCTGGAAATTTTAACTGGCTATTCGATTGCAGTTTTAGGGCAGTGGGGGCGCGTTTATATCATCCGCCGCAACTAAAAACCGGATTGGCATTAACTGATTGGGGAAACAATTGGTTAGCAATCACTCAATTTCTGGCGGCTGAATGTCGATCAGCTCATCATAGTTAAAAATATCGACCTGCCAGATGCTTTCCCCTTCTTCGCTATCTGGCTCAGGCTCCCGCACGACGATACGAGCCAGCTCAAACGTTTCCGGCACAATCCATAGCTGCATTGTCACTGATTCTGGCCCAATGAGATAGCCGCTCATCTGGTAGACATTTTCACCGCTGGCAACGGCCGTTACGCTATACAACAATTCATCCGGACCCTCACTCTCTGCCAGATTCTCCGGCTCAGCCAGCTGGATGTCACTTAAATCCGCCAACAGCACCGCCTGGATGCCAATCTCGTCGTCAAATAGCACCGCCGGGTTGAAGCCCCAGTTGGGCGGCAGCTCTTCCCAGGCATTGGTAACCACATTGGTTTGCCATTGAATCTCCGCCACGCTAATCACATCCACATCAGTGATGATGCCAGGGCCAATGACCCGCACCGTCGCCAAGGCGCGATCTGGAGCGACATACGCCCCAAGCGCCCGGCGAAACGAGAGCGTTTCGCCGGGGTCCAAAAAGGCAGGCGCACCATCCCGCTCTATGGTGAACTGGAAACCCTCGCTATCCTTTAGCCGCTCGGCTGAAAGCTGCACCAATTCAGCGGCACTCAGTTCGGGCAAGGTTTGTTGGCGGCAGGCGACCGTTATTAGCAAACCGAATAAGATAATCAGACGAATTTTCATAGCACGCTCGCATCTGAGGATGCTCACTCCTCGTTTAAGGGAATCTGGTTAAGGCGGGATTGGAGGTTGAGTACGGCCGTTTCCCAGCCATCAAACGCCTCGCTTTCCAGCCACAGCTCCCGCAGTTCCGATTTTTTCAGCACACGGGCGACGGCTTTGCGAGCCATCTCAATGTAGGCTGGCTTCACCTGCATCGGGCTGTTTTCCGTTAGCCACTCCGCCAGCTCTTCCGGCGGATTTTCAGGCGGGAAGCCTGCGGCGGCGGCCACACACTCAGCGGCGGCCAACACCTCGCACGCTTCATCGGCGTCTAGCTCGTCCAGCGCAACCATACTCGCCACGCCAGCCAGCGTACGCTCGATTAGCCGAAAATCATTCTCGCCAAAATCGTACAGCCAATCTTGAGCTGTATCATTCTCAAAATTACCGGAACCCCAAGCTCCCATAATATCTCCTTTAAAAACAAACCACAGATACCTTAAACGCTTGAAAAATCTGTGTCATCTGCGGGGAAAATCTTACGCTTCACGCTGGTCACGTGGAATTTTTAGTTTGGCTTCAATAAACGCTTCCCGCGTCAGGTTCAGGGTGCGGGCAATGGCCCGAATTTCCTCGATTTCATCGTAAGCGGCCAGGCCATCAGCGGCGGCAATGGCAAACAGCACGTCCAGAAAGTGCAGCCGCTCTTCGCGGGTGGTGTGGCTGGCAAACTGGCGCACAGTGCGATGATGATCCAGCTTTTTAG
>CBDUOF010000070.1:0-16546 GCA_965368765.1 uncultured Anaerolineae bacterium | reverse complement strand
AACTGCTGCCCAGGCGTCATGCGCGTGTCATCTGGAATCGTCACATCGGCCACATATGCTCCGTCGCTTTGCCGATTATCCACAGAAAGAATGCGCGTGAAGACAAAGTCGCCAAACAGATTGCCCTGTTCATCCTGTAACCGCCAATCGCTAAAGTAACTTCCTGGTTGGGCAGGCGCGGTAAATGAAATGGAGATGTCGGCTTCCTGACCCGGCAGCACGTTAGGCACGGCTTGCCTCGTCGTGTCGGTCATTGCAGCGCCATCGACAAAAACCAGCTTGTAGCCAGCACCCCAGGGTACGTTGCCCGTATTTTTGAGTCGCCACGTCTTCACAAAATTTGACCCGGCCTGTACCGGCGTGTCGTCGGGAATGGTAATGTCTGACACAAACTGGAGGTCGGGAGCAGGCGACGGCTGCGGTGCCGGTGGTTCTGACTGCGGTGGTACGGGCGGAATCGGCTGTGGCATTGGATCAGGGGGCGTTGGGTCTGGCTGGGGTGGAACCGGGAGGGGATCAGGCGGTGTCGGTTCCGGCTGGGCTGGAACGGGGACCGGCGTAGGTGGTATGGGTTCTGGTGGCGGCGGGGTGGGCTCGATGGGCTCAGGCACCGGGGGTTGAGGCGCACCACCAATTTCCGGGACGTTGATCGTCCCACTGCCTTCAGGCACCTCAAAACGATGGTTCAAAGTAAAATCCAGCGTTGGTTTAATGAGCCGCTGTGCCTTGTTGGCGATGCCACCAAAGCCAGGGCCAAGATACCAAATGGCGGCCCCCTCTATTTCCGGGAAGGGCGCATACAGTTCACCGACTTTTAGCATATCTTGCAGCGCTTTCTCGGGCGGCGGCACGCTGTTAAGGGTCCAGCCCCATTCGGTAATGTGCACACGCGGACGAGGAATATTGTGTTTGTCGCAGATCTGGAACAAGTATTGAAAACGGCCGACTTTAAAGGGGAACTGATGGAAAATGTCGCTTTCAATATAGCTATATTCGTGTAGAGCAACGGCGGCTTGAGACGGCCGTTCGGCACAAATTCTTAAATAATCCAGCATTCCCTGGGTTTCCCAACATTGCGGCTCCGGCTCCCCACCGGCCCAGGCAAACAACGACACTTTGTAGCCATCGCGCTGGGCCAGCTTGGCGATGCGCACGGCAAAGCGGCCCAACCAGTCGCACAGATTCCGGTCTACCTCGTTGATCACCTCTAGCCAAACGCGCTCCTTATCGAACTCCGGCGGCAGCTTTTTGATGGTTTTTCGCCAGTGAAGGTCGGCGCCGCCTTCTGGGTCATTGATATATTTTGGATCTTTGTAGGGAGGCGTGTCATAAGTGTATTCACTGTGGTTATCGCTCAGGCGAAAGATGAGAATATGCTGGACACCACTCTTTTTCATGATTTCCTGAGCTTCAAAAATAGGACCGTAGTGATCCACTGATTTGAGGCAAAAAGGGACGCGCGCTGTGTCCAGGCCGCGCATAAACTCACCAATGCCAGTCGGGTTACCGCCTGGCCCGGTGTGAAAGCCAATCTTTGGGGGAATCTTACTCATAGTGCCTCCGGTTGCTTTAAATTCAGCTGTAGAAGTAGGGACCGGGGAAGACGGCCGTTCCGCCACCGCCCCGCCAAAAAGAGAAATAATCTGCGCGAAAAATGCACGAATAAATGCAAACATGGGTAGCCAGAGAATAAACAATCGCAGAGAGTGTTGTCAACACGCGTCCATCACCAACTGACCCACAAGCCGACTGGCTTGCGAAACACAAGCCCGCGCGGCTGGGCCGCATGGACTGCGCGCTCGCTTTTTTGAAGGTGCAGCGTGGTGAATCGGCCAGTAATCCGGGCCAAAGCAAGCTGTGCTTCCAGCCGAGCCAGGTGAAGACCCAAACAAACATGTGGTCCTTGCGCAAAAGCGACATGGGCGCGCAAGTTAGTGCGCAGCGGATCGAATCGATCTGGATCGGGAAAAATGGCAGGGTCCCGATTGGCAGCGCTAAGCGAAACCCGCACGAGATCGCCCGCAAGAATTTCTGCCGTGCCTAACCGTACATCCCGGACAGCATAGCGATCTACGACTGCTGCGGCTGGCTCCAGGCGCAGGGTCTCTTCAATAACGCCAGCCAGGAGCGTCTCATCTTCACGCACGTGTTTAAGCCAGCTGGGATTGGTCAGTAAGTAAAAGAGGGCGTTGGCAATCATGCCTTCTGTGGTTTCGATGCCTCCAAAGAGCAAAACGGCCGCATTCGACACAATCTCATCGTCGGACAGCCCGTGGGCCGCGCTGCTGGCTGCAGCCAGCAGGCTCGATTCCGGGTCCCTTTGCAGCGATGGCAGCAGCGTTTGCCGGAGGGCGGCAAAAGCGGTCTTGCCCGCCACGCTGACCGGTTTCCCAGCAGTGACCTGGGTAACGGCATCTACAATCGTATCGTACCAGCCCAAAACGGCCGTTACGGCCACAGCCTCAAGGCCCAAGGTGGCAATCATGGTGTGCACCGCCACCGGGCCGGCAAAATCACGTCGCAGTTCCGCTTCTCCGTTTGCCTCAAGTTGATCCAGCAAATGCGCAATTTGTTGAGCAACCGCTCCATGAAATCGGCGTTCCACTGCTTTGCGCCGAAAAGGCGCTTCAAACGGCCGTCGCTGCCGCACATGTTCCGGGCCATCCAATGATAACATGCTTGTCCCAACGACCTGTGCCGTAGAAAATCCGGGATGATCCACCGTGTACGTTTTGGCATCCCGCATCACGGCAACGGCCAAATCGTGCCGCGTAATCAGCCAGGCATTCAAAACGGGTAGCCAGCTAACAGGCTCGGCCGCCCGCAGCTGGTGCAGAACTGGATAAACGTCTCCGGTCAACGCTTCCAGCGTGGTGCCGGCACCCAATGGAAAACGACCTGGCTTATCCATCGCCCAACGCTTCTTGCCAGAGGGGCAGCACGGCCGTTTCCGCCACCCCTTCCTGCAATAACCACCCCAACATCGTGCCGCAATCGTAGCAAAACTGCTCGCTTTCGGTGTGATTGATCCGGGACGGCCGCTGCCACACCGTCTCGACTTCTTCCGACGGGGCAAAAACCAAAATCGCATCGTGCAGCAGCGCCTTCATTCCGGCAATGTGAACCGAAATGGGATTCTCTGAATAAACCACATACCGATTCACCAGCGCAAACCCGGCCTGCTGCAAGGCCACCGTGAGCGCCGCCCAACCTTTGGGATTCCAATGGTGAAACGTAAAAATGAAACGGCCGTTGCCCTCTCGCAGCACCCGGCGACACTCCCTAAATATTCCCGTCATGAGTTCCGTGTAGCGGCTCTCGCTGTCTAGCTGGTGCGGATCTACGGCCGAATCGTGCGTGTCATATGCCCATTCTGCTGCATTGGGCAGCAGATGGCGAAGCCAAACGCGAAAGAAAGCCGCCAAATCGGTGTACTGAACGCTGTCAAAATAAGGGGGATCGGTCACGATGAAATCAACGCTGTCATCAGGTAGATTCAGCTGTGTGGAAGAGCCCTGGAGCAACAGAAATCGTTGCCTGCTATCAGATGTCATCTCTGCGACGCTGTCCACCTCCAACCCGCTATCCTGTTCCCCCACAATCTCTACAAACTTCTTCTCACCGCTTACGGATAAACGCTTACCGATGACTCGCTCCCTCGGCTTCATGGCCCAAAGACGGCCGTTTCGAATCCGTGCCTGAAACAACTTCTGCAATGTACCCGATGCCTTACGCGGGTAAACGGGATTGTTTTCCAGCGCCGTGTAGGGAAACGAGTACGCATGGTGCGAAAAAGTATGGCGAATGGCTCCAGCTCGCCGCTTGTTTTTGCCCTTGTAGCCACACAGCATCGAGTTGAACTCCAGCGACGTAGAAACCAGCAGCCCCAAATTGAGCTGCACCTCCGGAGTAAATTGAGGCAGCAGACGAATCGCCTGATCCAAAAAAATGAGCTGCCGGCTGGAAAACAGATCCAAATAGTTGGCAATGCCACGCGGCGTGAGCTGACGGGATTTCCGTCCAGGGTCGATAGCAAAATCGGCGCGCTCAAATGGCAGCTCGGCCCGAACTGTCTCTGCCTCAGCCAGCAGAGCCACATCAGCTGCATCGGGGACCTTAAAAAGCAGGCCCTTTTGGCGCGGGCAGCGGGTGACAATCACCAACGGTGCGTACCGTTGATAATACGGTATGGTTAAA
This sequence comes from uncultured Anaerolineae bacterium, assembly GCA_965368765.1. Taxonomy (GTDB): domain Bacteria; phylum Chloroflexota; class Anaerolineae; order Promineifilales; family Promineifilaceae; genus Leptofilum. The sequence goes on along the minus strand of CBDUOF010000070.1, from coordinate 12,349 downwards.
TCATCTTCATAGGCAGCAGGCTCGCCATCAAATGTTTTGGTGCCTTTCTCTAGTAAGCGGGGCAGCCTGCAATCGCCTGAACAGCTACAGGTAGCAGCATTGGTCAGGACCGCATGGCAGTAGGGGCAAAGCCGAATAGTTGAGCCATCCATTTCCTGCCGCAGCACCAGTGAATCGATCATGATGACGGGACGGCCGTTGCACATTCGCTTTACGCCATAAAGTGTGTAATTGACGGCCGTTTCCAGGCCGCTATCCGGGCAAAGGGTCTTAAAATACGGTCCAACGTTCTGCCGTATTTCTCGATAAAATCGCTGGTACGCCTGCTCCAATGCCAGCAAATCGAGCTGCGTCAGCGTGGCGCGGGCTTGCAGCACTGGAATCGGCTCCAGGTCTGCGCCAATCACATGTGCCCCCAACCGGATTGCCTCGTGAAGCGTCGTGCCACCACCCATCATTGGGTCCAAGATAATCTTGCCTGACAGCCCGCCCGGTTCATAATAATCACGTTGAGCCTCATCTGCGACCAGCTGCTTGAGAATTAGGCGAAAGGTGCTGCCACAGCGTCGCGCCCACCATTTGTGCAAATAGCTGTTTGGGCGATAATGATGCTTGTTATATGCTTCCAGTTGGGCAATCTGGTTAGCAAACTCGTTGTCGAAATCAGTGTCAAGTGGAATTGTCATTCTGCAGCTATTCTATGTCGCGCCGCCTGGCTGTGCCACAGTGATCTTGCGTAAAACGCGAGGAGCGAAAAAGAAGAAGTGGCTTTCTCTCAGTTAGATATGCTCCCTGAGCACTTGTGAGATTCGTCATTACGAGGGAAAATAACCCCAATGAAAGAAATCCAGAGTTACGCCCAAACATTGATAGACAATGTTGAAAAAGTGATCATCGGCAAACGGCCTGTTTTGGAACAGCTTGTGGTCTCTTTGTTGTGTGAAGGGCACACGCTGCTGGAAGACGTGCCGGGCGTGGGCAAAACCATGCTGGCCCGGGCGTTTGCCGCCAGCCTGGGCATCCAGTTCAAACGGCTGCAGTGCACTCCCGACCTGCTGCCAAACGACGTGACAGGCGTATCGATTTTTGACCAGCAAAAACAGGGCTTTACCTTTTTGCCTGGCCCCGCCTTTACAAATATTTTGCTGGCGGATGAAATCAATCGCGCGACACCGCGTACCCAGTCTGCCCTGCTGGAGGCAATGGGCGAACGGCAGGTGACAGTAGACGGGGTAACCCATTCATTGGAACGGCCGTTTTTTGTTCTGGCTACCCAAAATCCCGTTGAGTATGAAGGCACTTTCCCCTTGCCAGAAGCTCAGCTAGATCGCTTCTTCATGAAGCTGAGCCTGGGCTACCTGGACGAGGCCCACGAAAGCCAAATGCTGCTTAATTTGGGCGGTGCCCATCCCATCGACAGCATCGCGCAGGTCGTCGATGGCCATGACCTGCCCGGCCTGGCGCAGCAAGTTTGGCGCGTGCATGTTGATGAAACCGTGCGTGACTACATCATTCGGCTCGTTTTTGCTACCCGACGGCATAAAGATCTCATTTTAGGCGCCAGCCCGCGCGGAAGCCACGCGCTTTATCGGGGTATTCAGGCTTATGCCGCCTTGCAAGGCCGAGACTTCACGCTGCCAGACGATGTCAAAGTGCTGGCTCCCGTCATCTTATCCCACCGCTGCCTTATCCACCCCGAAAGTGCCTTGCGCGGCCTGACCAACACGGGCATTCTCAAAGAGATTTTGCAAAACACACCATTAGATATTGGCGAACTGGAATAATCACTTTTCACTTTTCATCGTTCACACGCTTCCCCTAAATAATGGGACAATTTTCAGCCTTAATCCTCATTTTGATGCTCATGGCCTTCTTTTTGCAGGTCGATTTCATTTTCTACGTCATTTACGTAAGCATCGGCGTGTATGCCTGGGGGCGATGGCTCATGCCGCGATCGATTCAAAACTTACGCAGCACGCGCAGCTATGCCCACCAGGCCTTTTGGGGTGAAGTGGTGCCGGTATCGGTCCAGCTCACCAACGTGGGCCGTTTACCCATCCCCTGGATACAAATAGAAGAAAGCGTCGCCATTCAGCTCAAGCATGGCGAGCGACTCCATCAGGTAGCGTCGTTAGGTCGAGGAGAAACGGCCGTCTTCCCCTATACCGTCATCGCGCGTCGTCGCGGATACTATCAGCTTGGCCCGCTGCGGCTCACCATGGGCGATCTGTTCGGCATTCAGTCCGAGTTGGTCGCTTTACTGCCAGCTGATTACCTCACCGTGTACCCGCGCATTACCCCGCTCACCCAACTGGGCTTGCCCTCGCGCCTACCATTCGGCACCATCGCCAGCCACCAGCGGTTGTTTGAAGATCCTGCCCGCCCCATGGGTATCCGCGATTTTCGTTCTGGCGACTCGATGCGGCAAATCAACTGGAAGGCCAGCGCCCACAGTGCAGCCCACACGGGCAAGCTCATGGTGAAGACGTTTCAGCCCGCCATTTCATTGGAAACGGCCGTTCTGCTTAACCTTCACACGCCCGATTACCAATTTGGCAACCGTCATGACACGGTGGAATGGGCCATCGAAGTGGCTGCTTCTTTAGCGGCACATCTCATCAACCAGCGGCAAGGCGTGGGGCTCATCACAAATGGCATTGATCCCTTGACCAGCAGCAGTCAGGGCTTCGATGAAACCACCGGACGCCTGCTGCGCCCTGGCTCTGGCGATATTCAGGCCGCGCCCGGCAGCTTCATGCCCCCCGCTATTCCGCCGCGAAACGGCCGTCCCCATCTCATCAAGATACTGGAACGCTTGGCCCGCATAGAAGCCGAAGAGACTGTCGCCTTTACCCAGTGGGCCAGCACCGCCTGTCTCCACCTTAATTGGGGCGTCACCATTTTGGCCATTACTGCCAACGGCAGCGAAGCCGTTTGCCAAAGCCTGCATCGCCTGGTACGAGCGGGGCTAAACCCCATTCTAATTGCCATCGAGCCAGATCAAAACTTTGGCCTGGTACGCGAACGGGCGCGGCGGCTGGGCTTTGCCGCCTACAACGTCGCTCAAGCCAAAGATTTAGACCATTGGCGACGGCCGTACAACGTGGGCACAACGGCATGAATGTTCAAGCAAATCTGCCAGATGCAATCTCGGCCGATCCCTCCGTTTCGATTGACGATCCCCGTCTGGCCTTTATCACCAACAAATGGTCGCGCCGAGTCGTGCAGCCAATCCTCATTTCGCTGCTGCTCACCGCCCTGATTGCAGCCTTTTTGGTGTTAACGGAACTCATTACAGAACGTACAGGCTGGCTGCCATTGAGCCTTTTTATCTTGTTTGCCACCCTTGAAGGTTGCTACACCACGCTCTGGCTGCAGCAGCCAGAACGCCGCCTGCTTAACCATACTGCCTACCGAGCGGCTGAGATACTGCTGCTTGCCATCTTGCTGCGCCTCTTTACCTGGACCATTGCTGGCGGGTGGCCACAGTTAGCCGATTGGCCGGAAATTTTAGGTAAGCCACAGCTGCTCATTGCCGATGCACCCTTTATCTGGGGTGGCATTTTGACACTCATCGGCTGGGATCGCGCCGTGCATTTTGGGCTTACCTTTACACAACTGTCTATCGACCAGGCCGAAGTGCATTATTATGCTCAATCCCCAAATCAGCGCAGCGCTAGCGACAAGCCCATTCGCACCAATCGCGGGGAACTTGTACTTTCTTTTTTTCGGCATTGGGTGGGAGGGGCGCTCATTTTGGCGGTTGTCACCTCCATGAGCAGCTTCGATTTGGCCAATTACGATACTGATGCCCCGCTGGCGCTGGCTCGCCTGGGTCTGCGGCCTGAACTGCTTACCTTTTTGCTGCTTTACTTTTTGGCGGGATTGGCGCTACTCAGTCAGGCCAGGCTGGCAGCAATGAATGCCCGCTGGCTCATCAACGGGGTGACCCGGGTTGGGCACGTAGAAAAAAGCTGGCACCGCTACACGCTTTGGTTGTTGGGCGGCATTGCGCTGCTGGCCGCTTTTTTGCCAATTGGTTCAACCCTGCCAATCAGCAATTTTTTACAGACGATGTTTTGGCTGATTTCAACGGCCGTAACGGCCGTCTTGTCATTCTTTGCCACCCTACTCGCCCTGTTTCTGTCACTATTCAGTGGCGATGGCGGTACAGAAGCAAGCGAAGCACTGGCCCAACCAACGCTGGTGCCGACACCTACACCTTCGCCCACGCCCATTCCCTCATCGCTACCTCCGCCGGTCATTGACAGCGGCTTACTGCTCAGCTCCATGTTTTGGGCGATTGCCATCGTGATGAGCATTCTGGCCGTTAGCTTTTTCTTGCGGGAACGGGGCGTGCAGCTCAATACGGCCGTTGCTCAATCCATCTGGCATCGCTTCAAGCAATGGCTGCAGATGGCCTGGCGGGGCGCCAATAATCAGATGCATGACTGGCAGCAGGCAGTGCGGGCTCGCCTGAACACCGAGCCGCCAGAAGATCAGGCAGGGAAGCCGCCCTGGCGATTTATCCGGCTCAATGCCCTTTCCCCCCGCGAGCAAATACGCTATTTTTACCTGTCCACTGTCAAACGCGCCTCAGACAAAGGCGTCCCGCGCCAGCAAGATGAAACGCCGCTGGAATTCGCCCAGGATTTGAAGGAAAGCTGGCCCGAAGCCGAAGAAGATGTGGATGCCCTGACCGATGCCTTTCTGGAAGCGCGCTACGGCCGTTCCCCAATCGAAAAAGAAGATGTGAATCCGGTTAAAAAACGGTGGCGGCAGGTCAAGTCTAGCCTGCGGCGCCGCTGACAGGCGCTGGATAGCTGAAGCACAGAGAGTGACGTTCCACACGTAAAATGAACAAGTTCGCCTCCCGGACCTATTCATGATAAAAAAGCGTGTTTGACTATTTCCCATTACTTTAACGAGATGGCTGGATGGCTGCGTACGATTACAAAACACGGCCGTTTCGTAGGTCAAAATTGACCAGCAAGGAGTATTATTAAACCATGCATCAGCTTGTTGAATGCGTACCTAATTTTAGCGAAGGTCGGAATGCAGCTATTTACAACCAGATTGCCGAGGCGATTCGTTCTGTTCGTGGCGTAAATGTGCTGGATATCAGCGCCGATGCCGATCATAATCGCACTGTCGTCACGTTCGTCGGCAGCCCGGCTGATGTGGAAGAAGCTGCGTTTCGCGCCATTGGCAAAGCCGCTGAACTGATTGATTTGGATCACCACCACGGCGAACACCCGCGCCTCGGCGCCACGGACGTTTGTCCATTTATTCCGGTAAGCGGGGTTAGCATTAGCGATTGTGTTGCGATGGCCAAACGGCTGGGACAGCGCGTTGCTGATGAGCTGGGCGTGGCGGTTTACCTGTATGGCGATGCCGCCACCAGCCCCGAACGAGAAAAGCTATCGAACATTCGCCGAGGGCAATATGAGTTATGGAAGGAAGAGGTTGCCACCAATCCTGCTCGCCAACCTGATTTCGGTCCGGCAAAGGCTGAACCATGGGGCGCAACGGTGATCGGGGTACGGCCGTTTCTCATTGCCTACAACCTCTATCTAAACAGCGACGATGTAGCTATTGCCGACAAAATAGCCAAAAACATCCGCTTTATTGGCGGTGGGCTGCGCTATGTTCAGGCCAAAGGGTTTCTTGTAGAGGGCCAGGCGCAGGTGAGCATGAATCTGACCAACAGCGACAAAACGCCCATTTTCCGCGTGCAAGAGATGGTGCGCCGCGAGGCGGCCCACTATGGCCTCACCATTACCAAGGCAGAGCTGGTAGGGATGGTTCCGCAAAAGGCATTGATGGAAAGTGCCAAATATTATTTGCAACTCAGCGAAATGGCGGATGAGCAGGTGCTAGAATATCGCCTGAATGAAAGTGAGGCTGAAAGTGACAGCACACCTCATCCGTTTTTAGCCGCTGTCGCTTCAAAAGAGCCAACGCCGGGCGGCGGCTCGGTTGCTGCACTCTCGGGGGCATTGGCCGCCTCGCTCACTCAAATGGTGGCTGGCCTGACCCTCAACCGTAAAAAATATGTGGACGTGCAAGATGTGGCAACGGCCGTTCTGGACGAAGCCCGTACGGTGGGAGAGCAACTCGCCGCAGCCATCGAGCAAGACGCAGCCGCGTTTAACGCCCTCATGGCTGTCTTCCGCGACAAAACGCTGGCTAGCGACGAAAAAGCGGCACAGATACAGCAAGCCACGATTCACGCCGCCGAAGTGCCGCTGGGCGTTGCCCGACTTAGCCATCGGGCTGCGCAGCTGGCTGCTGAGCTTGCCCAAGTTGGCAATAGCAATGCCGTCACCGACGCGGCAGCCGGAGTGTTGATGGCTCAGGCAGCTGTAGAAACGGCCGCGCTCAATGTCAAGATCAACGCTGCTTCGGTCAGCGATCAGCAGGTGGTACACACCTGGCTGGAAGAATTAGAAACCCTTTCGCAGGAAACGGCCGACTTGGTGAAAAACATCAAAGCAGTCGCAGCCAAACGAGGAGGCTTCGCTTGAGTTGGAAGGTAAGATGTGCCGGGCAGTCGTGGCGATTGGCAGCAGTGATGCTGGCCTTGCTGCTCACCAGCTGCCAGACAGCCGCGACAGAATCAACCAGCTCGCAACAGGTGGTGGCTGCTCCGGTAGCCACGCCCACGGTGCAAGTTTCTCTGGCCCAACCCGTTGTTGAATATAGTGAATCGGTGCCACCTGCCGAGATGCCATCATTTTCATTGGCTAAGCCGGAGGATGTTGCTGACGAAGTTAATGTGGTGATTGTGGAAACGGCCATTCCCAGCCCGGAACCCACCGAAGTTTTGCCAACCCCTACCGCGACGCCCCCTCACCTCCGCTACACTTCACCAGATGAGCATTACTGGTTTTGGCGGCCCATCCGTGAAGGTGAAACGAATTGGACCAACAAAGCCTACTCCTATGGCAGCACACGCGGCGGGACGCTACGCCCGCACACTGGCGTCGAGTTCGACGCACCCGCGGGTAGCGAGGTCCTTGCAGCGGCCGACGGCACCGTTCGCTACGCAGGCAGCGATGCCACGCAGATTTTTGCTGGCGAACCTGACTTCTATGGCAACCTGGTCGTCATTGAGCATGATGCCCAGCTGGATGGACAACCTGTATTTACCCTGTATGGTCATTTATCGGAGCCATTGGTGGAAGAAGGACAGCATGTATTTATGCAGCAGGTCATTGCCCTCTCTGGCGCCTCCGGCGTGGCTGACGGGGCACATCTCCATTTTGAGGTTCGCCTGGGGGAAAATAGCTATGACACCACGCGTAACCCGCTCCTCTGGCTCTACCCATTTCCAGATCGAGGCACGGTCGTCGGCCGGGTGCTCAATTCGGCTGGGGACTTGCTACACGAAGTTTCCGTGGCCCTGTCGCCCACCGGAGATGGCAATCGCAGCCATACCAGCACAACGTATGCCGTGGGCAATTTAAACAGCGATCCGCTTTGGCAAGAAACTTTCGCCATCGATGATGTGGGCGCTGGCAGCTACAAAGCCACGGTGCAAATCGGGGATGTGCGGGTGACACAAGAAATTGTGGTACAGGCTTACCAAACCACCTTTGTCGAACTCGTCATTGACCCACCGCCGCCAACACCAACCCCCGAACCAACACCGTAACGCATTGCCTCTTTATGATTTTAGCGTTCAGCACAAGGACAAGCTTCTGCGACGCTTTCGTTGATGCAATTGACCGTAACAAACAGATCCGAACCTGGCAAACTACCAGCTACCTTATTTGGTGATGCCTAGCCGCTCAGCGATAATTTTGTCAAAGCGGCGGTCTGGCAAGTAGCGCGGAATCAGCCAACTTGTCAGCAACTTACGCGCCAGCACATAGCGCGTTTTGGGCTTTGCAGATGTCAGTGCCGTAAAAATAGCCTCGCTTACCCTTTCAACCGGAATGCCAGATTTCCCCTGGCGGACAAGGACGCGCTTCAAGCCCTCCAGCATACCTTCGTAGGCCGTGTGGCTATATTGCGCTGTGTCTAAATCCTGTGCTTTGTCCCAGATGGGCGTCTTCACAGAGCCCGGTTCTATAACAACCACATCCACTCCAAAGAGCAGCAATTCGCGCCGCAAGGCATCGGAGAGGGCCTCCAGGGCATGCTTGGAAGCTGCATATGGTCCCATGAACGGATACACAATTTTGCCACTCACGGAGCTAATGTTGACAATGCGTCCTGGCGAATGGGCAGCATCGGGCACGGCACCAAGCAAGGGCAGAAATTTCTGGGTCACATCCAGCAAACCAAAGAGATTCACATCAAATTGCCAGCGAAACTCATCCAGTGGGATATGCATGAGTGGCCCGGCCACAGCAATCCCGGCATTGTTCACTAGTCCAGCCAATCCGTTGCTGCCCACAGCTTTGGTGACTTGGGAAACGGCCGTTTCCACCGCCGCCCCATCCGTTACGTCAAACAGCAATGGGGTGAATCGTTCCCCCAATTCACGCTGCACCCGCTCCCCGTCTGCCGGCTTACGCACGCTGCCAAAGATATGAAACCCCTTTGCAATAAGGTACCGGGCAGCGTCATACCCTATGCCTGTAGAGGCGCCTGTGATAACAACAGTTTTCATGACAATATCCTTTCTTTAAGCGTTCGTTGAGCGCTTGCCCAATACTTCACGTTTGACGAGCCAGTAGCCAATCCCCGTCACCACCACGCCCAGGAGCAAGGCGCCTACGCTCATGATAACGCCAATGTCGAACCAAAACTGCTCGGGAAAGAGACGGATAAGCGAATCGGTATAGCGGAACGTCCAGGTGCCAGGTGGGAAGAGGAGCTCATGAAACTGCACAAAAAAGATGCTCCAACCCACACCAATGAAGAGTGCAATCGCTGCCAAAATAATGACGGTCGCCAGACCGCCCTGATAAATGGCGCGATAGCCAATCGGCCGTAAAGCTGGCTGCAGCAACAAGAAACCCAGACCGACAATGACAAGAACGGCCGTCACCCACCAAAGGGTGCGAATGCCATCGGTCAAATCCTTTACATCAAGCATATGGCCAATTTCCGCTTCGTTGTACAGAGGATCGGTAGAATTGGGTAGCTGCAATTCTTCCAAGAGAAAAATGACCTCTTCCGATGGCTCTGTTCGCTGCAAATAATCGAGCGTGGCGTGAGCATAATCCAGACGTTCTTCCGGCGTAAAACCATACCGATCCGGGGCGATACGGCCGTATTCATAGGCAGGATAATCCCAGGCAATCACCGCCAAGATCATCCCCAGCCCCAGAAAAAATGGCATGGCAATGATAATAATCCAGCGGAGTGCGGCTTGAACAGTTTTGTTTTCCAACTTACGTCTCCCTCTTCACTTCTCATTTTTTACGGTTCACAATTTTATTGGCCCAAGCCCGGCAACCCTGCCACCCCTTCACTCAATAAATAACGCAGCACCAGCCCGTCGATAATGGTCTCGACGGGCGCACGTTCATCCGTAAAAATGACGTCGCTGGGGTGATTGGGAACATGATTGGTAACGGCCGTTTCCAACGCTGCCCGCAACAGAGGGTCAACACCATCATCAAGCTGCAAAAAATTGCGGGTCAGATCATCCAGCGTCGTGGGTTGCCTTGTGGCCACCAAGATTGTGTTCAGCGACCCCGGTACATCAATCGCATGCACGCTAGGATAAACAGTTTGCAGCGTCGCCGTCATCGCATCAATCAGGCTACGATCTCGCGGGGCGCGCCCCACATTCATGGCCACCACGCCCGTTTCGGTAAGATGATCCCGTACTTCTTCGAAAAATTCTTGCGTCGTCAGGTGCCAGGGGATGTAGGGCACTTTGTAGGCGTCGATGGTGATCACGTCGTAACGGTGGGAAAGCTGGTTAAGTTGGTAACGGCCGTCGCCCACAATAAGATTGATATTTGGCTCATCCAGGGCAAAATATTCAATCCCGGCCTGCACAATTTCGCCATCCAGCTCAATGCCATCAATTGGCACAGCACCAAAAACACGCGTGTACTGCTTGGGTATGGTCCCTGCCGCCAGCCCGATCACCGCGACCCTGCTCAGCTCGGTTGGCGCTTCATTAAAGTAGGGCGCGGTCAACATGATACTCCACACAGAGACACGCGGCACCGCGCCGCCATCACAATAAAATGAGTGATACGCCTGCCCTTCATTTAGTAAAAGGTAGTTACAATCGCCCTGGCGCACTACCTGAATGTAGTTGTAGGCTGACTCGGTTTCAAAAATTTGGCCCTCGTAAGCCTTGATGCCGCCGGAGGTCCAGGCGAGGGCAACCGGCAGCAAAATGAGCGGCAGGAGCAGCGCCACGCCCCGGCCCCGTGCCTGCGTTTGCCACAAGCCACCCAGCCCTACCAGCAGGAGCAAGCTGCCAAAAATGAGCGCAGTCAGGCGGGAGCCGGCGAGCGGAATGACCAATAATACAGGCAAATAGGTGCCAAGCAGGCTGCCCCAGGTGGAGATGGCATAAATCCGCCCGCTGATCCGTCCCGCCTCTTCCACATTTTGCACCGCCAACCGAATGGCAAATGGCGAGATACAGCCAAGCAAGGTAACGGGCACGGCCAGCGCAAAAATAACGCCAATGAGGGAGCTAACAATTGCGCCAACGTTTATGGTTGCCAGCGCAGAGGCGGCCGTTTTCAGCAGCACACTTGTCAGCAGCAAAAAGAAGACAGCGCTAAAACCGGCCCAGGCCACAAGGCTGTAAAAGATGTGGGGATACGGCCGTTTATCGGCCAATCGCCCGCCCCAAAAGTAGCCTACCGTTAAAAACAGCAGCACTAGCCCAATGACATTGGCCCACACAATATTTGACGTACCGTAAACCGTTTGCAGCATTCGGCTGGTGGTAAACTCAATTGCCAGCGTGCTCATGCCTGCAACAAACACTGTTAAAAAAAGATATTTTTGATTCTTCACACAATTTTTAACGCAGCTTCGCGGAGGCACAAAAATGGTAGGCCAATCCGAGCAGTATGCGTCCCTTTCTTTTGAATTGGCTGGATTATAACGGTCTCCCCGAATTGGTGCAGGTGGATGAAGAACCTTATTCGGCTGGCTCCATAAAAAGGGCTTGCAGCTCAACGGCCGTTTTCCCACCTACATTTTCAAAAATAATGGTTAATGGTTGATCATATACGATAAAACTTTCATCCGCCCGACCCAGGGTAACGCCTGCTTGTTCGGCTAGATAGGCTTGCACTGAGTCAGGCGGCTTTAGGCCAGGCCAACCAAATGTGTCGGGACGAAGCTGCCAGCCAAAAAGCGTGGGAAAGCGACCTATCACGATGCGCGGTTCGTATCCAAGCTCCCCGGCAAACAACAGCGCATGATATTGGCTGGACAGCGCATAACGTTCTGGCAGGCGCGGTACAACACCATAAATGCGATTGGACATTATCGTAAGGTAATCGGCTTCGGCCAGCAGTGCCAGGTTTTCGGCCAACTTCTCTTCACTGTCGGCCAAATCGGCACCCGACAGCCAGGTTAATTCCGCATTGGGATATTCTGAACGGCGGCGAACGTCCCCGTCAATGATCAGGGTGCTGGGCAACGAGTCATCCCACTGCTCGCTGAGAATTAGGGAGCCAGGCGACGCATTTTCATAAATCCATTCCGAAGCGCTGACCCAGGGATGAGGCTGCTGGTAAATATTGACAAAGCTTAGCGCGTAGAGGGTTGTGCCAAGGAGGACGGCCGTTCCGACCAACCATTTCGCCCAAACACGCTGCCAGCTAAACAGCCACGCTGCCGCCCACAGCATCAGGAACGGCGACATCGGCTGCAAATAGCGCATGAACTTCACAAAAAAGCTCCCGGTTGTGAGGAAAAATGGAATCACCCAGGAAAGAAGAAGAAGGTTGGAGAGAGACACGTGATGATTAGAATGATTTAGTCGCCACGCTCGCAGCCGCAGGCCACGCATTTCCAATCTCTTGCCCCATTCCCAAATCGCCCAGCCCAGGCCGCCAAAGGCCAATAGGCCAAGCGGCCACCCCATGCCCCAACGCAGCTGCATCTCCACAAAATAGAGGTAAGGCACAGTTCCGCTGTATTGACGCGTAAAGGGAATATCGGAGTCCCCGCGCACCATGCCGCCCTGGGTGACGATGTTTTCCAGATAGCAAGAGCCCCAATTAATTGCAGGAACCGTAACGGGGCCAATTGGCGTAGCTGGCGTGTTCACCTCACAGCTAAAATCGAGGACGGCGAAAGGATTTGTCAGGAAAAAGGTCAGGGCAACGGTGAAAACGGCCGTACCAAACCAGCGCTCCCAACGATCACCCAGCTGTCGCGCCGCCAGCAGCAGCGGCAAGAAAAG
>CBDUOF010000069.1:0-16599 GCA_965368765.1 uncultured Anaerolineae bacterium | reverse complement strand
CCCGCTTGTTTGTAAAACTGTCGCGGTAAACAAACAGGCTGGGAACGAGCAACCCACCGATTAAGATGATGCTAGCCCACAACCGCCACAGTTCGTTGCGATCAAAGCGGAAAATCATCAGGGTGGTCATGTTGGCGCTGACTGCTCCCCAGTTGGCTCCGGTGAAGTCACGCTCAACGTTAAAAAAGTCGGGGTTGGCGTCGCTACTGGCAAAGCAAGTGCTTCCATTTTCAGGGTCATTGGGCAGGCGGTCAAAGCAGAAGGAGGTGCCGACCTCACCTACCGCAGCTTCTGCCGGTACGGCAAGTTGCGAGACAGGGAAGCATTGGTTGGTGGGCTGTTCGATGATGGTGGTGGCAGAAACGGCCGTGTCCACCCCGCCCATCGTAAAGCAATACTCCTGACTGTTTACACTTGTCAATTCCGCTCGATAATCGGCCGCAGGTACCGACAAAAAACTGGCGTTCACCCAAGCATAATTATAAAAGCCAATGACAGCGGCAATAATTCCCAACACAATCAGCAAGCTGATCTGCGTGTTGGTAATACTGTTGTACATATTATTCTTCAGCCATAAGGACAAAGCATTGTGTTTATGGCGCAACTCATTCACAGCGACTAGAACCACTGTAACTGCCCACACAATCAGCACCACAATAGTAGAAGCAGGTGCCGCCTGAACCCGCCCCACAATCGTGTTGATCGTAAACAGCGTCAGCGCAACAATCCAGAGAGTAAGTACCCAGGAACGGGTAATTTGCTCCTTTATAAAACGGTTGACTTGCACCTGGGCGTCTGCTGGTAGACTTAATCGAGTTAGGTTTTGGGGTAGTGTCGTCATAATTATCTCTCCACCAGTGCAATTTGCCGATTGTACCAATTCAAGAAGAATGAAATGAGCAAGCTAAACGAGAGGTACGTCAGGGCCAAAATCACAATCGGTTGAATTGAGCGACCCGATTGATTAATAATTGTGTTAATCGTGCGGTACAAATCCGGGAACAACACCGCCAAAGCCAGACTGGAGTTTTTGGTAAGGTTCAAATACTGGCTGGTGAGCGGCGGAATGATGACTCGTAACGCTTGAGGCAACACCACCAGGCGAAGCCGCTGGGATTCAGAAAGACCCAATGCTCTAGCCGCTTCAGATTGCCCCTTGGAAACCGACAAAATTCCAGCACGCACAATTTCAGCAACAAATGCGCCAGTGTAAAGAACCAGCCCCAGCAAAATCGCAGCAAATTCCAGCGAAATCTTGGTACCGCCGACGAAGTTGAATCCTTCTAGCTTCGGCGTCGAAACACGAACCGGGGTTTCTGGCAGTGGAACCACAAGCTGATCCGCACTGTTTTCTAGCAAGTCGCGTTCTGCCGCCACGATAGCAGCTGAGGCGGCAAACAGATCGCAGCCGCCTTCGGCATATTCGCCGATGGCCTGGTCGGCACGGGCGCTGCGGCTGATAGAAAAGGGTACGTTTGCCCTGCGCAGCTGAGAAGTCAGATTAATTTCTGAAGCAGAATCTTGGAGAGTACAAATTGTGAGTTCAGCCTCTTCCACTTCTGCGAGGGTTAACTCACCCGCTTCAATTAGGGCATCAATCTCAGCTAAATCTTCAATACCCAACCGACGTTCAATCAAAGCTGGAATATCGTCAAACTCGCGAACTCTGTCTGCTCGAGCCACCAGCATGGCTTCATTGTTGCTGTTATTCCCTGCCACAAACCAGCCGATCGCCACAACCACCAAAAAGGAAAGTATGACCCACAAGGGTCGGTTGGCGGCTTGCCCGGTTTGTTCTTCGCGCCGCCCCAAGATTACCCAGAGAAGTTGGGCTTGAACAAGCCCCAGCACAATGAACGCAACCCAGGTGGCAAAGGAGGCCATGGGCACCAAAGAGGGGAAATTTAACCCACGCTGGCTAAGATATATGGAGCCAACCTGAATGGCTTCAGCCACGGCCGGCAACCCAACCAGGAAAACAACGAAGTATAGGAAAAAGAGCTGGAGCAGCAGTGGGGTATTGCGCATCAGGTCAATGTACCATTTGGCAATATTGCTAATGAGCCAGTTGGTAGAAAGACGGGCGATACCGGTAATTGTTCCTAAGATGGTGGTGAGAATAATGCCAAAAAAGGCGATTTTGAGCGTGTTGAGTGCCCCAACAGCGATGGCACGCCAGTATGAGTCGGCTGGCACGTAGTCGATGACCGATTCCTGAATATCAAACTGAGCATCGGCACTTAAAAAATCGAAGGAGCAACGCAGGCTAGAGGTGCCATCTTTACACAGGAATTGTGAAGCACCAAGGTTATTTAGATTGTTGTTGATGTTTGTGAATAGCCAGATTGCGCTGAATAGAAAGAAGATGATAAAGGCAATTTGTAACAATATCCCGATGATACGGCCGTCTCGCCAGGGAGGGATCGTCTCATTGCCCCGTATTGGTCGATTCGGTATGTCCGACATAGGCGTTTCTCCTGTTCCAAGTTGTTAACGGCAAAGGAAGCGCACCAAAGGGGGTGGCACGCAGTTTCACACAAAAATTTTCAAGAAGTCGCTGAACGTAAGCCACAAAAAGGGAGTGAACCCTTCAAAGCTCTTGGTAGCTTGCTTTTACTTTAGGAGAACAAAAACCTATTTATGTAAAAGCGGGAAACTCCATAGAGCGAAAACGGCGGTTTCCTTAAGTAATCGGCAACGCCAACAAAGATTTTAATTTTGAAAAATGGTTGCCAATTACCTAAAACTTATGCTGAGAAAACACAGCCCGACACACTCGTGTCGGGCTGTGCCTTAATCAAACGGTTAATCAAATAAACTGCGGCCTATTTGAATGGCGTTGGGTACATCAAGCCACCGTCTGTGTATAGTGCATTGCGTGCCCGAGCCAAGTTAAATGGCGTGTCTGGACCCAGGTTTGCATCGTAGATGTCGGCATAGTTACCAACTTGGGAGATGACCTGGTAACAGAAATCGTTGCTCAGACCCAAAGCTTGACCCAAATCGCCTGTTTCACCAAGCAGATTCTGGATAACCGGGTCGTCGCCGCCCAACATGCTATCGACATTGTCTTTGTTAACGCCCAAGAATTCGCCGTTAATGGTACATTCGACAACCCAGCTAGCGATGTCATTCCAGTTATTGTCACCATGACGAGTCAATGGCCCCAATGGTTCGCGGGACATGTCCTCATCAAGAATAATGTGTGCCGCAGGATCGCTTAGCAAAATCTGGTTGGAAACCAAACCGGATTTGTCTGTCGTGAAACCATCGCAAGCGCCAGAATCGTAAGCGTCACGGGTAGCAACCGCATCATCACCAACCAGTGGCGTATAATCGACACCAATAGAGATCATGTAGTCAGACAAGTTCTTTTCTGTCGTGGTACCAGACTGCACACAAATGGTTGCGCCTTCCAATTCAGCCAGGGTGGTGATGCCACTGTCAGCACGAACCATCATGCCTTGCCCATCATAGAAAGTGATTGGCGTAAAGTCGAAACCCAGGGAGGTGTCACGGCTAAATGTGTGAGTGGTGTTACGAATGAGAATATCAATTTCGCCAGATTGCAGCGTGGGGAAGCGGGACTGTCCTGTTGTTGGCGTTACTTCAATCGCTTCAGAGTCGCCTAAAACGGCTGCAGCAATCGCCTTACAGAAATCAATATCGAATCCGCTAAAGCCGCCGGTGTCTGGGTCCAGATACCCGAATCCAGGAACGTTGGCATTACCGCCACAATTCAAAGTGCCACGGCTTTGCACCTGCGCCAGGGTGTCGCCACCGCCAGCAAATTCAACAGCCACTTGCTCAGTCACTGTTTCGGTGACCGTTTCCGTAACAGTCTCAGTGACCGTTTCCGTAACTGTTTCAGTGTCGCCAGCAACCTCTACAATGCGGGTTACTTCCACAAATACAGTTTCGGGTTCGCCGCCGCCACAAGCTACCAGGCCAAAGGCCAGGAGCAACAGTAGGGCTACAACGAGATTTCTTTTCTTGTTCATATGGATTTTCTCCTCCGAGATAGGTGAAGCTTGATAAATAACGTTATTGTGTAGGCAGTTTTTTTACCTTGCATAGAATCTATTGGCGTTACCACCTCCTTGTAGAATTCACAAATCTTACCGACTTCAAGCCGCACAAGCGATTGCTACAGGATTCGGATATGCAAAAACGCCACCTGTAATTTCCTCAGGAGGGGACATAACCTGCTAATTCCTATTTCAGCTTAACGTGACGTTCTTGTCATGAAATTGCTTGGTTTACAGAAGTAATGATGATGGTGAACCGATTTCTTCCCAAAAAATGTGGGGCATGTTAGTGGCAAATGCCCAACATTTCAAGTTATTTAGTATAACGAGGCTGGGGAAATGGTCAAATTTTGGTGAGGCAGGACTATACAGCCGTATTCTGGCAAACGGTCAGTATCCCGGGTAGGGGCAATAGAGTGTGCGGTGGCTATCTTACTGCGATCTGTTTTTGGCAGCTGCGTCTGAATCTAATGTTTTATTGCGAATAAAGTCAATGAGCTGCTCCACAGAGGCAAACCCCTCTTGTTCCCCTGTGTGGGGGTTTTGCAATGTAGCGCGCCAGGGCATCCCCTCTTCTTCACGCCAAATTCGCAACAAATAAGCGTGATAATGTTGTAGATCATTGTTCATATACTTAATCCCGTGCTGCTTGGGTTCGTCAATTCTTCGTAAACTGCCGAAACTATGACATCTCAAGCTAATGATTTGCCTTTCGATTCAGACAGCTGCGTCGTGGATGCACCGATGAGCGGCCCAACAGGTTGAACTATTGGGCTATAATATAATGAGAATCGTTTACCAAGAACAATATAAGAATGGGCACATTGTGCCGATTGTTGCAGCTTGATACCATGGAGTTTACTCAGCAAACGATCCGAAAGCGATCCATCGATCCAAGACGACAACCAGACAGATGATAATGACGCTAGAACTCACCCTGCTGGGTGAAACGACCATTCAGCTTAACGGCAAGCCGGCGACCGGTCTGCCATCACGCAAGGCAGAGGCGGTGCTACTCTATTTGAGCTGCACGCAACGGCCGTATTCGCGTGAATTATTAGCCGACTTTTTCTGGGACGATCGCTCCGCTGAGCAAGCCCTGGCCAATCTGCGCTCGCTGCTTTCCGGCCTGCGCCGCAGCTTCAAACCTTACCTGGATATCACCCGGCAAACGGTTGCCTTTAAAACAGACAGCCCGCACTGGCTGGATACGGCCGAATTCCAACGGCTGGCTCAAAGTGATGAGATCCCTGACTGGGAAACAGCCGTCACCTTGTATAAAGCTGACTTTTTAGCTGGGTTTGATATTCGGGACAGCCGTGGCTTTGAAGAGTGGGTCACCCTGGAACGTGAACGACATCAGCGAACGGCCATTCATTTGCTGCGGCAGCTGGTGCATCACTATCTGAATCAGAAACGCTACCAAAAAGGGATTGGCTACACGGCTCGACTGCTGGCCATCTCACCACTTAGCGAATGGGCCCATCGCCAAATGATGCTGCTTTTGGCTCGTAATGACCAGCGCACCGCAGCCTTGCAACAATACCAAAGCTGCTGTGATCTCTTGGCCACCGAACTGGGCATCGACCCTTCCCCGGAAACCACGGCACTGTACGAGCGCATCCGGGCCGCCGTGAATACACAACGCCACAATTTACCAGTCCCTACGGCGCCTTTTGTGGGACGCATCCAGGAACTCACCCAGATTGAAGCACAGTTGATCCGGCCGTCCTGCCGCCTGCTTTCGTTGGTGGGGCCAGGGGGCATCGGTAAAACACGACTGGCCCTAAACGTGGCTGAAACGGCCGTAGGCACCTATCTCAATGGCGTCTTTTTTGTGCCGCTGGCTGCCGTGGACGCCCCGGAATTTATTATTCCAGCCATTGCCGAGGCAGTCGGCTTCACGTTTACCGGTGCCGCCTCCCCTAAAGAGCAGCTGCTCACTTATTTGCAGGCCAAAGAAATGCTGCTTCTCCTGGACAATTTCGAGCATTTGCTGGAAGGCGGTCAGCTTCTGGCAGAGATGAGCCAAACGCTGCCCGACGTGAAGCTGTTGGTTACCTCCCGCACCCGGCTCAACCTGCAAACAGAGTGGGTGTTTGAGGTAGGGCCATTGCCACTCACCAATGACCAACCCCATCAAATGGCCGATGCGCTAACCCTCTTTGGGCAAATGGCACAGCGGGCTCAGGCCGATTTTTCCTTAACGGCCGAATCCCGTCCCCACGTGGCCCGGATTTGCCAACTGGTTGCGGGTATACCGTTAGGCATTGAGTTAGCCTCTGCCTGGGTGCGGCAGCTAAGCTGCGCCGAGATTGCTGAGGAGTTGGCCAAGGGCATTGGCTTTTTGCAGACGCAGGCGGGGGATGTACCGGATCGTCATCGCAGTTTGGAGGCGGTTTTTGACCATTCCTGGGCGTTGCTTACCGCAGAAGAGCAGCAGGTACTGGCTCAGCTTACCGTGTTCCGCGGCGGCTTTACCCGCGAGGCGGCACGACAAGTGACCGGTGCCTCGCTGTGGACGCTAACCGCGCTGGTAGATAAATCGCTGCTGCATCGGGAGGCAAACGGCCGTTACGAACTATTAGAAATGGTGCGTCAATTTGCCACTGCCCGGCTCGCCGAAAGGCCAGACAGCAAAGCCACTGCTCACTCACGCCAGGCAAATTACTATTTACTGCTGCTGCACCAGCAAGAAAGTTGCTGGCAAACGGGCGCGCGGCAGCAAGCGCTTGATTTGGTGTCGCCAGAAATCGAGAATATTCGGGCAGCGTGGCGCTGGGGCGTGGCGGCGTTGGAAGACCCGGCGACGGCACACCTGGCCAAAGATGTGGCAGAATGGCTCGATTTGGCCCTTGTTTCGCTCTTTTTTCTGTATGACTCTCGTGGCTGGTTTCAGGAGGGTGCCGCCGCGTTTGGCTGGGCGCTGGCAGCGCTTGAGGAAATCGCGAATCAGGAAAATGCGATCTTGCCGCAGTTGTCGTTTCAGCGCATGTATGGACGCTTGCTGGTCCGCTACGGCCGTTTTGCCATTAATTTGGGGCAGTTTGAAAAGGGACAGCAGCTGTTGGAAAAAGCGTCTCCTTACCTGCAACAAGTGGCCGATAAGCGGGAAACCTCACTGTACCACAGCTATTTAGCCATATTGGCCAGCTTTCAGGGAAACTACACGCTTGCCGTTGCCGAGGCGGAAACCAGCTTGCAGCTCGTTCAGGAGCTGAACGATCCGACCGGGCTGGCCTTCGCCCAAAATTTGCGCGGCACGCTGGCACACCGGCAGGGCGACTATGAAGCGGCGCGCGATCATTTTGAAGCCAGCTTACAGTTGCGCCGCCAGCTGGGAGATAAACACGGAACGGCCGTTGCCCTCAACAATTTGGGCAATTTGGCCAATGCCCAGGAAGATTTGTCAGCGGCACGAATCTATTATGAAGAAAGCCAGCTCATCTTCAAGGAGATTAAGCACAAGCCAGGGCAGGCGGCCACGTTAGGGAATGCCGGGGTGGTGGTGATGCGGCTGGGCGATCTGGCAGCAGCCCGACAACTGCATGAAGAAAGTCTCATTTTGAAGCAGGCGCTGGGCAATCGGCGCAGCATGAGCTTTTCATTCATCAATCTGGGTGAAGTGAACTATCTTTTGGGTGAATTGGATGCCTCACGACGGGCATTTCACGAGGCGTTGCGCCTGACAATGGCAATTCAGGCACAGCCGCTGGCGCTGGATGCGCTGGTCGGCTTGGCGGGTTTGCTGCTGCAAGATGCCCAGCGTGACAAGGCGGTGCAGCTGCTGCAGCTGGCTTGTGCCCATCCGGCGAGCTCACGTGAAACGCAGGAAAAGGCAGAACAACAGCTAACGACATTGGGCATTGAACCGGCTCCCGCTGGCGAACTGGAAAATTTGGAGTCTGTGGTGGCAGCGGTTTTACGGCCGTATGCGTAAACTAAGAAACCCTTCTTCTCCACTTGCCCCTCAATCACCGCCTCACTATACTTCCCGCAATGACCACGCGACAGATTGTTCACGTAGAAAGCGGCGAGGTACTTATCGCGCAGGCCAAATGGTGTGACAGCTTCAGCACCAAGCTGCGCGGCTTCACCTTTCGGCGACAGCGTGGGGCCGAAGATGGACTGGTGCTCGTGGAGGCCAAAGACAATCGGGTCAATACCGCTATCCACATGCTCTTTGTTTTTTTTGATCTGGGCGTTATTTGGGTGAATAATGCGGGCGAAGTTGTTGGCACAGTTGTGGCCCAACCGTGGCGCCTGTCTTACCTGCCACCGGCGCCCGCCCGTTACGTCATCGAAGGGTCGCCGGCGCTGGTGAATCGGGTACAGGTGGGCGACCATATTCAATTTCTGGCAAGTTAATCGGTCAATGTTTTTAAATTGACTTACAAGTTTATGAAACGTATTGGACCATTTTTACTGCTTCTTTTGCTTTTGCCCCTGACTGTAAAGGCGCAAACGTCCGACCCCACTCCCACGCCCAATTCAGATAACGGTAGCCAGCCCATTCCCCGCGTGCACACCGTTGGCGAAGGCGAAAATCTCACCTACATCGCCACTTTGTATGGCATTACGCTTGAGGAACTGCTTACTTTAAATGGCCTGCCCAATGCCGACAATCTGTTTGTGGGGCAAACGCTCATTGTGCCTGGCGGTGAGGGAGAAGCGGTGGCCACCGTGCATACCGTTCAGGGTGGCGATACGCTGGCGCAGATTGCGGCCGTTTTTAACACCGATCCAACGGCCGTTTTGCAAGCCAACCGGATGATCAACCCGGTGCAGGCGCCCGCTGTCGGTCAACAAGTCACGGTCGTGAGTCGCACCGGTTCGGCTTTGCCACAGCCAGTGACAGGGGCACCCCATGTCGTGTCGCCCGGCGAAACGATTGTTACCATTGCTGCGCAATATAACATCTCTCCGGCTGCTTTAGCCGCCGCCAACGATCTGCCCTACCCAGCGCACCTACTTACCGGTCAGCGCTTGCGCATTCCTGGCGAAACGCTTTACCAACATTTAACCGGGGAGTGGCAGGTGGTAGCGATACAGCCGTTGCCCATTATTCCTGGTAACACCGTTTCTATTTATGTGGAAAATTTGCTGGCGGGACGGCCGTCGGGCCAATTTGGCGATCAAACCCTGCAATTCTTCCCGCAAGATGAGGGGTATGCCGCGTTGGTCGGTATCGACGCATTTGCCCAACCCGGATTATTCACCTTGCGCTTGGAAGGCTCCGGCAGTCGCCCATGGCGGCCATTTGAGCAGCAGGTTCAGGTCAATCCCGGTAATTACACCTTGCAGCAAATCCCCGTGGCCGACGATCCGGTCATCCGCCAGCAAGAAGACGACAGGCTAGCCCCAATCTACCTTACCAGCAGCGAAACGCGTCAGTGGGATGGGCTCTTTACCTTGCCCGTTACGACCACCATCATTACGGCACCATATGGAGATCCCCGTTCCTACGCCGGCGGCCCGGTAGAGATTTACCACTCAGGCGTTGATTTTGCCGGGACAATTGGCACCCCTATTTTGGCGCCCGCCAATGGCACCGTCGTATTCAATGAGCTGCTAGAATTGCGCGGCAATACCGTTATTCTGGATCATGGTCAAGGCGTGTACTCTGCCTACTTTCATCTGTCGGAATCGTTCGTCACTGTTGGGGATACGGTAACGGCGGGCCAGGCAATTGCGGCGGGTGGCTCTACCGGACTTTCTACCGGGCCGCATTTGCATTGGGATCTGCGTGTTCATGGCGTGCCGGTGAATGGTTTGCAATGGCTGGAGACGCCATTTCCTTAGCGCATCACTTTTTTCTGTTTCCAGTGGCGCAGGGGGTGGCAGATTGGTATAATCTTTCGCTGTGCTGCAACTCGATTCTATCCTATTGAAAGCGTTAACAGTGTGTGAGTTGAGCACGAAAATATCTGATTTTCCCTGTTAACGAGGAGAACGTTGTGATTCAGCCCCGAACCCAGAATGAAACGTATTGGGGAGCGGATTTTGCCCTAAAAACCAGCGACATCGAACAAATATATAACCACTTTTTAGAGGTTGAACGGCCGCAGACGGCGGATGAAATCGCGCGTATGATTATTGCCTATCGCGTCGCTGAAGAAGCGAACCTCGTAAAGCAGAAACTGTCTGGCCGAACAATCTATCAGCCAAAAAGCAGTTATGACGTTGGTGATCTTCTGGTATTCCCCTCCCTGCAATTTGCCCACGGCGATGTAACGGCCGTTCGTGATGGCTACAACCCTCAAGATGGTCAATTTAAGGTCATCACCGTAGACATTGAAAAGAGTGCCCGTGAGTTTGCCTCTGCTTTGCAGTCTGACCATCAACTGAACCCCAGCGACAGCGATGCCGTGGACGATCTGGTTCAGGTAGATGTGGATGAATTGGTGACGCTGTACGGAGAACATGTAAAAACGGCCGTTGCCAAAGAGCTGATCGAGCGTAGCGAGTTTGTTAAATTGGGCGATGTCTGGTTTGTCAAACAACTCATGGCAGACGTGAACGCAGGTCATTTGCACCTGACCGAAGCCGTGTTGGAGATTAGTGAAGGCGGTCCGCTGCCCACCGAAGAGATTGTGCCACACCTGGATATGGACGCCTCACTCGATCCATCCGTCCAGCATTTTTCGCTGAACTACCACTTGTTGGCCGACAGTCGTTTTGACGAAGTTGCGCCGAAAGGGAAAGTCGCCTGGTTCTTGCGTCGGATGGAGCCAGAAGAAGTACAAAACACGCCAGATCGCTTGCTCTACCAACCGATCCCGCATGATCGTGCTTTGCTCAGCCCACAGCTGCTGCTGCTAGAGCGCGAGCTGGATGATGAATGGTCTGATTTGGAAGCGCCAGCAACGCCCCAGCCGGTCGTTTTTACCTTGATGTTCCCCCATCGTTACGCGGGTGTCATTCCGTTGACTTCACGTATACGGCCGTTATTCCCCCACAGCAACTCCCCCCGCCAACGCGTCCGCTTCATTGATGACCAGACCGAAGAAGAGGTCATTGGCTGGGTTGTTCAGGACGAGCGCTACATTTATGGACTGGGTGATTGGTATGAGAAAAATGGGATTCCCATCGGGGGCTTTGTGCACATTCAGCCAGGCCCTGAACCGGGCGTTTTGAGCCTGGGCTTTGACCGACGGCGACCACAGCGCGAATGGGTACGTTTGGCAACGGCCGTGGACAACCGCATCCATTTCGAACTCTTGCGTCGCTCAGTGGGATGTGGCTTTGATGATTTAATGATTGTCGGTACCGATGTTGTCGCCGCCATTGATGCCCTTTGGCGCAGAGCTGATGCCCAGCAGCGCACCGTTTCATCGCTCCTGGCAGAGATTTTCCCCAAGCTGGCCGAATTGACACCGCAAAGCGCCGTTCATGCCAAAACGCTGTACAGCGCGATCAACATGCTGCGCCGCATGCCGCCGGGCCCGCTCTTTGCCGAGTTGGTCCGTCATCAGGCTTTCCTGCCGGTTGGGGATCATTATTGGCAGTTCGATAAAAATCGCTGGCAAGAAGGCGCCTAACAGACGTTAGGGTCTTTAACTAATGGAGAACTATCTTGGCTAAAAGTCCACGACCAAAACTTAGTCCATCGATGCTTAAAACAGTGACGGCGGACACCCGATTTTATATCGACTATGATTGGTGGGATAAGTCCGATCTCGATCTCAAAACATACCTGCTTACTCGTCTGGATATTGGCGAGGACATTAATTTGGACATAGAAACGGATGAGGTCGATCTGATAGATGCTGAAACCGGGGAAGTCACCCGTGTTGATGGTTTCCAGTACGTCATTCAGGCCTATTTCAGCCAACTGCCAGATGATTTTGTGTCACGCACATCGCTGGTCGATGGTGTTTTCTGCGTGCTGCTGGCCAACGCAAACAAACCCATGACGGCCAGAGAAATTGCCCAAAAGGTAAAGCGTTCGCCCAGCACCATCTTAAAAACAATGGGGGGGCCCAAGATTTACCAGGGTGTTCGCCCCATCCTGGATGATTGAGCTGTTGGTACGTTCACTGCCGCTGAGTTTGGGACAATAAACTCGGCGGCTTTTTGTTTATAGCTACTTTTTATATACAGTGTGAACCGCAGAAAATATCTTGAACCAACATGCGGTGTTTTCTGGCGGTTTACCCAAGTAAAAGCCAACTTTAGTAAAGCTTTCATTCAAGATATCTCTTGGCTTTACCTGGCTTTTACAAGGAAAAACTTGTGATCGTTGACGTGAAATTGTATGGAATGCTGCGCGCCAAGCGTCCTGCAGAGGCGGCTGGTGCGCCGCATCATCCATTTGCCCTAACGCTGCCAATTGGAGCAACGGCCGTTCAGGTAGCGGCAGCGTTGGGCATTGAAGACGGTATGGTAGCGGTGGTTGCCATTAACAATGAATCGGCTGAACAAGACACAACCCTTCAAGACGGCGACCAGATCAGCCTGTTCCCCCCCTCAGCTGGGGGCATCGACCCGCTGCGGGTCTTCATTGCTGGCGTCATGCAAGCCAACCGACAAGACACCCAAATCGAAAGCCAACATTATCGCATTCAAATTGGCACGCGGCTCCGACAGCTTATCCCCGACGTACAGCTCATCGATCCGTGGGCTGAAAATAAAAACAGCATGAGCTACACGGAGGAACAAGCCCGCCACACCTTTCTGAGTATGACCAACAAAGCGAGCGAGGCCGATCTGCTCATCGCTTACCTGCCACTCCCCAGCATGGGAACAGCAATGGAAATGTGGCAAGCATACCAGGCAAATACCACCATTATCGCCATCACCCCGTTTGTTCACCATTGGGCCATCCGCTTCACAGCTGATGAGATTCTGCCAGATTTAGACAGCCTGTTTGGCCTGCTGGAAAACGGCCGTTTCCTGCAAGAAATTGTTCCGTTAGCCTTGTCCCGACGCGCCCAGTAAAAATGCTTATTGCGAGTGACACAACAAGGGCGCAAACTTTGTAATTCTTGTTCCTCTCTGAATCGGTTGACGCGACTACCCATGCCGATTAAAATTGCCGCCTGACCTATTTTGCCCCAGTAGCTCAACGGATAGAGCAACAGACTTCTAATCTGTAGGTTGGGGGTTCGATTCCCTCCTGGGGTACTTTAATGATTTTGATCACAGGCGCGACCGGCTTTCTTGGTCATCATCTTGTTCCCCATCTCGTTCAATTAGGCCATCCTATACGCGCCGTGGTGCGTCCCAGCAGCAACGTCCAATTTCTACAAGCGTTGAACATAGACCTGGCCTACGTTGATGACATTACCGATGTTGCTGCGCTCGAGCAGGCGTGTACCGGCTGCGACCAAATTATTCATGCGGCCGGCCTGTTTCGTTTCTGGGGAGAAGCGAAGGAATTTTGGCAGACAAATGTTGAAGGCACAACGGCCGTTCTCCAAGCCGCACTGGCAGCCACTCAGCAACACCCCATTCAACGCTTCATCTACATCTCCACCATCGCGGTGGTGGGCAAGCCACCCACCAGCCAGCCCATTGATGAAAATACGCCATGCCGGCCGCAAGAGCCATACCAGCTTAGCAAGCTGGAAGCCGAGAGGCGGGTGCTGGATGCACACGCCCAAAATGGATTGCCAGCTATCGTGCTGCGACCGGGCGCGTTTTACGGACCGTGGGGACGATACGCCTTTAATCGGCTTTTTTTTGAAGAGCCCCTGCGCGGCTGGCGCATTAAGGTGGATAACGGCCGTCACATCACCTTTCCCGTTTTTGCGCCGGATGTGGTCCAGGGAGTGGAATTGGCTTTGCAAAACGGCCGTTTTGGTGAAATCTACAACATTTGTGGTCAATCACTCGATCACAACAGCGTCAACAAGATCGTTAATGAGTTGGCCGGCATTGGCCAGTGGCGGCTCAACTTTCCTACCTGGATGGTGCTTCTGCTGGCCCGCAGCTGGACCGCCCTCTCCCGACTGACGCGACGCGAACCATTTTATCCCATCAACATGGCCCCTTACGTCTTTCAGGATTGGCATATCTCTACCCAAAAGGCTGCCGCAGAGCTTGGTTTCCAGCCTACACCATTTGCCGATGGTGCCCGCCAAACCTTAGAATGGTACTGGCAAGAAGGCTTGTTAAAACGGCCGTAACCGCGGATCCCTGTTCTCGCAGCGGCGGGATACCCTGCTGGTGAAAGACATGGAGGCCCGCCTTCCCGGGCATGACCGCAAAAGCAGTGAAACGATGAAATTATTTACTATTGCACAAATGGTGGCCGCCGAAAAAACGGCCGATTCTCAAAACATAAGCTACGCTCAAATGATGGAATCCGCCGGGCACGGACTGGCCCAGGCAATAATGGCACGCTAT
Organism: uncultured Anaerolineae bacterium; assembly: GCA_965368765.1. Taxonomy (GTDB): domain Bacteria; phylum Chloroflexota; class Anaerolineae; order Promineifilales; family Promineifilaceae; genus Leptofilum. The sequence continues at coordinate 2,221 of CBDUOF010000069.1, read as the reverse complement.
CCGGTGGCAAACGCCAGCATCCTGGTGTTGGTTGGCCCCGGCAACAATGGCGGCGACGGCCTGGTGGCCGGGCGCTACCTCGCCGAAGCGGGTGCCGATGTGGCTTTCTACATCTTTAAGCCACGCGACCCGGCAAGCGATCCCAACTTTGCCAAAATTCAACAAATGGGCCTCTTTTCTGTTGAGGCCAGCTTCGATCAGCGCTTCCGCGTCCTGCGCACCCGGCTCAACATCACCGACATCCTCATCGATGGCCTTTTGGGCACCGGTGCTACCCGCCCCATGGCAGGCGATCTGGCTAAGCTGATGCAGCAGATAGCCGCTGGCCTGGAAGATCGCCGGACAGCGTTGGCAATGCAGGCACGCCCCACGCTTATCAATCTCACCAACTTCAGTGACAGGCAGCCATCACGCGCTCACCTTGTGACTGTGGCTGTCGACTGCCCCAGCGGCCTCAACTGCGACACGGGGGCGCTCGATCCGCTGGCCTTGCCCGCAGATCTGACGGTGACGTTTGCCGGGCCGAAGCGCGGCCATTTTATTTTTCCGGGGGCAACGGCCGTTGGCGACCTGATCGTGGCAGACATCGGCATCACGCCAGAAATGGTGGCCGCCGTGCCCATTGATGTGGCCACGTTGGAACTGGCGCGTGCTTTGCTGCCCACCCGCCCCAAAGATGGCCACAAAGGCACCTTTGGCAAAATTCTCATTGCCGCCGGCTGCGATAACTACCGAGGTGCGCCACTGCTAGCTGCGCGCGGGGCGTTTCGGGCCGGCGCGGGGTTGGTGGCTTTGGTCGTGCCGAGAATGCTACAGCAGGCCATCTCGATTTCGCTGCCAGAGGCAACTTATTTGACCGGACGTCCTGAGACTCCGAATGACAAGATGCGCGGTGAGGACAACGGCGACAGTCAAAAGATAGATGAGGCAATCTTAACGGCCGTTTCTGCCCAGCGTATCCATCAGCAAGCCACCAACCACGCTGCCCTCCTTATTGGCCCTGGCCTGGGCGATGCCGACGACTTCATTACCACGCTCTTCCCAACAGATGGTGACGCCCCGGGCATACCGACGGTGATCGATGCCGACGCTCTGAACTGCCTGGCTCGGCTGGATCATTGGTGGGAACGGCTGCCCGCACGCTGTGTGCTCACGCCGCACCCGGCCGAAATGGCTCGACTGATGAGTATTTCCTTGGCTGAACTGTTGGGGATGGATCGAATTGAAACGGCCGTCGCCCAGGCAAAAAAATGGTGTCAGGTTGTGTTACTCAAGGGAGCGTATACCGTGGTGGCTACGCCAAACGGCCGTGCCACCCTGCTGCCCTTTGCCAATCCCGTGCTGGCCGTCGGCGGCAGCGGCGATGTGCTCAGCGGCGTCATTGCGGCGCTGCTGGGACAGGGATTATCAGCTTATGAAGCCGCTCGCCTGGGTGGTTTTTTGCACGGAATAGCCGGAGAACTCAGTGCCCACGATAGAAGCCTGCTGGCGGCTGAACTGGCTGACCGAATTTCGGAGGCAATATTATGGCTTCAAGGATCACATCCTCGCCATTTGGGGGCAAATCCTGTGGGAGGACTCTTTTAGAGAGCTGTAAATCTCCAGGCAGAATTCCACGTGCTTACGAATGCCGTGAACCTGAGGGAATTCATTTAAGTCCGGAATCGCTTCGGTGGCGGGGTGCAGGGCGTTGCTGTTCAAAACGCGCGCATATAAATGGCGATGCTTACCATCTAAATTGTCTAGGTTCACAATATCATCACAAGAATTCCACAACAGCATTTCGCGAGAAAACGAAAGCATAAATTGGGCAAAAATCTGGGGAAATATAGAGCCAGGGTAATTTCTGAAATCGGTTGAGTCCACAATCATGTATGGCAATCCCTGTGCTTCACAGTAGGAGATTTGCACCTGAAGCAATTCCCACCCAGTTTCAATGTGCGGGAAATAAATATTTTCGCCTACCATACGCTTCTTCTCAATTCTGGAGGCAATATTCAAGCGCGGATCACGTATTAAAAAGATGATGGGCTTGCTGGCAAGCTCAAACAAAAGTGGGAAATGTTCACCAACCTGGTAAGGCATTTCCTTGATCAGTAAACTGCTGCCAGAACTGTCTTGTATTCGCTCTATATTCAGTAAATCGAGTGGCATACTCAATTTATCGGCAACGACAGGCAGTTCTTTGCCATCGTAATAGGCCACTTCAAACGGTTCATGA
>CBDUOF010000068.1:0-16675 GCA_965368765.1 uncultured Anaerolineae bacterium | reverse complement strand
GTGGGCTGCGCGAAAGTGCTGCATGGTGTGGGGCGTGGCCAAAAAGTGACCGCCCGGCTCGATTGCGTCGATGGTGTCCAGGGCCAGCGTGTCCTCGTTGATGGGAAACGGCCGTACCAGCTGCCGCACCATCCCCAACAGGTCCAGGTCCAGCACAAATTGTGCATACCCCATCGTCAGATAGGATTCCAAAATGCCCAAGCCGTGCATCAGAAAATGCACCCCGCTCAGAACAGAGGTAAGCAGGGTAAACATCCGCTCATAGTTGCTCTGGGCGTCGGCAATGGGCGAGTCGGTGAGGGCGCCACCGCCGCGACAGGGCAAGTTGTAACGCCGCGCCAGTTGGGCGCAAATGGCAATGCTTTGGGCCGATTCGGGACTGCCAATGGCGGGATTGCCGTTGCGCAAATCGACGTTGCTGGTGGCCGTGCCGTATAAAACAGGCGTTCCGGGGCGCACCAGCTGAACCAAACACAGCCCGGCGAGCACTTCGGCATTGTGCTGTGCCAAAGCCCCTGCCAACGTGGTGGGTCCTGTGACCCCGGCCATCACAAACGGGGTGATGAGGATAGGCTGACCGTAGTGGGCAAAGGCCATCAGGCCCTCCAGCATGGCGGTGTCGTAGAGCAGGGGGCTGTTGACGTTGATGCTGCAGTGGGCCACGGGCGTTCCGTCGATGGCGGATTCGCCGCCAAAGACGATTGCCAACAGCTGCAGCACATCTTCGGCTTCGGAACGGCCGTTGACGAAGCCAGATTGCCCCGGTTTATCGCTGAGCGTCAGGACGGTGCGCCAACATTCCAGGTGACGTATGGCTACGGGTACATCCTGGGCCTCAACCGCTTTGCGCGCCATCACGTGCACATCGGGCGACAGCTGACTCAGCTTGGTGAAGTTTTGCACATCGGCCAGCGTGCCAGGACGGCGTATGCCATCAAGCCCGCGTACAAAAGGCGGACCACCGCCGGGCATCACGGCGCAGCTGTCGCCGCCAATGGTGACGTTGTTCTGCGGATTGCGCGCCTGGAGGGTGTAGTGAGCCGGGGCGAGTGCCAGACAGTGTTCGATGAGTTCTTTTTCCAGATAGACGTGCTGACCCACTGTTTTGGCGCCCGCCGTTTTGAAGAGGGAAACGGCCGTATCGTCATGAAACCGCACCCCAGTTCTAGCCAGAATTTTTAAAGAAGCTATATGAATTTGCTCAACCTGACCCGGGGACAGCAGATTAAAGCGGTTGGGTGGCAGGGTAAACGGCCGTATGGTTTCTATTTTTGGGGCTGAGGTGCGTTTCTTTTTCCGTCTTCGTTTTCGCATAGGTAAGTACCTGGCATCATCGCGTGGCACAACAAGGTCGCGGACTCAAAAGTATCCGCGCAAATCCCCGTTTGGTCATGTCCCGAACGGCGAGTTACATATCTTCGGGCTGCTGATAGTAAGGCAGGCGGATGCCGAGACCGCGCTCCGTAGCTTTTTGGTAGGCCAGGTGCCCCAACATGATGTCGCTAATGGCAAAGCCTTTGTGCCAAAATAGGATGCGTTCCTGCTGATTGTTTCGACCCGGCTTGAGTCCCGCGACGATCTCGCCGATTTCGCCATAAATATGTTCGGTGCGTAAATCGCCTGCCTGGATCAGCCCGGCAAATTGGCCATACTGCGATTTTTGGCACTGGTTCCAGTCGTCCACTACAAATTTGTCTACCGAAAAGGGAATGGTTGGCGCAACCGACAAAATTGCGCCATACGCCTGAATGTGGGCGCCAGGCTTGACCCATTTGTCTTCAACCAGCACCTGATGTTCCACCAGGCGAGAGGCATCGATAATGATATCTGCATCGCGAACGGCCGCTTCGGTGGTTTCTGTCACCGTGATTTTTTTGCCTAGCTGTTTGGACATCTTATCCGCAAAGCGTTCGCGGGATTCGGGACGCCGACTGGTGACCCGAATCTCTTCAAAATCAAAAATCTTGTCCAGCATGGGGACGTTGTACCAGGCTGTTCCTCTGGCGCCGATGTGCCCCAGGACTTTGGCATTGTCGCTGGCGAGATGTTTGGCGCCAACGGCCGTTACCGCCCCGGTTCGCATCCAGGTGATGAGCGTGCCGTCAACGATGGCAAACGGCGCACCGGTTTCCGAACTGTACAGCGTGATCAGGGCCAGTTCAGAGGGGAGGTTGTGCTTGTAGTTGCCATGAAAATCACCAATCACCTTCACGCCAGCCACATCGATGGGCGCTACGTATCCCTTCAAAATATTGAACAGCTTTTCTGGGTAGTCCAGCGGCAGATGATCTTTGGAAGGCATGATCACCTTTTTCTCACCGTGTGCCTTCAGGCCCAACTCAATCGCATCCATAATGTCTTGCAAATCGAGATTAAGGGCATCAATATCTTCTTTGCCCAGGAATAGAATTTCAATGCCAGCCATTGCCGCTCCTTTTGTTAACCGGGGGTGGATTTACTGTACATAGTACCTGAATTAACCGAGAACACATAAGCCAGGCAGATACAATAAGTGTTGAACGCTGTAAGCTCCGGGCATAAACGGCCGTGCCCATCCCCTACTCTTACTGATACATGACAATAATCACCCTCACTATCCGCTTATTGTTACTATTGCAATTTGGCCAAAAACGGGAATATAGGAAACAACTTGTAATAGAAAATCCCCTTCAAGAAAGGAAGTTGGTAAGCTCATGACTGTTCATTTGTATCTGTCCCTCATCCCCGAAGCCCTCATCGCCTCCATGTTGCCGCCTGAAGAATTTGGCACCTATTACGCTGTCGGTTCGCATAAAAAGCTGCACGGGCAAGCGATGTTTGTCGAACTAAACCCAGATTTTCGGCACGAATTTTTCAATATTGACGCTGGCATCGCGCGCTGCGTACCGCATGCAGATGGCTCCCCCAAGCGCTCCGTATATATTTCTACCTATCGCGTATTGGAGCATATTCCTACCGACGTGATGAGAGAGCTCTATCTGGTAACTGCCTACGGAGAAGTGTTAGGGCTAGAGCCAGGTGAAGTGGTGCCAGAAGAGACAACTGGACTCAACATGTACCAGGAGATTGCTCCGGCGCATCCTCTGGTTGTCAGTACGCTCAACGCCATTGAATACAACCAGTTTCTTACCCAAAATCCCGATAGCCTGGTTCATTTTCCGGCCGTTTGTTTTGTGGACTTACAGCTGGGTGAATTGGCCCATGATCCAGAGCATGGCGCGATCCGTGATTTGCCCTATACGTTTATTCATCATCTGCGAGAATGTTTACTTGAGGTTGTCGAGAAGCATATTCATACCAAAATTGTCAATCGCGTTGAAACCGTCGAATATCCCTATCGCATGATTAAGAATGGTATCTATTTGGGCAATCGTGATCAGCTCATCTATTTCCCCCTGCCATCACGCGAAGAACTGCGCGGAAAATATTATCGGTGGTGGCGTTCGGCCAATCACAGCTAAACGGTAGCCACAGCTTGGCCTATCTCGAAGCCTGGAAGCTTAGCTTTCAGGCTTTTTTGACGTAAATGGGCGGGAAACGGCCGTATTCCTTTACACCTGTGACCAACCTGAATTTACCCTGAAATGGTTTTTGACAGAGTTTGTGCCATTCGTTACAATCGACGCCTCAATGCTCCCTTCAACCGGGGGCATTTTACATCCTATGGATATGAGCGGGTCAGACCCGCTTTTTATTTGCCAAAATAGGTTACTTCAGGAAGAGGAGGCATCAGACAATCTATGCAACACGCATTATTTTTAGCACAAACCGTGAATGAACGAGCCAGCCTGCCATTGATTTGGTGGCTTGGGCCAATTGGAGCTGTCTTGGCTCTGGGTTACGCCTGGTACTTTTACAGCCAGGTGATGAAGGAAAGCGAAGGCACGCCTAAGATGATTGAAATCGCGCAAGCAGTGCGTGAAGGGGCCATGGCCTATTTAAAGCGACAATACCGTGCCGTCGCCCTGGTGTTTGCCGGTTTATTCGTCATCTTTATTCTCCTGGCAGTTCTCGGATTGCAAAATCCGATTGTGCCAGTCGCCTTTTTGACCGGTGGATTTTTCTCTGGTTTATGCGGCTTTTTTGGGATGAAAACGGCCACAAACGCTTCGGCCCGTGCCGCAAATGCGGCGCGAAGCAGCCTCAACGGTGGCTTGCAGATTGCTCTGCGCGCTGGCGCGGTGATGGGTTTGGTCGTGGTTGGATTTGCTCTGCTTGATATTACGGTTTGGTTCCTGGTCCTCTACTTCGTACCGCCAGCCGAATTTATTCGTGAAGCGATCAACCCGCTGCCGCAAATTACAGCCACGATGTTGAGCTTTGGCATGGGTGCCTCAACCCAGGCTTTGTTTGCTCGCGTGGGCGGTGGCATTTACACCAAAGCAGCTGACGTGGGTGCGGATCTGGTGGGTAAGGTTGAAGCCGGTATCCCTGAAGATGATCCGCGCAACCCTGCAACCATTGCCGACAACGTGGGCGACAATGTAGGTGATGTAGCGGGCATGGGTGCTGACCTGTACGAATCTTACGCCGGGTCAATTTTGGCAACGGCCGCTTTAGGCGTTGCTGCCGTCATTGTTGGTGGTGCGACTTTGTTTGATGGCCAAACACCCACTGTTTTGCAACAGATGGATTTGCAGCTGCGCTATATGGCAGCACCCATCGTGATTGCTGCTATTGGTGTGGCCCTTTCAATTATTGGTGTTTATTTGGTGCGGGCAGATGATGGTGCCGACCAGGGGCAGCTGATCAATGCGCTGAGCCGCGGTCTGTACGGTAGCTCTATAGGTATCGCCGTTCTGTCGCTGCCTGTCGTGTTAATCCTGGATTTGCCGAATGCCATCCAGGTTTGGATTTCCATACTGGTTGGTCTTGTGGTTGGTATTGTTGTGGGGAAGGCGACGGAATATTACACCTCTCATGCGTTTAAACCGACGCGCAACATTGCTGAGCAGGCGGTAACAAGCCCGGCGACGCTGTTGATCGAAGGTTTGGCCGTTGGTATGGAGTCTGCGGGTATTCCCGTTTTGGCGATTGTTATTGGTATTGCTATCAGCTTCTACTCGATGGGCGGTGTTGCCAACATCTCGATGGGTTTGTACGGCGTCGGTATCGCCGCCGTAGGCATGTTGTCCACCCTGGGCTTTACGTTGGCGACCGACGCTTACGGTCCAATTGCTGACAATGCGGGCGGTAATGCTGAAATGGCTGGGCTGGACCCCAGCGTGCGCGAAAAGACAGATCAGCTGGATGCAGTGGGTAACACAACGGCAGCAATGGGCAAAGGGTTTGCCATCGGTTCTGCAGCATTGACCTCGTTGGCGCTCCTGGCAGCGTATTTGGAAGAGATTCGCCTTTCTTTAACGCTGCATGGCGGTGGTGAGGCGCTGGTGATAAACGGCCGTACCGTGGCGACCTGGACAATGCAGGATTTCATGACCTTTTACAACGTTACCATCCTGAATCCCGCCGTGTTGATAGGCGTGTTCATTGGCGCCACGACAGCATTTTACTTTGCCGCCATGACGATGCGGGCCGTTGGTCGGGCTGCTGGTGGCATGGTGGAGGAAGTGCGTCGCCAATTCAGGGAGAACCCTGGTATTTTAGAGGGTACGGTGCGCCCAGATTATGCGCGTTGTGTGGAAATTAGCACCGTCGCTGCTCAAAAAGAGATGATTGCGCCCTCTGCTTTGGCACTCATCGTTCCCGTGGTTGTCGGCGTTTTGTTTGGTGTAGCCGGGGTACTGGGCTTGCTCACTGGCACGTTAACCGCCGGTTTTGCGCTGGCGGTGATGATGGCCAACGCGGGCGGTGCCTGGGACAATGCCAAGAAATATATTGAAGAAGGGCATCATGGTGGCAAAGGCTCGGACGCCCATAAAGGGGCTGTTATCGGCGACACGGTGGGGGATCCCTTTAAAGATACGTCTGGTCCGTCATTGAACATTTTAATTAAGCTGATGTCGATGACTTCGGTTGTATTTGCTGGATTGATTACGTTCTTTGCTGACGGTGCAGGGCTGCTCGCCATGTGGTTCGGTGGCTAGTTTTTGCCGCAGTCAAAAATGATTTAGCGGAGGGGTATGGCTGGAAACGGCCGTACCCCTTTTTGTTTACCTCGGTGAAGCACCCTAAATTATCTACCTGCGTTATAATATGACGTATCAAGTAACAATCTTCTTTGGAGTCACCTATGACAACTGCTGCCATCTATGTCCCCGCGACGGCTCATACCAAATCTGGACATCCCGAACACCAGGGGCGCATTGGCCAAATTATGCCGTTTTTAGACAAAGTCGGTCTGTTGCCCGATCTGCGGTTGCTGGAGCCTGCGCCTGCGTCGGTAGAACAGTTGCGACGGGTCCATGCGCCCAGCCTGATAGAGCGCGTTCGTGAGGTAGCTTCCAGCGGTGGCGGGATGTTGGACCATGGCGATACATATGCCACGCCGCAAAGTTATGATTTGGCCCGTTTGGCGACTGGTGCGGCAATTACGGCCGTTGATCACATCATGACAGGGCGGGCCAAGAACGGCTTTGCTCTGGTGCGGCCTCCCGGGCATCATGCTGAATACAGCCAGATTAGCGGGTTTTGTCTATTTAATAATGTGGCTGCGGCAGCACGCCAGGCGCAGGTTGTGCATGGCGCCAAGCGCATTCTCATTCTGGATTTTGATGTGCATCACGGTAACGGCACGCAGGATATCTTTTATGATGACGATTCGGTAATGTTCATTTCCACGCACCTCTTCTTACCCCGCATGTTTTACCCTGGATCCGGGGCAGAGGCGGAGGTGGGCAAAGGGTTTGGCCATGGTTTCACGGTCAATGTACCGCTGATGCCGAATGTGGGGGATGCTGGCTACGGCCGTATCATTCACGAGTTGGTGCGTCCTATTGCCCAGCAATTCAAGCCAGAGCTTATTTTAGTGTCGGCCGGGTATGATGCCCATTGGCAAGACCCGCTGGCAATGGCCGGATTGAGCCTGACAGGATATGCCCAAATGTCCCGCGCTCTGGTGTCACTGGCCAATGAGTTGTGCAACGGCCGTATACTCTTTGTTCTGGAAGGTGGCTACCAACTTCAAGTGCTGTCCTATGGAATTCTCAACACCTTTTACGCGCTCACTGAGCAAGATAAAATTGAGGATCCGCTCGGGGTTATGCCAGAAGCAGAACAGGACATTAGTCAGCTGCTGCGCTTGCTCAAGCGCCATCACTTGATTTATTAGCTGAAACTTTGCATAATATTTATGTTAGGTTGACAATAACAAAAAGTGCAGTATCCAATTGGAAGAAATGGGTTAACCGCTTTCTTTCGTAATCTACCGAGGCGAAACCGTGACAACAATTCTTTTGCATGAATACGTTGAGCAAGTTGAAAAGCTTATTGACGATAACCGCCTGGTTGAAGCGATTGAGCATTGTCGGCATATCTTGCACAGTTATCCGCGCCATATTGCAACCTATCGCGTCATGGGCAAAGCGATGCTGGAGAAAAAAGAATATGCTGCTGCAAACGATCTTTTCTTGCGCATTTTAGGTGCCGATCCCAATGATTTTATCAGCCACGTTGGGCTGTCCATTATTTATAAGGAAGAGAGTCAGTACGACCAAGCCTTGTGGCATCTGGAGCGTGCGTTTGAAATTCAGCCATACAATGTTGCCATTCAGGGCGAGATGCGCAAGCTCTATGATGGGCAATCTGAAACGCGTCCTGGCATTATTCCCCTGACGCGTGGGGCATTGGCGCGACTTTACATGCAGGGAGAGCTATACCAACAGGCTATTTCTGAACTGCGCCGCGTTTTGAAGGAAGAGCCTAGCCGGGTGGACCTACAGGTGTTGCTGGCTGAGGCGCTGTGGCGCGATGATCGGCGAATTGATGCTGAGGAAATGTGCCTCACTGTTTTAGAGGAATTGCCTAACTGCATTGTGCTAAACGCTATCCTCGCCGAAATTTGGTTACAGACGGGCCGTATCCCCGAAGCTCAGAAATATTTGTACCGACTACACAGCCTGACTCAGCAAACCCAAAAGTTCCTCGACAAAGAAACGATTGCCGGACAAGCCTTTGCCATTAAAGGGGCCTTCCCGTTGCCTGAGCAAGCTTCGCTCGAGTTTCTGCAAACGGGAACGGTTATCCCTGAGGCGCCTTCTGAACCAACAGCGGATTGGGTTGGAGAAGTCTCATTTGACGACGTTTCTGATGATACTGGTTCTTTGGATCAGGTTGTGCTGGAGCCAGAAAGCGGGATGCACAGCTATGATTGGTTAGCAGATATTGAAGAGTTGGATGACGCCGAAAAAGCGAACGAGGCGCCTAGCGAAACGGATTGGTTCTCTGAAGACAAATCGAAAGAAGCGCTTAATCTTGCCACTGGTGAACTTAGCGCAGAATGGCTGGCGGATTTACGTGGCGACGAGGCCGACGCTGGCTTTCAGCCACTTGATTTGGAAGGGATCGTTGATGAACCAGTTGTCGACGAGGCGGCAGACGAAACCGATTGGTTTAGCGCGAGCGATGAGATTGCCGACGGAGAGATCGCTGCTCCGGCTGAAGACAAAGAGGATACGGCCGTTACTGTTCATGACGAGGAAGATTTGGAAACAGGCCAGTCGGCCCTGCCAGATTGGCTGGATGATTTGTCTGACGATGACGCGCCCATTGAGATTGCTGCGACAAGCCTAATGGATGACAACCTGTCGGATTGGGCAGACAGTGAGTCACATATCGTCGAAGAACCCAAAACACCCTATTGGCTTTCAGAATTGGCAGATAAGGAACTTGATGCGGTCCAGCTTAACCCTGAGGATGCGCTCGATTGGATGAGCGAACCGGAAGAAGCCGTGCCGGCTGTCGACGATGATGTGACAGAGGGTGACGACCCAGAATTTACAACAACGGCCGTTTTAGACGACGACGAGCTAGAAGAACTGGATGCAGATGCACCTGAGCTGGAGACTGGCTCGCTGGGAGAGGCTGAGGATTGGCTTTCCGCGCTGACCGAAGGGAGCATCGATGAGGAAATAAGCTGGGAAGCTGACCCGCCCGATGACGCAGCTGCACTTTCCAGTGATTTGGTTGTTGAAGCGACAACGGATGAGCTGGCGGCCTTAAGTGATGCTGATGATTGGCTGCAGGCCGCTGCCGCAGATTTGGACGCCATCCTGGAAGCTGAAGAAAGTGAAGAAGAAGAGTTCCCCAACTTGGCCATTCCTGAATTAGAAGGTGATGATATTACCGACATTCCGGATTGGCTCGACAATGAATACCTTGACCTTTCAGAGGAATCGGAGGCCGCCGTGAGTAGTGAAAACGATCCCCAAGAGACGCCACAGCCGGTAGAACCAGAAGTTGAACCAACGCACGCAAGCGAAAATGATGATGCTGTCCCTGATGCGCTCGATTGGCTGGATGACTTGACGTCTGATTCAGAAGATAACAAACGCACGGCGCTGCCAGACCCGCCCGTTGAAACCGAAGGGATGCCCAGCTGGTTGTCGGATATTCCTGACGATACGGCCGTTGAGATTGTTGATGAGTGGGATTCTGCTTCAGCAGATATTCCTGATTGGCTGCAGGAACCGGTTGCCCTGGCTGATCTCGACGAAGATGACGCTCTAATTGATGATAATACCGGGGCAGATGTACCTGGCCTCACCGGTCTGCTTTCCGAAATGGACGTAGACGAAGAAGCCCTGCCATTAGACCAAATGGATTCATTGATTGCTGACTGGATGGATGAGGATGCAGAAGGGAGCCTGACAGATTTACTTAGCGGTGCTCAGGCAGATGATGAGTCGCCATCCGTGGCCAGCGAGCCAGCTGAAGAGATGGTTGAAGATGGCCCGGTGGTGACGGAGGAGACGTCAGAAATTGGGTTGACGGGGCTGCTCTCCAACCTGACGATGGGTGACGCCGAACCGGCCGAAACGGGCGACGATTTCCTGTCCGATTTCCTGGATGACAGTGACGATGATTTAAGCGGCTTTTTGCTGGACGATGCGGTTGAGGCGGAGGCTGAGCCAGACGATGCCCTTGGGCTGAACGAGTTGGACCTGGAAGGTGTCAGCCTGACAGAAATGTTATCGGACATTGCGCCGGAAGAGGAAATGGCATCGGCAATGTCGGCGACGCCTGATGATGAGGGCGATGATGATTGGCTATCTAGTTTAGCGGAATTGACGGATGCGGACGGCGAGGCAGAACCTGAGGCCGAGGAAGAAATCGGTTTGACAGGGATGCTGGCCAATTTGTGGCCAGATGAGGAAGCGGATGAGGTTCTGACAACGGCCGTTGCTGATGCAGATGATTCGCTGCAGTCGTTAGTGGATCAGCCGGACGAAGAAGTTGGCCTTACCGAGCTGCTGGCCGGGATTGATTACGAAGAAGATATCCACGAATCGGAAATTCGCCTGGAGGAATTTGACATTGAGCCTGTTGAACCGTCGTTAACCGCGGTACTCTCAGAGATGGATGTTGCGCCGGAGGCAACGTCAGAGCAGGAATCGGAAGAGGAAGCGACGCCGATTTCGGCTGAAGATACCACCTGGTTGAACCAGCTGGAAGCCGATACAGGCGCTTTGCAAGAACAGGCTGATGATTTCGATTTGGCAGAAGAAACCGGGCTGGATTGGCTAACCGCGCCAGATGAACCTGAAGCTGAGATTGAAGAAGTTGAGCCGCAGGAGATTGTGGCCGAGGACGCGGAAGAGCACGTGGTTGTAGAGCAAGATAGTGCCCCGGAAGATTGGGACGATGCGATGTCCTGGCTGGAAGAGTTGGCTGCTCAGCAAGATGAACCGGTTGAAGAGCTCCCCAGCGTGGCAGAAACGATGCTGGACGAAGAGTTGGACACGGCTGCGGAGTTAGCTGCCACTACGCCAATGGATAGTTCCAACATGGATTGGCTCGATGATTTAACTGACGGTGAGGAAGCAGGCTCTGAGCTTGAGAGTGTCTTGGCGATTGAAGCGGATGATGACCAGCCAGATCAGCCGGAATCCGCCGCAGAAACCGCAGAAGAACCTGCGATTGAGCTTGACGATTTGCCTGCGCTGGATGATTTGGTTGATGAGGACGAAGTTTCCTGGCTGGATGAATTAGGCACCGATATGCTCGAAGAATCAGCGGTTGAAGAATTGGAGACCGTTCCTGAAACGGCCGTTGACGAGGCCGAATCCGTTGGTTTGCCAGAAGCTGAAGATACGGCCTGGCTAGACGAATTGGCCATGGATGATGCCTCCCTCGATGATGCCTTTGACGATATTTTAGCCGATGAGCCGCCGGACCTCGATTTGCTTACCGACGTACTCCATGAGATGGATGAGCCTGAGGCGCTGCCTGTATCGGAAATGACCGATGACGCGGAAGACTTGGGCTGGCTCGACGAGGTCATGGAAGCGTCGATCGAAGAAGAAACGGAGCTGGCCTCTGATGAAACCGACCTGGTGATGGCCGACGAAGCTGCAGATGACGACGAGGCGCTAACCACTGACGATCTCATCGTGACTGGCGTGACCGATGCGCTCAAAGAAGATAGCGGCATTGAAGAAGCGGAGGCCGATTTAGAAGAGGCCCTGGCCTGGCTGGACGAGCTGGATGAGGAAGACAGCGTTGAACTGGACGAAGTTGAGCTGTTTGAAGAGGCGCCACCAACCCGCGTCAATCTGGCCGATGAGTCAGAGATTGACGATGAGCCGACGCCCGTCGACGAAATGGACTCTGTTGAGGAGCCGGAAACCGTCGTTGTGGCACCGGAGACGGACGCGCTCACGCTGGCATTGAATCGTCTGGCAGCCCAGGTGTTGGACGAAGGTGTGGATGTGCCAGAGACGGCCGTATTCCCCATTAGCCTATCTTCCGAAGAATTAAATGCTGCGCTTGACTGGATTGAAGAAACTGAAGCTGCGCCGGCAGTTGAAGAGGATGTTGCCGAAAGTGAGCCAGAGGCGCTTGTTGTGGAAACGGCCGTTGCCGATGAAGATGAGTTCGATCTGGATGAAATGTCCGACGATCCGGAAGCGTGGCTGGAACAGCTGCTGAGTAATGATGTTGAGATGGAAGTGGAGACAGAACTGCCTCCCATCAAGCCCAGCGAAGATGCCATGTTTGTCACCGATGATGCCGCTGTCCTGAGTGAAGAAGACGTCGCTGAACCGGAACGGGCGGAGGACATTGTTGCAGAAATAATCTCCGACGAGACGGTCGAGATGGATTCGTTGCTGGATGATGTGGCTTTGGATGGCATGCCCGATGATCCGGATGCGGCCGTTGCCTGGTTAGATGAGTTGGTAGACGGGGAAGACACGGCACGTGCAGACGACATACCGCCGAGCGACACAGCTGAACTTGAGGCTGATCTGGCGAGCATGGAGGACGATCCCGAAGCGTGGCTGGAACAGATGCTGAGCGGCGATCTCGCAATGGATGTTGAGATGGAGCCGCCGCCCATCAAACCCAGCGAAGATGCCATGTTTGTGACTGATGATGCCGAACCCGCTTTAGCCGCTGAACCCGACATTGCTGAAGCTGCGCTAGACAGTGAAGATGAAGTCGACGAAGTTGAAGCCGTTGATGCAGTTGAAGCAGCAAGCGCAGAAGATGATCCCGAAGCGTGGCTGGAGCAAATGCTGAGCGGTGATCTGGAGATGGATGTAGAAATGGAGCCGCCGCCAATCAAGCCTAGCGAGGATGCTATGTTTGTGACAGACGACGGCCGTAGCGATGAGTTGACTTCTGAAGACGATGCAGATGAAATGGCTGATTCAGAGCCTGCTTCCCTGGCGGAAGAATCAGATATTATTGGTGAAGTGCCCGATGACCCTGATGAAGCGATGGTTTGGCTAGAGCAGCTGGCAGCCCGGCAGGGCGCAGCCATGGATGAGCTGCCGACCGTGACTGATGCCGAAGCAGAACCTGAGATGCCTACCTGGATGGTTGATGAATTGGAAGAGCTGGCGGCGGAACCAGACTTAGAATTAGCCGATGAAGGTGATAGTGATGCGACGGCCGTTTCCGCGGTGCCAACGGTAGCCGGAACGGAACCGGACGAAGATATTGACGCTGAGCTACCAGAGTGGCTCGGTGAAGGTGATGACGACCAGATTGTTGGTGAAACCGATTGGCTGCGGGCTTTGCCAGAAGTAGATATGGAAACATGGCTCTCGGCTGAAGAAGAAGCCACATTGGCTGGCCCTACGGAAGAAGTGGTTATTCCCGACACGGGGCCGCTAAAGGCACCGCCGGAAGGACTGCCCCAGACAGATCTCGATGATGACTTGTACGAGCCTGTGCCAGAACCATCGACCGGGGCGTACAGTGTCGATGAAGCCCAGCTCGGCGCTGCCCAGGCCGCCCTGGCAGACGGCCGTCTCGCCGAAGCCATCACCCAATTCAAGGAGCTGGTAGCCTCTGGCTCTGGCATGATGACCATCATCGCGGAACTGGAACAAGCCGCAGAAAACCATCCGCAAACGCCAGCCCTTTCTCAGGTGCTGGGGGATGCCTATATGCGCAATGGACAGCTGCAAAAAGCATTGACGTCGTACCGCGCTGCCCTTGACCAAATGTAAGCAAAAACCGTTTGCGAATTCGATGGGTTTGAGTGACAATTGAAATAGTTGTTTGCGTAGTGAATTTGGTAAGAATGTTACAAATCTGAAGAGGCAGCGAGGCTGAAGCAAGCTGCCTCTTTTTGCGTCAATTATCAATATCCGAAGTTGCTCAGCGTCTGGGAAACAACAAAAACATCCTGGACTTTGGGAAGCTCTAAATAAATGGAGTAATAAAGATGGAACGCACGTTAATTTTAGTAAAGCCCGATGGCGTACAGCGCGGTTTGATGGGTGAAATTGTTCACCGTTTTGAGCGGCGTGGCTTGAAGCTGATTGGAATGAAGTTTTTGCAGATGTCGGACGCGCTTGCCAATCAGCATTATGCAGTGCATAAGGAACGGCCGTTCTTCAACGATCTTGTCTCATACATTACCTCGGGTCCTGTGTTAGCGATGGTCTGGGAAGGGAATGATGCTGTCGCCGCTGCCCGCGCTACCATAGGCAGCACCAAGCCGGTTGAAGCCGCACCTGGGAGCATTCGAGGGGATTTTGGGATGGAAATCGGCCGTAACCTGGTCCATGGATCAGATAGTGCTGAAAATGGCGTCAAAGAATCAAGTTTGTTCTTCAAGCCGGAAGAACTTGTTTCCTGGAGCCGCAGCAGCGAAAGCTGGATTTGTGAATAGGCTGGGCTCATTTCAATGAAAAAAGCCTGACTTCTTTTACTGAGAAGCCAGGCTTTTTATTATTTTGCAGATCTGCAATTACTGCATTCGCATAACGACGTGGGCATCATCCCACAATCCCTCTAAATCATAAAAGTGACGCCTGTCTGGCGAAAAAAGATGGACGAGCAAATCACCAAAATCAACCAAAACCCAGCCTGATTCAGGCGATCCTTCAATGTTGTTGGCCTTGGCTTGGGCTTTTTGCTTGGCATCTTGGGCAATGCTCGTTGCCATTGCGCGCAGTTGACGATCATTTTCACCATTGCAAATAAGGAAGTAGTCGGCAAAAACAGCCTGTTCCCGCAAATCTAGAAGCGTAATATCGCTCCCTTTCTTATCTAAAATTGTTTCAACTAATAAATGAGCTAATTCTAAACTTTCCAGATTTTCACCTCCACTGTGAACTGGAGCGATTGTAGCATGGAGCTTGATTGGCTGACAAGAGCGGTTGCAACTTGCGGCTCAGCCCATTACAATTAGAGCGAATGTTCTATTTGCCCGCAGGTACAGAATCTATCGGTAATTCACCGCCCGTACTGTTTGCAAGGAGTGTTGTATGTCCGAAACGCCTTATGAAGTGCCACCCCGTGCCGTGCCAGAAAATGATGCTGGTTATTTGGAAAAGATAACCCAGGCTGTGTTTCAGGCAGGGTTCAGTTGGCAGGTAATTCGCAGTAAATGGTCCGGCTTTCAGCGCGCTTTTGCCCAGTTTGATGTGAACCAGGTCGCTGCCTTTACGCCGGAGGATGTAGAGCGACTTTTGGAGGACAAGGGGATTGTGCGTAACGGCCGTAAAATAGAGGCTACCCTCACTAATGCCCGCATTTGCCAGGAACTGATTGCTGAACACGGCTCGCTTCATGGCTTCCTGCGCAGCATGGATGGCCAACCGTTTGCGCAGCGGTCGAAGCTGCTCTGCAAAAAGCTTAAATTTATGGGGCCGATGGGGGCTTACTTCTTCTTTTGGTCTGTGGGCGAAGATGTGCCAGAATACCATGAGTGGCGGGCTCAACAGCAAAAATAGCTTTTTAGCGCAGAAATCGCGACTCATTTTTGGCCTAATCAATCATCTGCCAAAATCCGCGCGATCGGTGGCAATTTCTTATGGCATTTTTACGCAGCGATGACTTTTCGTCCAGCGCCTGGACCGTTTCTGACCTGACCCAATATATTCGAGAACTGTTTGAAATTGATTACCGCCTGCAGGATTTGGAGGTAAGCGGTGAGATTTCCAACTTCAGCCGTGCTCGGTCGGGGCATCTTTACTTTACGCTAAAGGATGATAAGTCGCAGCTCAAATGTGTCATGTGGCGTTCGGCGGCGGAGCGGCTTCGTTTTCGGCCGCAAGATGGGGATGCTGTGGTGTTAAACGGCCGTATCTCGGTCTATGAAGCCAGTGGCGTGTACCAACTGTACGTTGAACAAATGACCCCGCTGGGGCAGGGCGATTTGGCCGCCGCCTTTGAAGCACTCAAGACAAAACTGGCCGACGAAGGGCTGTTTGATGCCGAATTTAAGCAGCCCATTCCCCAATTCCCACGGAAAATTGGCATTGTTACATCTGCCGATGCGGCTGCGCTGCGCGACATCATCAACGTGCTGCGCCGGCGCTACCCGCTGGTCTCTGTGCTGATTGCGCCAACGTTGGTGCAAGGTGCCGAGGCACCGGCGCAAATTGTGCGCGCTCTGCGCTGGCTAGACGGCCGTAATGACATCGACACCATCATTGTGGCACGTGGGGGTGGCTCCATGGAAGATTTGTGGGGCTTCAACGATGAAGGCGTGGCGCGGGCCATTTTTGCTGCGCAGCATCCCATTATCAGCGGGGTGGGTCATGAGGTAGACTTTACGATTGCTGACTTTGTCGCCGATTTGCGTGCACCCACGCCATCCGCCGCCGCAGAGCTGGCGGTGCCGGATGTGAGTGAGTTACGGCCGTATTTTCAAGCCATTCAGCAGCAGATCAAAAACATTGTTCTGGAGCAAATTGGGCAGCACCGCTGGCAGGTGCGGTCACTGCGGCGCTCCATGAGCCATCTGAGCCCCCAAGTGGGTATTGCCAGCAATCGTCAGCGGCTGGATGGCTGGCAGGCGCGCCTGGAGCGGGCAATGCAGCGGCGGCTGGATCGATCACGTCACAGGCTGAATTTATTGCAAACCCAGCTAACGGCCGTTAGCCCCAAAGCGACATTAGAACGCGGCTATGCGATTGTGCGGGATGCAGACGGCCGTATCGTCCGTGCTGCCAAAGGGGTGGTAACTGGCGATTTGCTCACGGTTCAGGTGCAGGACGGGCAGTTTGGCGTAGCCGTCACCCAAAGTGAAGATAATTAATCTGCACTTTTCGCAAGTTGACACCTGGCGTGCTTGCAGATTTTTCTCTTAATT
>CBDUOF010000067.1:0-16681 GCA_965368765.1 uncultured Anaerolineae bacterium | reverse complement strand
AGACAGCCGTTCGTTTCATTGAAGCCGATTCCAGTGAATTATCAGTATGACGGCCGTTCCGTTTTCCACTACAATCGGCCCCATGTCAATGATCAACCATGCACTCAAAGATAAAAAAGTTTTGGTCACCGGAGCCACTGGCTTTATTGGGGGACGTTTAGCCGAGCGGCTTGCCCGTGAAGAAGGGTCCATTGTTACCGGCACGGGGCGCGATCTGGACGCGGTGCCTTTTGTCATCGAAGCGGGCGTAACCCTGCAAAAAGCGGACTTGCTGGATGAGGAGGCTATGCGCCAGGCGATGGCTGGGCAAGAAGTGGTGTTCCACGTGGCGGCCTGGCTGGGAAGGCACGGTGGCGAACAGCGGGCCTATGCCTTGAACGTAGCAGCGACGGCCTTAGCCGTGCGGCTGGCTGCCGAAGCGGGCGTGAAGCGGTTTGTGCAGGTGAGTTCCATTGCCGCCTACGGCCATCCCCCAAAAGTGTTACTGGTGGATGAAGATCAACCCCTGGACACGGAGCAAGAGGTGATTTACGGCCGTACCAAAGCCCTGGGTGAAATTCGTGCCTTTGAACTGGGGAAGGAGCTGGGGATTGAGGTAACGGCCGTTCGCCCCGGTCTGGTTTATGGCCCCCGCGCCCAAAGCTGGACAATTAATATGATCAAGATAGTGGGCAAAGGGTTGCCGGTTATTTTTGGCGACGGCACGGGGCACGCCTACCCGGTGTTTATTGATAATTTGATTGATGGGATGCTGTTAACGGCCGTTCGGCCCGAAGCGGTGGGACAAGCTTACAACATGTGTGATCCGGTGGTAACGTTTAATGAATGGTTTGGGTATTACGGCCGTATGTGTGGCCGCCAACCGCGTCGCCTGCCCTTTTGGGCGGCCCATATTCTCATCGTGCTCAACAAATTGTTGCACCTCGATTTGCCGCTCAACCGCCCCCGCCTACGCATGTACGGCCTCAAAGCCGAATTCCCCGCCACCAAAGCCAAAGTACAGCTCGGCTTTGTCTCGCGCATCCTTATCGAAGAGGGGATGAGGATTACGGAAAATTGGCTGCGCGAGGCAGGGTATTTGGAGTGAGTCGTAATCGGTCATTGGACGTAATTTTTTGAGAGTTGATTGAAATGAGTAAATTGCCGTATGTGAGCAGTTTTAGGGATTTGCTGGCGTGTCAAAACAGTTCATCAACAACCAACAATCTGAATGCTGACCTATTGAACACTGATTTTTAAAAATGCAATGGATTGCGATCATCCTCACAACGGCCGTTCTCTCCGCACTGCTCTATTGGTTACTGGTGACCACAGAGGGTGTCTATTTGGGGCGACGGGTGGTGGTGTGGCTGTACGATCTGACAGCGCACAAATATGACGGCATCAAAGAATTTGACCCAGACGCAGAGCAATTTTTTCTGATACGGCCGTTGCTCGTGCGCCTGCGCCCTATTCCCAATCCGCTGGTGCTGGATGTGGCTACGGGCACGGGGCGCCTGCCCCATTTTTTGCTGGATGCGCCGACGTTTAACGGCCGTGTGGTGGGGCTGGATGCTTCAGAGAAGATGCTGCGGCTGGCGCAGGAAAAGGTACGGCCGTTTGGCCACCGCGCCAGTTTAGTCCAGCAAGTCGCCGACAAACTCCCCTTTGCCAACAATCAATTTGATCTAGTCACCTGCCTGGAAGCGCTGGAATTTTTCCCGTCCGATACGGCCGCGCTGCAGGAAATGGTTCGCGTGCTGAAACCGGGTGGCACACTCCTGGTCACCCGGCGCAAAGGTGGCGAGGCCAAACTTTTTTTGGGACGTTACCGTAACGTAAAACAGTTTGAAGCCGTGCTTATCCAGCTGGGCCTGGAAGAAGTGCACACCAATCCGTGGCAGATGGATTACGATCAGGTATTCGGCCGTAAACCGCCCCTTTTAGATTAAATCGCTTGATTTCCTAAAGATCCCAAGCAGAGCATTTTTGAGTTACCGTTGACTTTGGCTAACGGCTTTTTTTGCTGGAAATGGCCAGCTAAAATGGAATCCTGCAAATTGGGTCTTGACAAAAATATATTTTTCCTAATACTATTAGGTAAATCTAATGACATTAGGAGATTGATGGCAAAACAGCTTAGCAGACGAGAACAAGTCCGAGAAGAAACAATTGAAAAAATATTGAGCATCGCTCGTGAAGAGATGCAAGAGAGCGGCGTAGCCGCCTTAAGTTTGGGCGTCATCGCCAAGCGGTTGGGCATGCGCACCCCTTCTCTGTACACCTATTTTGACAGCAAACATGCAATCTATGACGAACTTTTCCGGCGTGGGTTTTTAGAGTTTGGGCGGCAGATGGATGAACGGCCGTATCAAGACGGCACGCTGCAAGAAAACCTGGAAAGCGCCATGACCACCTACATGCGCTTTGCCCAGGAAAACCCGGACCTATACCAACTCATGTTTCAACGACCGGTGCCCGGCTTTGTGCCCTCAGAAGAAAGCATGGCTGTTAGCCTGGGGCAGCTGGAGGCAAGCAAAGGGCAAGTTACCCGTCTTTTAGAGATGGAAGAAATCACGCTAAGGCTTCCGTATGAAGAAGCGCGCGATCTCATTATCGCCTTTCAACATGGGCTCACAGAGCTGCACCTGGCCAACAACCCGGAACTGCCGGTAGGCCAGGGGCGATTTGGCAAGTTAATTCCCCAGGTGGCACAGATGATTATAGACGCCTGGCAAAATAAAACCTGATGGAGGTATACACATGTCAATGGCAATAGAAGTCGATACGATGGTGCGAAAAGCCGGTGAAATTCCCCCGGTAGCCCATGCCGAAGCAGGCCAGCAATCGCGTATAGAGTTCGAGCGCGTGCTGGCCCTTATAGAAAGTCTGGAAGGGGACGACTGGCAGCAACAAACTTACTGCACCGAATGGACCGTGCGCGAAATGGTAGCCCATCTAGCTGGCTCGATGACGGGCAGCACCAGCCTGGCAGAGTTCGTACGGCAAAATGTGCGTAATCCCTATATTAAAGAGGCTGAAAATCCCGTCGATGGTGTCAACCGGCTGCAAGTAGAAGAACGTGCCGATAAAATCACGGAGGAAATCATCGCTGAATTCCGCCAAAACGGGCCAATCGCCATCCGCAACCGCCAAAAATTGCCCTGGCTGGTGCGCCAGATTCCCATCCCCGGCGTCGGTAATTTTGGCTATCTAATGGATATCATTTATCCGCGTGATGAATGGATGCACCGCTACGATATTTGTGCTGCCACCGGCAAAAAGATGGTGATTACCCCAGAACACGACAGCCGTCTCACAGACCTAGTGCTGCTTGACATTGCCAAAAAGCTGAAAAAGCAATTGGCCGGGCGCACCATCATCCTGCAAATCAAGGGGGCGCTGACCGGGACGTATCAATTTGGCAGCAAAGCTGAACCAGATTGCACCCTGGAGATCGATCTATTCGACTTACATTTACGCGCCTCTGAGCGTATTTCTATAGAGGAAGCTATGCGGCGCACGGCCGTTTCTGGAGATGCATCAGTCGCTCACTGGTTTCTGAACAACGCCACCGTTTTGTATTAAACCGTAATCCCCGACCACAAACAATCTAATATCGGTTAAACGTAGGCGGCAACGGCCGTATGGTTCATGCCGCCTGCTTCAAGGAAACAATAAAATGAAACAAGCATTCAAATGGATCGCTGTTGCTTTGGGCTGCCTCGTACTCGTTATTGGCGTTACGGCCACCGTCTTGTACAGTATCGGCCGGGCACGCCTAAATCAGACATATGAGATCACCGTGGCAGCAGCGTACACCAGCAATAATGCGGAGACGTTGGCGCGTGGTGAACATCTGGTGGAAGCCGTGGTTGCCTGTGGCGAATGCCACGGAGAAGGGTTTCGTGGGCAAGCTTTTTTCAACGAGCCCGCGATCGGCACCGTCGTCTCCGCTAACCTGACCGGCGGTGAAGGCGGTATCGCCAGGGAATACAGCGATGACGATTGGATTCGGGCCATCCGGCACGGCATCGATCCCGCAGGCAGGCCCCTGCTGGTCATGCCTGCGCAGCACTTTCAAAACATGAGCGCGGCCGATCTGGGCGCAATCATTGCCTACCTGAAAACGGTGCCGCCGGTGGATCACGTGCCACCCGCCACGAAGCTGACGCCGCTCACCTACATCCTCGTCGCCCTGGGCCAGTTTGATGACAACATTCCCGCCGAATACATCGACCACGAGGCTCCCCTGCCGCAAGCACCTGTAGAGGATGCTACCCTGGCCTACGGCGAATATCTGGTCGGCATGGCTCCGTGCCGTGACTGTCACGGCACAGAGCTTACGGGTGGGCAGGCTGGCCCGGGCGAGCCAATTGGCCCCAATTTGACACCGTCAGGAGAACTTGGCGGTTGGTCCGAGGCTGACTTCTTCCAGCTAATCCGCACTGGGCGAACGCCATCTGGCCGCCAGATTAACGATTTTATGCCCTGGCGCTTTTACAGCCAGATGACGGATACGGAATTGGCAGCCATTTGGCTCTACCTACAATCCTTGGAGCCCTTGCAAACACCGAGCGATCTGCAACTGGACGAGTGAGAACCGAGCCATCTTGCCAGTTACCGGGCAAACGCGTAAGATGCCATCGTATCATTTGTCACAAACGGCCGTTTCCCGGTGTTTATTTAAGCAGAAAGATGCAAACCAACATGGCAAAAGGAACAGATGTGACCAGCCTGACCGATAATTTGCTGCTCGAGCAGATTGGGCAGGGAGATGTGGCTTCATTTGAAGCACTCTTCCACCAGCATTATGATCGCGTCTATGGGCTGCTGTTTCGGCTGCTGGGCAATCGCGCTGAAGCAGAAGATGTAACCCAGGATGTGTTCCTCAAGCTGCATGATCATGCCTTTGGCGGACGCTTTTTGAGCCGCCAGCGTGAGCATAATCTAGGGGCGTGGCTGTATCGTACCGCTACCAATGCTGGTTACAATGCGATCCGTGGGCGGCAGCGACGCTGGCAGCGCAATACATTGCTGGTGCCAAATCCACAGGGCGAACCGGGTGCAGAAAAGGTGATGGAGGAAAAAGAGCAGGAAACGGCCGTGCGCAAGGTTCTTGCCAACCTACCGGAACGCCAGACCCAGCTCTTGTTGATGCGGCAGATGGAGTTTAGCTATGCTGAATGTGCTGCCGCCATTGGCGTTGCCCCTGGCTCAGTTGGGACTTTGCTGGCACGGGCCGCAGCCGCGTTTAAGAAGGCGTATGAAGAGGCGATCGGTGAGCTGTAAGCGATTTTTGGTTATACCAATTACGGTCTACTGATTCCCGAAGCAGGTGATAGGATGAATGAGCAAGATGATCAGCTAAAGGAAGTGATAGAGCAGCTGTCTGTTTTAGAACCGACAATTGCTGATGCGCCGCGCCCGGCACCGCATGCCTATGCCCGGCTGCAAAAAGCGCTGACTCCGCCAAAGCGCTTGCGCTGGGTGGATCGGCTGGGTGAGCTGTTGTTTGTGCCGCAGCGTCGGTTGGCAACGGCCGTTTCTGTGGCGCTCGCTTTGCTGATCATTAGCTTAAGCTTTCCAACAGTGAGGGCCGCCGCCAGCGATCTGCTAAGCTTGTTTCGCGTGCAAAAGTTTGCCGCTGTTTCCGTGTCGCCAGAGCAATTGGCCATCCTGCAGCAGGTGGCGGAGCAGGGCATGATGCCCGGTGAGCTGGAAATCGATCAGGAACCGGGGGCGCTCACGCCGGTGGATTCGTTAGATGAAGCGGTACGCTTGACCGGATTATCGGCCGTTCGCACTTTGTCTGCTTTGGGCGAGCCAGGCGAGATTTTTGTTGTCGGTGGGGGTGCTGGTCGGCTGACCATCAATGAGGCCAATGCCCGAAGCTTGCTAGCGGCTGCTACTTTAGACCCCAACCTGCTGCCACCCGGCATCGATGGAGCCCGTATTACCGTGGCTACCTTTAGCGGCGTGGAGCAGCGCTGGGCTGATGGCACTACGCTCCTGCAAACCGACAGTCCGTTGGTGCAATATCCTGAAGCCCTGAATCCTGCTTTGCTGGGCGAAGCGTTGCTGCAAATCCTGGGGCTCAATCCCCTGGAGGCCAATCGTTTAGCCCGCCAGATTGATTGGACAAGCACGCTGCTGCTGCCTATTCCCAGCAGCCTGGCCACTTTCCAGGAGCTGACGGTGAATGGTGTAAGTGCCATCGGCTTAAACAGCTTGGATAATCGTGTGAATGCGCTGGTATGGCAGATAGACGGCCGTTTGTATTTGCTGGCTGGCGCCCAATCGACGCTTGAGTTGGCAGAATTGGCCAATGGACTGGACTAGATGGCAATTGAGTAATTGTGTCATTTGCAGATACAATCACTCAATGACAAAGTTGCCCAATTACCTGCTACGATGACAGATTTCGCTCTGGAATCCACTAATTTACGCAAAGAGTTTGGCCAGAAAACGGCCGTTTCCAACCTCACGCTCCAGGTAAAGCGGGGCGAAATTTTTGGTTTTTTGGGGCCAAACGGAGCCGGCAAAACCACTTCCGTTAAAATGCTGCTTGGCCTGACGGCCCCCACATCTGGCAGCGCAACTTTGCTGGGTCAACCGCTGGGCCATCGCGCTACTCGGGCCAAAATTGGCTTTCTTCCCGAACATTTTCGCTTTCATGAATGGCTCAAAGCGGCCGAATTTTTAGACCTACACGGCCGTTTATACCAAATGCCACAGACGGTGCGCCGTCAGACCATCCCGGAGCTTTTGGAATTGGTGGGGTTGCAAGACCGGGCGGAAACGCCACTGCGAGCCTTTTCCAAGGGCATGTTGCAGCGAATTGGACTGGCGCAGGCGCTGTTGAATAATCCTGAGCTTATCTTTTTGGACGAGCCAACATCGGGCCTGGATCCATTGGGACGGCGCCTGGTGCGGGATGTGATTAACCAGCTTCGGCGGCGAGGCACGGCCGTATTTCTTAATTCCCATCTGCTCAGCGAGGTCGAACAGACATGCGATCGCGTTACGTTTATTCGCCAGGGCGAGGTGTTGGAGACAATGTCGCTGCATGAACCGGAAACGGCCGTGCCCGTGGTGGTACGGGTGGGTCAGCCAACGGCACAACTCGTGGCCCAGCTGGCTGATTTTGGCGAGGATGCAATATTGGTGGACGGCCGCATTCACCTCACGTTATCAGATGAGGCCGCCATTCCCAAAATAGCCAATTGGCTAATCCAGCATGGATTTACGCTTTACGAGCTCACGCCAAAGCCTGTCACGCTCGAGGAGCGCTTCCTCCAAATCGTCGGAACTCAGTCCGAAGGATAAGCCACGGTGGATAAAGCGGGAGTGATTGATTTTTACATTTTCTGGATAATCTTTGTGGCTCAAATGATATGAAGACCGTTTTGATTTTTGCTGAACTTACGATTCGTGAATCCCAGCGTCGCAAGGTGCTGTGGCTGGCGATGCTGTTGGCCGCCGGGTTTCTCACGGTGTTTGGCCTGGGGCTGCACCTTATATTTCGTGATGTTGTCCGGGCCGGGATACCGCTTGATGAGATTGAGCTGGGGTTGGGGCTGCTCTTTTCTGCAGGGTTGTATATAACAAATTTTCTGGTCGTAGTGATGGCGGTGTTAATTTCTGTGACGGCCGTTTCTGGCGAGATCGATTCCCACACCATCGAAGCAATGGTGACAAAACCCGTGGGCCGCTGGGAAATCATTTTGGGCAAATGGCTGGGCTTTGCCGCTATCCTATTTATCTACACGTTGCTGCTGGCCGGCGGTATCATTTTGCTTTATCGTTGGCGCACTGGTTTTGCCGTGTCGAATATTTCCTCGGGGCTTGGATTGATGTATCTACAGGGATTGGTGGTGCTGTCGCTGACGTTGCTTGGCGGAACGCGCCTCTCAACTCTGGCCAATGGAGTCGTGGCGTTTATGCTAGTGGGCATTGCCTTCATTGGTGGGTGGGTGGAGCAAATTGGCAGCTTGTTACAAAATGAAACGGCCGTTGACATTGGTATTGTCACCAGCTTAATTATGCCAACAGAAGTGCTTTGGAAGCAGGCGTTGTCCTTGTTGCAGCCCCGGGTCACCACCTCTCCCTTTGCCGCCGGCCCATTCGTGGTGCTGTCTCAACCGTCTGATCTGATGATCGGCTATGCCGTGGTGTATGCAACTGTCCTCCTCTTGATGAGCCTCATTAGCTTTTCCCGACGCGATTTATAACGACCGTTTTGGCTGAAAGCAGCCGTTTCCCGTTAGCGTTACTCCAAAGTACAGATTTCCCCTCCAAAATAGATTCCTACAGTAGCCACAGGTATAGATATGACCAAATAGATCATTGGGAGTATCATATTATTAAAGATGAAGTACTATCTTTGCTTGGAAAATGATATTGTTGTAATGGAAGTAGCGTATCGATGTTAGCAGTCGAATTATCGGAAGTAGTAAGAAGGATTATTGTGAATCAATTTGAAGATATTCATGCCCTTGAAGCCTGGCTAAGGGAAAATGGTATTAATTTTGAAGAGTGGGGGCAGAAAAGCAGTAAAAGTTTGCGGAACTTGTGGCAAGAGATGGTGGCTGGCGAGGTTCAGCTGAAGGAAAACCCTGCACTACGGGTCGTCGATGTGGTGCAAATCATTATTCGCAAAAATGGAAAAATCCTGGTAGAGGCGGAACAGGAATTTTATAATGGTCAACGCCGCTTTCGGAATCAGCCGCCATCAGAAAAGATTAAACCCGGCGAGACGGTGCAAGATGCCGCGTGCCGCTGCTTGCAAGAGGAGCTGGGCATACCGATAGAGAACATCACTTTGCAGTTGGGTAGTCATCAACAGCACCAGACCAACACTAATTCAATCTCGTACCCTGGATTGCCTTCACAATATAATTTTCATCTACTGGAAGCGACCGTTTCTGGCTTGCCTGATGCGGACTTTTGGCGTGAAAATCAAACAAACGGCCTGGTTGATCCGGTTAAGCGGCATCGTTGGGTTTGGCGACCGATGGATTCAATCAAGTTTGTTGCGGGTCAATAGCCGCATTTTCCTGTCCCAGCATTGCCCGAACGGAAAGCCCGGTTTGGGCTAACCCCCAAGACGCGAACCCAATCATCCACACCATTTCTAAAATATGTAGCAGCACCGCATACGCGGTAAGCGCCACTTCATCAAAGCCCACGGCAGCCAGGGGCCCAGCTACCGACAGATGAAAAATACCTGGCTGCGTTGGGGCCGAGGGCGGCGATAAGGCCAGCGCACCCAGAGAGACAGCCAGCTGCTCACTAGGCAGAATACCGCCAGGCAAAGCCAACAGCGTGGCGTAAAAAAAGCCCCAGAAGAAGCCCCAGGCCAGCAAAGAGGTTCCCATAACCAGGGCGAGCTGTTTGGGATTGGAAACGGCCGTTAAATTATCCAATAAATCAGTTAGTGAGCGCCGCGCTCCCTCTTCCGTGATGCGCGGCAGCTTCGCCAGCCAGCCTGGCCCCCCGGCAAGCACACGCTCACGATGCCGAATCAGCCACTGAATGGCGGCAAATGCCAACACAAGCACCGCCCCTCCACTGAGTAATGAACTTGGGGATAGTTCAATGCCTGCGCCCACCGCCACGGCGGCAACCAGGGCCAGGAGTCGCATGAGCTGTTCAAAGAGACGTTCCACCACAAAGCTCGACGTGGCTTCCGTGTAAGAAACCGAGCCGCTTTGGCCCATTACCACAATGCGCATCGCTTCCCCGGCGCGGGCTGGCACAATGATGTTGCCGGCATGGCCAATGTTGCTGGCATGAAACGTTCGCCGCAGCGACGGCTTGCCACCCAGCAGCAGCCGCCAGCGCACAGCATAAAACAGCAGGCCTAAAATGAGGCAAAGGGAGGCAAGGAGAAGCAGGGGGAAATCGGCCGTTTTTAACGCTTCCCCCACGGCGGCCACATCCACAAACCAGACAAACAAAGCCACGATGGCACCAATGACCAGTAGCAATACAATCAACTGTCCAGCTTGCTTGCGATTCAAATGATTTTCGATTTCTGATTGACGATTGACAATTTAATCAAAAATCGTCAATCGCAAACCAACAATTTTACGGTTTCATGCGGTTGAGCGTGCGAGGGAATGGGCTGGTTTGGCGAATGTGATCGATGCCGCAAATCCAGGCCACCGTGCGTTCCAGACCCAGACCAAAACCGCTGTGCGGCACGCTGCCAAACTTCCGCAAATCGACGTACCACTGATAATGTTCCAGCGGTAAGTCATGCTTTTCAATAGCCGCAATAAGCAAATCTGGATCGCTCATCCGTTCACTGCCGCCGATGATTTCACCGTACCCCTCTGGGGCAAGTAAATCGACACTTTTGCACACTTCGGGACGATTGGGCCAGGGTTCCATGTAAAAAGCCTTTACCTGCGTGGGATAGCCATAAACAAACAGTGGTTGGTCAAACTGCTTGGTTAGTTCCGTCTCATGGGGCGAGCCAAAATCGTCGCCCCACTCAATTGCCAGCAGCTCCTTTAGTTCTGAATCATCTGTTTTTTCACGGATGGCCTGGATGCGCTCGAGCGCTTCATCGTAGCTGATGCGGGGGAAGGGGGCTTGAATCTTTTCAAGCGCGGCAATATCACGTCCCAGCAGTTCTAGCTCGGGTCGCCGTTTAGCCAGGGTGGTTTGTACAATGTGTGCCATAAACCGTTCTTCAAAGTCCATCAGATCTTCCAGATCAAAGAAGGCCATTTCTGGCTCCACCATCCAAAATTCTGTCAGGTGACGGCGCGTTTTAGATTTTTCGGCACGGAAGGTGGGGCCAAAGCAGTACACTTTGCCAAAAGCCATGATGTTGGCTTCGTTGTACAGTTGTCCCGTTTGGGCCAGATACGCTTTCTCGTCAAAGTAGCCCAGTTCAAACAAGGTGCTGGTGCCTTCAGCGGCCGCTGGCGTGATGATGGGGGTGTCGATGTTAAGGAAGCCTTCGTTGTCTAAAAAGTCGATGATGGCGCGCTTGATGGTGGTGCGAATGCGCATGATGGCCCACTGCTGGTTGGAGCGCAGCCAGAGGTGTCGATTGTCCATCAGGAATTCAACGCCATGCTCTTTGGGCGTGATTGGGTAGTCGCTGACGTTTTGCAGGACTTCCAACGTTTCTACGCCAATTTCGTACCCTTGGGGCAGGCCAGGGGCGCGATTGTTTTCTTTAACAGTGCCAGTGATGATAACGGCCGATTCTTGCCCCAGCCCCTTCAATTCTTCAAATAGCGCATCGCCTACTTCAGGGCGAAAGGCAACACCTTGTGTTAGGCCGCTGCCGTCACGTAAGCGCAGGAACATGAGCTTGCCTTTGTGGGTGCTGTTGTACAGCCACCCTTTAATGGTTACTTGCTGGCCGACGTAATCGGCGATGTTTTGAATGGAAATATGTGGTGCCATTGTTTTCTCCAGTTGATTTTTAGCAGCGGAAATTGTACCACAGTTGGTAACAGGATCAGGGTGATTTGTGCAACGGATACGGCCGTTTCCACGTATGGAAAAGTACCGAAATCTATAGATTCACCTTGTGAGGAGGGTTTATGAAACCGGAAAAACAAGAACCAGTGAAGAAAAATCGCTTGTCTCCGCTTGTTATCGGGGTTGGGCTTGGCATCGCTTTGGGCGTGGCCATTGGTGTAGCCCTAGGTAATTTGACGATCGGGATTGGGTCAGGGGTAGCTATCGGGGCTGCACTGGGGCTTGCGGTGACCTCTCAAGATGAAAAATAATTCGCTACTTTTATCTCATGAAAAGGAGTTTCAATGAAGCATGAAAATGAAGACAAAACCACAATGGGCGTTGGCCTTGGTGTTGGTTTAGGCGTTGCCCTGGGCGCTGGAATTGGCGCGGCCATTGGCAATATTGGCGTGGGCATTGCGCTGGGTATCGCCATTGGTGCAGCGTTGGGCGCTGCCTTTTCGCAACGCAAAAACGAAGAGAAAGGCGACGACGGCTCAGCTGGCGAGTAGCTTGTTGGCAAACTGCAAAATTTCTTGAGCAAGACGCAGGCGATCGGCTTGATTGTGCATCATGGTATCCAGGCAACAGGTCGCAAGTGGTAAATCATCACAGCTCCCTGCATCTTGTATGTCGTAGACAAACCCATCAATTAAATCACCGTAATAAGTGGCCACAGTTTGGCTGGCCAGGGGCAGCCCCATCTCCTGCATCATTTTGGCGGCAGGGCCTTTTACTGCTTCTCCACCCACAATGGGGCTCACGGCAATGACCGCTTTGGGCAAATCCATCAGCAGTTCGCGGATAGGGTAAACGTTGAGAATGGGGTCGATGCTGACGAAGGGGTTGGAAGGAGCGATGAGGACGAGATCGGCCGTTTCAAAAGCACGGATGACGGCGCGAGTGGCGCGTACATCTTCTGGCAGCAGAATTTTGGTAACAAGTGGCTGCCATTTTTCCTGGACAAACCAGGTCTGGAAGGGATAGATCGTCTCGTTGCTTTGAATTTTTGTGGGCGCGGGTTGGTTGCTCATGGGCAAGATGGTGACGTTGATGCCCATTTTTTGGCAGAGGTACTGGGTAACGGCCGTTAGCGTCAGCCCTTCTTTTAGCAAATGCGTCCGCGTTAAATGAGTGGCTAAATCCAAGTCTCCCAGCCGGAACCAGTCTGGCCCACCGAGGCGCGCTACTTCTGCAATGGCGTGCCATGATTCGCTAGAGCGCCCCCAGCCCGTTTCATCGTTGGCTACGTTGGCCAATCGGTACATCACTGTATCCAAATCGGGGCAGATGGTTAACCCCAGATGTTCAAAGTCGTCCCCGGTGTTCACAACAATGGTGACATCTTCTGCGGGCAAACTTTGGGAAATGCCATCGGCTAGTTTGGCACCGCCAACGCCGCCAGCTAATACCACAACTTTCATATCTTCATTCCAGGTTTACCTGCCGCAGGTTTCATAAATGACCACTATCTAGGCGAGAACCTGCGGGAGATTATCTACTGCTTGTTGGCAAAAATAAGGGCCGCATTGTATCACATTGATACCATGCAGCCCGATACGAATTGCTGAAAACTGCGGGTCTTTAGGCATTCAGGGGCGTAGAGGCTTTAGCAAATATGAGGGTAAACTCCACGAAATCCCAAAGAGCTCAAACTGCTTACTGAGTGACGATTTTAATTACGGCCGTTTTTCATTACATAGCTCGCGGCAGCCTCTCCCATCACCGCGACCCCGTTGATCATGGCCCGTTCATCAAAGGTAAAGCGGGGATGGTGGTGGGGGAAGTTGATGCCCGCAGCTTCGTTGCTGGCACCAATGAAGAAGTAACAGCCAGGAACCTCATCCAAAAAGAAGCCCATATCTTCTGAAGCCATGGTGCGTTTGGCAACGATGTTGTCTGCGCCCATGATTCTGGCAGCGGCGTTGTAGACAACGGCCGTTGGCTCTGGCGCGTTTACCACGGCTTGGACAATGGCGATGGTTTCCATGGTGGCTTTGCAGTTGAGCGCTTCGGCCATGCTGGTTGCCATCTCCAAAATGCGGCGGTAGATCATGCGGTGCAGGTCGTTGTTGTAGCTACGCACGGTGCCTTTGAGCAGCGCTTTGTCTGGGATGACGTTGAACGTGGTTCCGGCCAAAAATTGGCCAATGGACACAACCACGCTGTCTTGCGGGTTGACGTTGCGGCTGACGATACTTTGCAGAGCCGCCACAATGTGGGCTGCAGCCAACACCGGGTCGATCGCCAAATGAGGCGCAGCCCCATGCCCCCCTTTGCCCTGCACGGTAAGGGTAAACACGCTAGAGGATGACATACAGGGCCCCTCTACCACGCGGACTTTGCCGAACGGTTCCGGGGTCCACAAGTGCATGGCCAGCGCCACGTCTGGTTTTGGATTTTCCAAGACGCCATCGGCAATCATGGCGATGGCGCCACCGAGCCCCTCTTCGCCAGGCTGGAAGACAAACTTTAGCGTGCCAGCTAAATTCTCCTGGTAATGGGACATGATCTTGGCCAGCCCCAGCCCCATGGCGGTGTGGCCATCGTGTCCACAGGCGTGCATAACGCCCGGGTTTTGCGAGGCGAAGGGTAGTCCGGTTTCTTCCTCGATAGGCAGCGCATCCATATCGAAGCGCATGAGAATGGTTGGCCCCGCTTTTGGCCCTTCTAAAAGGCCTACCACGCCCGTCTGCCCGACGCCTGCCTGCACCTCGAAGCCATATTCGTTGAGCCGTTCAGCGACGATACCGGCGGTACGGGTTTCTTCAAAACCGAGTTCGGGATGTTGGTGTAAATCGCGCCGGGTGGCGACAAGTTCATCAAAAATTGCTTCTGCTTCGTCTTTAAAATTTGGTTGATTCATTGCAATACCAAGCCTGTGAATTTAAATAGGTAATGGAAGTCAGTATAACGACAAAGTCTGACTAAATGTGCGTCAAGTGGTTGCTCTTTACGGGCTGTTCACAATGGTTTCACTGCCTGTTTACTTCTTTCTACCATATTTTAGGCACAGGCTTACGCTACCTATTACAGGGGTACTATTCGGTTGTCAGGTTGTCAAGGAAGGTGAGAATCGCAACGGCCGTTTCACTTTGCTGCTGATCCCGACTGATAGTTGCTTGCCCATCCCCCAACTGCGTCCCGTAATACCCAAACTGCGCATGATTGCCCCCGTCAATTTCCGTCCAAATTGTTTGCTCTGGCAGAAATCCTCGATTTGCTTCTACCTCACCGGGACTGGCTAACCCGTCTTCCGTGGCATAAATTTTGCTGACGGGAATTTGAGCGTTGGCCAGGCTAAAAGCGGCTTCTTTGGGATGGCTGGTACCGATGAGAATCAACCCGGCAAACATATCTTCATACTCGTGGATAGTGCGGGAGGCGATGGCCGCTCCGCGTGAATGGCCACCGAGCACCCACTGCTTGAGGCTGGTTTCTCCCATCATAATGGCTTGCGTTGTTTGCCACAATTGTGCTTCGTGACTATCTAGCGGGGCGCTGCCCCAGGGCAGTTTAACGATGATGGTGAGATAGCCTGCTTCGGCCAGGGTGCGGGCCAGCGGCGCGTAGGCGGTGGGTTCGACGATTGCGCCGGGGTAAAAAAGGAGACCGATAGCGGATTGGTTATTGGTTGGCTGGAAACTTATCGTTTCATCACTTTCTGTGACGGTAACGGCCGTATCCGACACCATCATGCCCTCGGGCAAATTCCGCGCCTGAAACGAAAGCCACATCCACCCCATAAACAGTAGCCCGAATGTGGGCCAAACAATGCGAATAATCTTGCGAAAACGGGACATGCTGCCTCCTTAATTAAGGCCTTCTTCAGCTGTGAATACGTGTGCAAAAACATACGCTGTTTTGCGAACGGCCGTTGCAAATGCCTATTCTTTAGGCTTGACGAGCAATCGGCGAGGGCCGACGTTGCAACCGTAGATGGTAACCATCGGTTGGTTGCTCATAAGTAACCAATCGGTTACAATGAATACCATCCAAATTAATTGACATAAAGGAATAGGCGCATGAGAGAGATTCAATCACAGGTGACCATCGATAAACCCCAGGCGCAGGTATGGGACATCTTGTCCGATATTACAGCAATGGGCAATTACATGCCGGGAATCAAGGAAGTCCATTTTACATCGGAGAACAAAGAGGGGGTGGGCGCTGCCCGCCACTGCACCTTTGAGGATGGTGTGGAGCTGCACGAGCGGGTTCTACGTTGGCAAGAGGGTCAGGGATATACGCTTGAAACAACTCAATTTGTAAATGTGCCAATGAAGGCAAACGAAATCACATTTTCTTTGGCCGAAGATGGCAATAAAACGGTTCTGACACAATCAATGCAATACAGAATGAAGGGTGGTCTTTTTGCCCCAATTATGGAACTGATGGCTACAGGCATGATGAAGAAAGCGATCAATGGCGCGCTCGCTGGCTTAAAAGAATATGTTGAAGCGCAGGCATAAAATTGAGGAGGAAAAGTGGACAAAGAGACATACACGCAATGGGTTATTGAGCAGCTCGCAACTTTGGGAACGGTTACGTCCAAAAAAATGTTTGGCGGAGTGGGTTTCTTTCTGGACGGACTGATGTTTGCTAAACTATCCGGAGATGCAACGCTTTTCTTCCGGGTAGATGATACCAATCGGGCTGATTATGAAAGAATAGGGGCTGAACCGTTTCACTCTGAAAGCAAGAAAAAAGGGATGCCTTATTATGTAGTGCCCGAGGAAACCATTGAGGATAGGGCACAACTGGTGCACTGGGTACGAAAAGCACACGGCGTGGCTGTTGCCCACAAGAAGTAATAGGCATGGGTCGTTCCAAAACGTATCAAAGAGAGGATGTGCTGATGGTTGCTATGAACACCTTTTGGCAAAAAGGGTATCATGGCACGTCGCTGGCTGATTTGACCGCCGCGACGCAGCTGAACAAGAAAACGCTCTACGCTGAATTTGGCAGCAAGCAAGCCCTGTTCCACGATGCGCTTCAGCTTTATACCAATATGGGGGCACAGCAAGCCGCCAGCTATCTGGAACGCACTCCATTCGGTTTGGATAACATCAAGGATTACTTTGGCGCAATGGTGTACGAGCCCAACTGTCGCGGCTGCTTGATGACGATGACAATCAATCAGAAGGAGCTGGTGCCGCTAACGAGTTTGGCGATGGTTCGAGACACGCTTGAATTGATAGAGCATTTGCTGCTA
>CBDUOF010000066.1:0-16791 GCA_965368765.1 uncultured Anaerolineae bacterium | reverse complement strand
ACGGGCTTAACCTAGAGAAACGGCAAAGGAATATTTTAAGGCGCAGTAGGCATGGCGCTAAAGTAGATTTTGTCTGCTGTAGATATTTCCGCCAAAGGGATGTTGCCAGACCGGGCTGGTTCGCTTGGATAGACGGGGAGAAATTCCTCAAAGGCCCGAAGATAAACAGTATCGCCAATGGCAACTTCGGAGGCAAACGTATCCAAATAAAATCCCGCCTCAATGGCCCGATTAAGGTAAAAGCTGCTCGCATAACTATCCAGGTGAAACAAGACGTCTCCACCTTCGCAGCAAGTAGTGAGTGCAGATAATGTGCCTTCGACCACGATTGTGTTTTCCTCGGTAGGGGCTGGAACGCTGCAGCCCATCAGGGCAAGCAGCAAAATGAACAGGGCAAATGGTTTCGCAGTCCAAAAAACAATCCTATTTTCCGCCAACAATGGGGTCAAAAACATTGTGATGGTCTTCTTGCTATTCGAGCCGGTTAATCCTCTGCCAGCAGGGCAATATCGACGATTTCTACTTCAAAGCTATGGCCAGACGAAACGAGTATGATACTCTCGATAAAACGGGGGGGAATGCGGCCCTGCCTAGCGATTTCTGCCCTTAGATCAACATCATAAAAAGCTTCTTGCCCGAGCGTCACACGCTCATGCGTGTTCTGAACCATCGCACACGTCGTACATACATCTGGCTGCACAGCAGGGATTGGCTCGCCGACTGCGTAAAAACCATTTTGCCATGTATTGGAAAAACCGCTGCCGTCCACATAATTAACTCGAATAAACAGCGGGCATTCACTGCCGTCAATCCCACATACTTCCAGCGATTGGTTCAAGATACGGAAAGTCACTACCAACTTGAGTGACTCAATCTCTGCCACATCCTGGTTGATTGATTGGCGTACCAGCACATCGGCGTGGCCGATACCCTGGCGGCTAATGTTGAGTCTGGGCTCGTCTCCGGCATCTAACACGCGCAGCTGGCCCGCTGGCTGATCAGCTCGTTCTACACTCCAGGGAACAATGGTCCAGCGGTTCAATTCCTGGTTAAAGTCACCATTAACAATCAGGTTTCGTTCGGTTTCCAGTGGCCCAATCGGGCCAGAGCCAGTTGGGACCACGCCACGCTCGTTTGCTGCCAGGCTAAGCGACGCTATAGAATCAACGGCCGTTACTGTTAAACCGCCACTCTGCACGGTTGCTTGGGTTTCTTCATTATTGACAATGATGGTGTACTGCCCTGCAGCCTGTATCGTTATGTTGCTTTGCGGGGTGGCAATGATGATTTCGGACGGCCGGTCGCCAAATTCGGGCACCGTGAGCCGGATTCGCCCAAGGTCAAGCTGCACCATCAGCGTATGATTGCGATCGCTAACCGCAAAGCGAGGCGTATCGGCCTCCAGCAAGGTGATGTCCGTATTGCTATACACCTGTAAGCGGGCCAATAAGAGCTGATCTTCAATTGGAAGATTCACAGCAACAAGTGCAGAGGCCGTATCGCCCGTTAGAATACGTTCACCAGGTTCAATAATCCTGCCACCGTCATTGGGCAACAATGCCGAACGATCACCCGTTGTGTTGTCTAAACCGACGGTGCCCTGGTTTGCCTGCACCAGAATAGTGAGCGACTTTGTCAGGTTCTGCACAAGGGCGTTGGCGGTAATTGGAATGGCAATTGTTGTTATCAGACAAACGAAAAAACTACCCAACAAGAGAACCCAAGCCAATCGCTGGCGCTCAATTTTACTTTTCTCTTCAATCATCATTCAACCGTATGGAAAATTTGTGAAACTGATTGGTTGCGTCTGCCCAGGTTACAGCTACTTGCTGCACGTGAGCAGCAGGTGAGCCATCCTTCAGAAAGTCGAGGAGTGAACGCAAGGCCACTTCGCCCCCAACCGCAACAACTTTTACTGTTCCGTCTCGTCTGTTTACCACCCAACCGTTTAGACCCAATTGAGTTGCAGCCCGCTGCGTATAGTAGCGGAACGAGACGCCCTGTACGTATCCATGCACAATGGCAGTCATCTGTTTGAGCTGGCTCATTTTGGAATTATACCTAAGGTTTGCCAGGAAACGTAGGCAGTTTAAACGGCCGTAGAAGAATTATGGATCAGCCGTATTTAGCCCGTTGCTTACAGGGTGGTTTGCAACCCGCGCAGCAATCGTCCGGGTAAGGCCGGCCCTTCATAAATGAGCGCTGTATACAGCTGAACCAGCGTTGCCCCAGCATCTAACTTAGCCTGCACATCGCTGACGCTACAAACGCCACCAACCCCAATAATAGGCAAACGGCCGTTTGTTTGTTGGTAAATATAGTGAATCAAGGCATCGCTTACCTGGCGCAACGGTCGGCCGCTCAATCCCCCGTTTTGTTGCCAGTTTGCTGACGTCAATCCAGTCCGGCTAAGCGTCGTGTTCGTGGCAATAATGCCATCGATCTGGCTGTCTTGAACGGCCGTTAATATCTCATCCAGTTCTTGCCAGGTAAGATCAGGGGCAATTTTGACGAACAACGGCCGTTTAGCAAGGCCATGAACCTGCGCCAAAGCAGCGTTTTCCGATACCAACTTGCTCAGCAGTTTGCCTAAATAGTCGCCCCCTTGCAGCTCCCGCAGCCCCGGGGTATTTGGTGAGCTGATGTTGACTGCCAAATAATCGGCAAAGGGAAATACCGACTGCATCACGTCGATGTAGTCAGCGACAGCCTTTTGCAACGGTGTTTCTTTCTGCTTGCCCAGACTTACACCAAGCACAAATTCGCGCGGTTGTGCAGACAGTTTTTGCAGGCGCGGCAGTGCAGCGACCACCCCGCCATTTGGAAAGCCCATTCGATTAATTATCGCGCCGTCGGCTGCCAAACGAAAGATGCGCGGGCGTGGATTACCTGCCTGGGCGCGTGGGGTAAGCGTGCCAACCTCGATATGACCAAAGCCCAGCGCTGCCAATCCAGTAGCTACGCGAACATCTTTGTCAAATCCGGCGGCCATGCCTAGCATATTGGGAAAGGTGAGCCCAGCAATCTGCACCGGCTGGCTCGGCAGGCTACCCGCTATCTTACGGAGAAACGGCCGTCCCAACCTACCTTGTGCCAGTGCCAGCAATGACAACGTACGTTCATGTACCGTTTCTGCATCCAGGCGGCGTAACATGGGAAAAACAAATCGAGAATAAAGATTAGCCAAAACGATAACCCTCGGCCTGAGACCGCAACTTCTCCTTTGTTTCGGAAGACAATGTATGCCAGTAAAGAAAAAGCCATCTCGCTATGGAGATGGCCATGAATAATTTAATCATCGTTGAGCTGGAGGACAGCCATAAAAGCCTCTTGAGGCACCTCCACCGTGCCGATCATCTTCATGCGCCGCTTGCCCTTCTTTTGTTTTTCCAGAAGCTTGCGCTTGCGGCTAATATCACCGCCGTAACATTTGGCCAACACATCTTTACGCATCGCCTTAACCGTGGCCCGACTGATAACCCGTTTGCCCGTCGCGGCCTGAATAGGCACTTCAAACATTTGGCGCGGAATTTTTTTGCGCAGTACCGTCACCAGTTTTTGCCCGCGATGGTACGCATCGTCCTTGTGAACGATCATGGCCAGCGCATCTACCACCTGCCGATTCACCAATACTTCCAGCTTCACCAAGTTGGATGCTCGATAACCGGCCATCTCATAATCCATAGACGCATAGCCACGGGTCCCGCTCTTCAGCTTATCATAAAAATCAATGATGATTTCAGCCAGCGGAATGTCAAATTTAAGCACCACGCGTCCGGGCGCAGGATATTCCTGCCCTACAAACTCACCGCGCCGTTTAATAACCAAATCCATCACAACCCCGTAATATTCATCCGGGGTAAATATTTGCACGTGCATCCACGGTTCGCGAATCTCCTCAATCTGGCTCTCGTCCGGCAATTCGGCGGGGCTTTCGATGATGCGATCTTCCCCTGTATTCGCCATTTTTAGCTCATAGCGCACGCTGGGTGCCGTGGCAATCAAATCAAGATCGTACTCACGCTCCAGCCGCTCCTGAATGATTTCCATGTGGAACAGCCCCAAAAAGCCGCAGCGGAAGCCAAAATTAAGTGCATTTGACGTTTCCGGCTCAAACACAAGGGCCGCATCATTAAGCTGAAGCCGTTCCAATGCTTCTTTTAGCAAGGAGTAATCCTCACCCTCAGTGGGGAAAAATCCGGCAAATACCATTGGCTTAACGGCTTGATAACCCGGCAATGGTTTTTTGGCGGGATGATCCCGTAATGTGACTGTATCGCCAACCCGGCACTCACGAACTTCTTTCAGCCCGGTGGCAAT
Source organism: uncultured Anaerolineae bacterium (assembly GCA_965368765.1). Classification (GTDB taxonomy): domain Bacteria; phylum Chloroflexota; class Anaerolineae; order Promineifilales; family Promineifilaceae; genus Leptofilum. Next base: position 12,471 of record CBDUOF010000066.1, on the reverse strand, counting down.
ATAGCCAACTTCTCCAGCAGACAATGTTTTCACTGGCTTCATGGAAGGGGCAAAGATGCCAATTTCAATTGGTTCGGCCGTGACATCGTTGGACATCATCTGAACCCACTGTCGTTTATCCAGTTTCCCTTCAAATACGCGCACGTAGGCGATAACGCCTTTGTAGGAATCATAATGGGAGTCAAAAACGAGGGCACGAAGTGGTGCCTCTGTGTCAATGACCGGCGGCGGAATGCGATGCACAACGGCCTCTAGCACCTGCTCAATATTCGCTCCGGTTTTGGCACTGATGGGAATCACATCTTCAGCTGGCAGACCAATGATCGTCTCTATTTCTTCCGCAACATCATCGGGCATTGCGGCCGGCAGATCAATCTTGTTTACCACAGGAATGATTTCTAAATCGGATTCCAAAGCCAAATAAAGATTGGCTAGCGTTTGGGCTTCAATCCCTTGGGTAGCGTCTACGATTAGCAAGGCGCCCTCACAACCAAGTAATGCGCGGCTAACTTCATAGCCAAAATCGACATGCCCAGGGGTGTCGATGAGGTTCATGATATATTCGTTGCCATCTTTGGCAGTATAAGTCATGCGTACGGCCGACGCTTTGATGGTAACGCCCTTTTCGCGCTCTAGATCCATGGTATCGAGCACCTGCTCTTGCATTTCGCGGTCGGTGAGCGTACCGGTTGCTTGCAGCAGGCGATCAGCCAGTGTAGATTTCCCATGATCGATATGGGCAATGATGCAGAAGTTGCGTATGTTGCTTTGTGTCATGTCAGTAGTATATCAAAATGGTTCATAAATGGTTAGATTGTGGTTATTTCCGGTAGAATAATAGTCATGTATTTTAAGAGGTTATGCCATGTCAGCACATGAAGAGCCGTTTGATCCGCTTCTGCCCCACAGTCATGAACCCAATCCTGCCCCGCCCTCAGCGGATCCGACGATTAAATTTGTGCATCCAAACGGCCGTATCCATTTCATCACCGTAGCGGATTTGCGGGCGTTACCAGCTGTCTCGGTCCCCAACTGCTATATTGTTAGCACGGGGCATGGTACAACAGGCCCGTTTACCTTCACGGGAGCCACCTTACTCTCAGTTATTACATTTTACTGTGAAGAGCTGTGGACACAGGTTGAGGTCGTCAGTGCCGATGGTTTTGGCAATCGCGTGATGGCAGCGGAACTTCACAATCCTGATCCAGCTGGGCCGATACTGTTGGCCACTACGGTGGATGGGCAGGCACTCAATCGGGCGCAGGGATTAGTACGTATGATTGTTCCCAGTGAGCGGGATGATGCCTTGCGTCAGGTAAAGTGGGTCGGAATGGTGAAGGTGATTGGGGAAAACGGCCGTAAATAAAAAGACTCGGTTTCAAATCGAGACCGAGTCCTATCATTTATCTTCTATCGTCACTGGTTAAGTTAAGAAGCGTATACCATACTCTCCGTCAGGTGTCTAACGAAATCCTTAAGGCCTAAATCTGCTCCGCGATGCAATGTTAATCTGTCTGAAAAAACCTGCTCAACATCATCGGCTAAACTACTATTGCTGCCAGTTACTGCAACCTGACCACGGCCTCCGTTAAATGCAAGCAACAACGATTTTACACGCGCGTCACGTCTTAGAGCATCCCCATTGCGTCCACCAGAAGGCAAAATAAGTAAACAATTTTCTCCACTAGGATCAAAAGGCTTGTCTGCTAAGGCATAGTCGGCTTTCAACCCAACGCCTTGGCGACTGTAAACCAGCTTATCAAACAGACTAACGCTCTTGATCGACAAACCTGCCTGCCGAAACTCATGCAGAAAATAGATTACTTCTAACTCATCAAAGCCATCACCAATTAAGATGTAACTTTGTGATCGATTCTTTTTGCCATTGCGGTACGGTAAGGACATGATGCTCCTCGTGTTGCCAACAACTCACAAGATCGTGGCTACTTTGCTAAAATCTCGGAATAAAAATTAAGCAATAAATATACTACTCTCTGAGCCTAAAATCCTGTGCAAACACCGCCACTGGAAACACAATGTTTCAGTGTCGTCACACCAGCGATATCAATACCGCCTGCGCTCGTAGCAATTACCAAGAAAATGCTCACCATTAGAAGCAACACAAGAGCAGCGAGCAAAGCAAATGCGATTTTATTGTTAGTGAAATAAGTCATGGAAAACCTCCTCTCCATTGAAAATAAAAACTTGTTTTAAAATGTCCAAACAACTTGGACTCAGAAACAACTTCCTAGAAGATAAGTTAACAAATATTGCCTTCCATGACCTACAAATCAGCTTCAATATGACTGCAAGCCCCCTGCAATAATCCTGCTAATGCAGATAATATAGGTATTGAAACTGTTGAAAATCGCGGATTAGGCATAAAATAGGTGAGCTTACAATTAAATAATGAGGGCAATAGTGATAAATTCAGATGATGTTCTAGCAGCACTGCGGCTGTGGCACGGTGGAGAAACAAGTTATTGGCCGTTGGCAAAAATGCGGTTGGGTCTCAATCTTACCCAGGAAGAAAGCATTTACGATACCCTGGCAGAGGGTGGACCAGCAGCCCATAATCGAGCCATTCTCAGCTATGGCTTAAAGCATCTGCGTAAGGTTTCTCCAGAGGCCGAAGAACTATTGAAGGAACGATTCGAGAATAGAAGAGATGTCTTGACCGTGGCAAATCGCCTTAATATATCTGAATCAACGCTCTACTATCGCCAGCGGCAAGCAATAAGCCACCTAACCGAAATCCTTATTCAGAACGAAGATTTAGCAAGCGCAGAATGGCGCAACAATATGAGTAATCGTCTTGGCATTCCATCTTATGAAATGCTAGTTGGTATTGAAACGCCAGCAAGAATTCTTAAAGAAGCATTATTTAACGACGGGTCAAACTTTATTGTTTCAATTGATGGGATTGGAGGCTTGGGCAAAACGGCGTTAGCGGATCACTTATCCAGAGAGATAATCCAAACCACACGGTTTGATGAAATTGCCTGGGTGACAGCCAAACACACCCATCTTTCCATGCTAGGCCGTTTACAGATCGAAAGCGGTAGACCGGCCCTAACATTGCCTTTATTGGTCGACACTATTTTTAATCAGTTGAGAGTCGCTCCGACTCATGAAAACATGACGCAGCTTCAACGCCAACGTCTACTGCACAGGTTTATTAAGGAACGACGATGCCTGATCATCATTGATAACCTTGAAACCGTTGCCGATTACCACTCATTGCTTCCTGAATTAAAGAAGTGGCAAAATCCTTCGAAATTCTTGCTAACATCGCGAATACGGCTGTTGGCAGAACCTGGTATTTTCTCCTTTTCTCATAAGGAATTGGATCATGATGATGCCTTACAGTTAATTCGCCAAGAAGCCAGCCGAGCGGGCTTTACGGACCTAGCGGAAGCAAAGGATCATGATTTAATACAAATCTTCAATGTGGTTGGCGGTAATCCATTAGCCTTAAAATTAATTATTGGGCAGTTACGCTTCTATTCATTATCAAGTGTTTTGGATCGCTTTTCAGCAACGAAGGAAAATGAAGCCAACGAAGGCATCTTTGACTATATTTTTCGCGAAATCTGGGAGTCACTTGATGAAAAAAACAAGATTGTTCTCATAAGTTTGACGCAAGCCGGAGAGTCGGGCTTTACAATTGAACACTTAGTAGCCGTTTCTGAGTTGCCCGATACAGAAGTTTTCGCATGCCTAACCGATTTGGTTATGATTTCGTTGGTAGATATTACCGGATCTTTAGTTGAGCGACGATACCGCTTACATCGGCTCACCGAGATGTTCTTACTGCAAATGATTGAGGGTTCATTATGAATTTATATGTCCCCCAAATATCTGAACAATCCAAATGGCAATCGATTCTGCGCCAGCAAAAAATAGCAAATGCCCGCCGGTGGCTAGAAATCTTAGGAAACAGCAATGATCCAGCTACGGTGGTCAATGAAGATTACGACAACTTTTTACGTGCGCTGGAGACAACCCTGCAGACCTCGACCTCATTTGACTTAGCTTATCAACTTGGACAAATACTGTTCCCTCTGGTTTTTGGCTATGCGGATTGGGACCGATGGTTGGTTTATTTAAGACAAACTTTATATATCAGCCAGCAGCTGAATCGAGAACCGGAGGAGGCTAAACTACTGGAACAAATAGGTGGCTTATTATACCATAAGGGCAACCTTGATAAAGCCAGAGAAAGCTATCAAGAGGCTGGCAAAAAATATAACCAGCTTAGTAATCTTTCTAGTTTTTGTGGGGTCCAGGCAATGCTTGCTCTACTATACGATATTCAAGGAGACTCTGAAAAGGGAATAGAAATTTGTCAGAATGCTTTGAAAATTGCGAGCGAAATAGATGATAAATTTACTACCGCCAATATATCACTTAACCTTTCCAATATCTACCGTCGAAAAAGAAATTGGGCCCAAGGTATCCTCATGGCTGAAAAAGCTTCATCTCTTTACCAGCAGTCGGGCAATACACATTTATACTCGCAGGCGTTTATTACGCAGGTAGGAATATGGGCGGAAAGTGGCAACTGGGAGCAAGCACATTTAGTTTCAAATAATCTGATTAACGTATTGTCGTTATCCGGGGATGTTTATACGCTCAGCCAGCTCAAAAATAATTTGGGCATTGTTGCCTATAATCAGGGAAATTATAGTTTAGCAGAGAAGGCCTGGCAGGAAGCGTTACAGCTGCATGCCCAAATTCAAGAGCCAACGGAGCTAGCAGGCATCTATAATAATCTTGGCATGGTCTATACGCAGCTTGAGGAGTGGGATACGGCCGAACAAATGCTGTTTAAAGCCATTACAGCATACAGACGCTTTGGGGATACCTACAATTGGGCAAACGCCCTTGATAATCTGGCAGATTTGTATGAGGCTCTGGGAAAAACGGCCGAATTCAGGCAGACTTTGCAGGAAGCTGTAGCTGGCTTGCAGGTACTTAAAGATACCGCCCACGCTATCGAGCTGCTGGAGCACATGGGTCAACGCCTGGTCAAAACAAGTTAGCTTCCGCCGGCACGGCAAAACGTCCGCCAAATTCACAATAATTTTATAGCTTGTTTACAGGTGCTTTGCAGGTAATTTGTAGCTATTTCAAGGGGCTCCCTATTCGATTGTGCTACCATGGTTCAATCATTGCATTGGTAAGCAACTGTTTAACCTTAGCTCAGGCGTAAAGTTAGTTATGTCACCAAATTTATTACCACAATCAAGTTCCCAGGCACAGCAACTTGAAACTATTGGGTTTCTAGCCACCGGCATTGCACACGATTTCAGCAATCTTCTTACAAGCATTGTGGGGCAAACCTCATTGGCCCTGGCCACCCTACCTCAGGAGAACGCAGCACGGTCTCACATTGAAAAAGCGATGCAGGCGGCCGAATTTGCTGCTGAACTGACGCGCCAACTGCTGACATACGCAAATTCTCATGATGCGCCAAATGAGATGATCAACTTGAATCAGCTCGTAAATGATAATATTAGCCTGCTCAACACCACGCTGCTAAATGGTGTTTCCTTGCAGCTAGATTTGACCCCAAACCTACCGCCTGTCGAGGCAAAACGCGCCCATATACAACAGATAATAATGAACCTGATAATCAATGCCGCTGAATCTATTGAAGAGGGCAATGGGATTGTATTATTGCGAACCAGGCAAGAAACGTTGCGCTCGGAGGAGAACCGATACCTCTTTGTTAACGGCCGTTCGTTAAGTCCTGGACATTATATCCACCTACAAGTAACCGACACGGGCTGCGGCATGGACAGCAAGCAGATTGAGAAGATCTTCTCCCCGTTCTTCACCTCTAAACCCAACGGCCGCGGCCTTGGGTTAGCGACTGTGCTGGATCTTGTCAATTTGTATAACGGGGGAATTACAGTCGAAAGCCAGCCCGGACTCGGGACCACTTTTTGCGTCTATTTACCGCTACCCCCCTATTTGGGCACGATGCCCAACGGCACGACCCTGAATTAATTTTCTTCCTGAACGGACTGTCCCAACAGTTGGTCAACGGCCGTTTCTACCTCCAGCCTATCACGCACGCCTACCTGTAACCACACCAAAAACTCCACATTTCCGTCTGCCCCGGTCACGGATGATCGGGTTAAGCCCTGCACGCCAAATCCATTTTCACTAAACCATTGCCAAAGCGTTTCCAGGACGGAACGATGCACGGCCGTATCCTTCACAATGCCCCCTCGCCCCACTTGTTTCGGCCCCGCTTCAAACTGCGGCTTAATTAACGCCACGATACTTGCTCCATCTGTGAGCCACTGCTTCACGGCAGGCAATATCAGGCGCAGCGAAATAAATGAGACATCGATCGCCACAAAATTAACGGGTTCTGCCAACGCTTCCAGATATCGCGCATTGGTGCGTTCCAACACAACCACCCGATCATCCTGGCGCAGCGACCAATCCAGTTGTCCATAGCCTACGTCGATGGCATAGACGCGCAAGGCACCATTTTGCAGCATGACATCGGTAAAACCACCGGTACAAGCACCCACGTCGGCACAAACCGCGCCAGCCACGGGTAAGGAAAACGTTTCCAGCGCCCCAGCCAGCTTGAAGCCGCCGCGCCCCACATACGGCAGCGGCGCTTTTAAGTCAATGACGGCCTGAAGAGGAATGGCCGTTCCCGGCTTGTCCACCCGAACACCATCCACCAACACCTCACCAGCCAGGATAACACCCTGGGCTTTAGAGCGCGTCGGCACCAGTCCGCGTGCCACCAGCAACTTATCTAACCGCTCCTTCTTTTTTGCCAAAACGATTGCTCCCAAATAGCTGTGTCGCTAGAGCTTCCCTACCCACTCTGCAAAAATATCAGCCAATGAATTCTCCAGGCTGATTCGCGGCTGCCAGCCGGTAAGCGCCCGGAGTTTGGCTGAACTACCATACAGGCACGGGGTATCAGACGGCCGCATCCGCTCCGGATCCGTTTCCACAGTCACCTCAACTTCAGACAACGTAATCAGCTTTTGCAAAATCGTCTCAATTTTCACCGGCTTGCCCGAACAAATAAGGTACCCCTCGCCCGGCTTGCCTTGTTCAGCCAGCAAGGTGTAGGCGCGTGCCACATCCCGTACGTCGGTAAAGTCGCGCAGCGCCTCCAAATTTCCCACGGTCATCCGGTGGGGACGCTGCCCCAGCCGAATGCCGGCCAGCTGACTGGCAAAATCGGGCACGACAAATCCCAGAGCCTGATGCGGCCCAATATGATTAAACGGCCGTGCTTCTACCACCGGCAGTTGATAGCGCTGCCAATACAGCGGCACAAGCAGTCCGGCCATCCACTTGCTGACACCATAAGGGTGACGTGGCGCAGGCTGCGTATTTTCCGTGATCGGCAGGGATTCTATATCAATCTCCCCATAAATCTCGGCGCTGGTTACGATGAGCACACGGGGACGGCCGTATTTCACCACCGCTTGCAACAAATTTGCCGTTCCTACACTGTTCACCGCCAGAGTCAAGCCAGGCTGCTGCCAGGATTTTCCCGGGTACGCCTGACCCGCTAAATGATAAACGACATCAGGTTTTGCCTGGGCAACGGCCGTTTCCAAAGAATGTGGCTCAAGCAAATCACCCGGTATCACCGTCATATTTTTATGTTGCAGCAGGGGTTGATGGCTTGTAGAGGCATGGACGAGCGAAAACAGTTCATGCCCGGCTGCCGTCAGTTGTTCTACCAGATGAGACCCTGCAAATCCGGTCGCCCCAGTAATAAAAATACGCATAGAACTCCTCTGTGTATGGACCCGTCGTTTAATGATTGCGTATTCTACCGTGCGTCATTGGATAACGACACCCTGTGCAATACATCCTCGCACATTATACCCATCATTTACATATTGCTCACACCAGTATTGGCACAGTATAATGAGCCCTATGAATTCGGCTTTGCAAATAATTAGCCAAGCATTGGCAGACACCCTTGGTTCTCAACTTGAAGCAATTTTCCTATTCGGGAGTCAGGCAACGCAACAGACCCGAACGGCCGTATCCAATACCAATCTCTTACTCATTACCCGCCCGGAAGCCAACATCCTTGCCATTCAAGAACAGTTTCTGCCCCTTTGGCAGCAGCACAAAACCCTGCTCAAGCGGGCCCCCCTGGTTGCCACGCGCCAGGCACTGCAGCGTCATCTTCAACTGAATCCGGGCCTATCCGTCCACCTGCTGAAGCATGGTCAACAGCTCGCCGGAGAACCGATCGCAAACGATTTATTCCGAACCCCGATCAATCCTTATGAGATCTATGCCCACCTGGCTCAGCAACTGCTCGACGCATCCGCGGCCCTTGGCCAAAACGGCAGTCACCAAAACGAAGAGCAGATCAACCGACTCATGCGGCAAATCTCTACCGAGCCCGTTGGCCGGATGGAAACGGCCGTTACCCAATTCAACACCGTGCAGCAAGCCCTAACGGCCGTTCTCAACCAACTGCCCGCCGCCAAAACCTGGAACACCGCAGCCCAGCACGGGGCAACTTCCCCCAATATTCCTGGCCTGCAGGCTATTTACACCGAAAGCAACAAGAACATCTTTGTTTTTGACCAGCTAACGCCTCAGCGTGTGAGCCACATCAACTGGCAGCGCCTGGCACAAAATCTACCCCAGGCCCATGGCTCACTCCACGTGACCACAGTGGCCCAATTTTGCCTCTTGACCCTCTACGAAAAGGCACTCGATTTGCGCTTCAACAAATACCAGCACAAATGGGGCATTCCATTTTTAGCCAGGCTCACCCCCACTGCCCCGCAAATCTTGCGCCAGGCGGCCCGCATTCCGTCCAATATATTGATTGATGCACTGCCAAACAGCACCCTCACCGCCGCTAACGCCAACGATGAAACGCTGCACAAGATCATTCATGACTACCAAAATCGAATGCTCAACATTCAGTTAGAAAATGAGCTCCTCTTCCGTCTAGGGCTGATCCCAGCAAAATTTAGCCCCCCAGAGCCGTTGCCCGAACCAGATGTTGCGCCTAAAGAGCGGCTAACGGCCATCTTCCAACATTTAGAACGGTGGGCTGCGTTTTACCAAACAGCTTTGCAAACCAAAACGTGATTCCAGCTTTGCCGCACCCTCAATTTCGCAGTGGCTTTCGGCTGCTGCTCCTTATCGCCATTATTTCCCTCATGCAGCCCGATCCGCTGCTCATCACACCCGGCCCGCCGCAAACTGTACAAACCAGCCATGCTATCGTTGGCGTGCACACCCGGCTGACGGATGAAGTGGAAGAGTGGAAAATTCAGCGCAGCCTGGAACTAGTGCGGCAGATGGGTGCACCCTGGATTGTGGAGCTGTTTCCCTGGGCCTATTATCAAGGCGAAGATGGCGGCATCGCCTGGGAACATCCCGATATGGTGATCAATCACGCCAATGCCCAAGGGCTGCAAGTGATTGCCCGCCTGGGGCTCACGCCAGGCTGGGCACGACCCAAAGATTCCCCATTGACTTATCTCGACGCAGCCGCTTATGATGATTTTGCCGCGTTTGCCGCCGAATTTGCAGCCCGCTACCATGGTAAGGTCACGGCCATTATCGTTGGCAACGAGCCAAATTTAAGCTACGAATGGGGCTACCGGCCAGCAACGGCCGAAGATTACGTCGATCTGCTCAAGGTGATGTACCCTGCCATCAAAGCCGCCAACCCAGACGTGCTGGTACTAGGCGGCGCACTGGCCCCCACGCTAGAACCCGCCGGGTCGCCGTGGGGGCTCAACGATCTAACCTATCTCGATCAGATGTACGCTGCCGGAGCGGCCGACTACTTCGACGGCCTGGCCGTCCACAGCTACGGCCTCACCTTCCCCGCCCTGGCCGATCCTGGCCCCGATATCCTCAATTTCCGCCGTGTTGAACTGGTGCGCGAAGTCATGCTTGCCCACGGCGATGCTGAGACCCAAATTTATATTACTGAGTTTGGCTGGAATGATCATCCGCGCTGGACACATGCAGTGCGTCCTGGCCAGCGCATTCAAAATACCCGCGATGCCTTCACTTATGCTGAGGAGAATTGGCCCTTTGTGGAAATGATCGCCGTTTGGGCGTTTCGCTTTCCTGCGCCCACCAAGAGCATTATGGATTATTACACGCTGGTTACACCGGAATTTGTAGAGAAGCCGATTTATGATGAACTTCAAGCGTTTACGGGAAACTAGAGAAAAATTGCGTATTGCCTATTGCGTAAACCGTTCAGTACATCATACGCAATACGAAATTCCCAGCTGTCCCATGCTTCGGATCGAACCCGGATCGTTTGCCAGTTATGCTGAAAGCAGATATTGGCTTGGGCTAACGGCCGTTCTCATTCTCATCGTCACCCTCCTGCTAGGCGGCTGCACAAACAAGGACGACAGCTGGGAACGGGTGCAGGCGGCAGGCGTGCTGCGCGTGGGGCTAGACCCGACCTATCCACCCTTCGAGGTCGCTGACGAAGAGAGCGTCTATGGTCTGGATATCGATTTAGCCAAAGCCATTGCCGACGACCTGGGTCTCGAAGTGCAGTTTGTCTACTTCGGTTACGACGGTCTTTACGATGCCCTGGCAACGAACCAAGTCGATGTTCTCATCTCAGCCCTGGTCATCATCCCGGAACGCACGCGGGACTTTGCTTACAGCGACGCCTACTTTAATGCAGGTGAAATCTTGATTGTCCCGGCGGAAAATGACACAATTGAGGGGATGGCCGATTTAAACGGCCGTATCCTGGCGGTAGAACTTGGCACGCTGGGCCATGTGGAAGCAACGGAGTGGGCCAAGCGCGTGGTAGATTTGGAAGTACGGCCGTTCCCCACCGCAGAGGAGGCGATAACGGCCGTGCTGCAGGGCAGCGCCGACGCCGCCCTCACCGACGCCATCAGCGGGCGGCTCTTTTTGCGCGACACCGATGGCCTTAAGCGGCTGCCTGAAAGCGTCACTGTAGAACCTTTTGCCCTGGTCGTGCGTAATGAAGAAGAGCAGTTGCTCACCATACTCAACCAAAGCCTGGCCACCTTACAACAGTCGGACCAGCTCAAAAGATTAGAAGCAAATTGGCTAGGCCCATAACCTGCAAGAGGCTATGGAACGGGCAATAAATAACTGTCGTTTAACAAAGTCCCGTTCCGCAAGGCTGACGATGTAAATCCGACAATGAATAAATCGTCAGCCCATAAAGGGGGGTGGATGGAACAGCAGCAGATAAAATGCCAACAATGCGGCAATGAAAAAATAAGTCTCATTTACAAATGTCCACGACGAGCTGCACGAATATGCCCCTATACCAGAACTTTATTTAATGTGTCACCCTCATTCATGGGACGCACTTGGCTCGACTATACAGATATAGGCATCAATATTGTCATCATAAATAGTGTGCTGTGGATAATGTACATCGTCATCACAGGCGGGAGCATATTCACGATTGGCGTGCTGGCATTACTGTTTATGCAGATTCGTCTTTTGATTTGGAGTTCGGTGATATTTTTTCTATACGCGGCACTTTTTTCCAAGAATACAATTAAGAAAAGATGGCCAGCTCCCTGGTATCGGCTACAAAAACAGTTAATACATTATTATCGACCAGCATACCGCCAAGGCTTTGTGGCCTATGAGCGATTTGGCATATCAATCATTTATGGGACAACGGCCGTTAATCCCATTCCCTTCACCATTGATGCAAAACAACTTGGCAATTATCCACCGAGCCTTTTAGCCCTATTTGATCTTGGCGAAATAGAGAACAATTATTCCGAATATCTAAACCTACTGGCCCAGGGCCAGATAGTACCAAAATTAGCGCGTTGGACTTTACTTGGACTAGCTACGCAAGACCTCATCCAATTCAATCAGGTTCGTCTGAAACGCACCTCACTCAAAGGGACAATATCTATTAAGCATTTTTGTTTTGTGACGCCTACACCCCAAATTCATACGCATAATGTCAACGGTGTTCTCGAAAAGAAATTCCAGGCTCAACTCACGCAAAGAACAAAAATCCCTGCAAATAATACGTTTTTGGGCAGCAGCGAAATGTATCAGCTAATTTATAATTTGTTTGAAAACCGGGTAACCTCCCCGTTGGATAAGATTGTAGATCCGATTATCAATGATGCCATCAGTCTGGGATATGCAAAGCGCATGTCGACAAAAGGCAAGGGCTTTAAGGAACAGGTCAAACGCATATTTATAAACCCATGGCACTTTAGCCAGGCGCATAAATCAGCTATCATTGCGCAAAAGATAGAATTTGCTCAATGGGATGATAGATTTCAGCAAGAACACCCAGAGTTTGTCAAGGCGATGACGTTTGCCGTGGAAAAAGCAGTTGAGGCACGCAGGGAACGATCGAGGAATTAAATACCAATAAGGTAGCGATAAGAATGCCAAAAACAATTTTCCCGCAGAGCGTCATCGTAGAACCTTTTGCTCTGG
>CBDUOF010000065.1:0-16797 GCA_965368765.1 uncultured Anaerolineae bacterium | reverse complement strand
CATTGCGTGGCCGCTTCATAAAGTGCCTGCTGCACCCGTTGATAGGCAGCACCCTGCGGCTTCAACCAGCCCGCCGCCACCAACCAGTCACGCAGAAAGCCCAGAGCGGTTGGGATGGCGACCGTTGTTCCGGCAATTGTGGCAAATTCCGGCGGCATAATCGGCCACAGCACGGCACTCATAAACCCCATCTGAAACCCGGCAAAGACGCGCCGATGCACGCTGGGAGCCATTGGGCGATTGGGCAAACCTTGCCGCTTGCGCCACCACAGGCCAAATACAAAAAGATACCGCGCCAGGCCGAGTGACAAATACCACCAGGGGAGCTGCCCGTACCAAACGGCCAGCAGGCTCACAATCAGCATGCCCAGCCCATCGTATTCCATATCCAGCCGCTCACCGAGCCGGGTCGCATGATTGGTAATCCGAGCCAGGTAGCCATCCAGGTAGTCGGCCACATCGGCTGCCGTGTAAAGCAGCATCGGCAGCCAGGCCAGCGCGCCACCGGGCCAGGGCGAAAAGAGAAAGCCAGCCACCATGCTGATGGCCAGGCCGCGCAGCAGCGTGAGCCGATTGCCCCAGCCAAAATCAGGCAACACGGCCGTTTCCCCCTCACGTCTATTTTCTGGCAAGCCCCGCCAGACTACCCACAAACAGAATATCAAGGGCAACACAGTCAGCCCCAGCCAGCGATTCGCCATCTCGATTTGCCAGACGTGCCGCAGCCAAACATAAAAAAGGATTACGGCCGTTCCCCAGCCAATGACCAAACCAAACCAACGTCTTCTTAAAGTTTCCAATTGCCTTTCCACCTGAATTTGTGCTATTCTCTAACGCGCTGCGGCATGATCGATTTTTGGGCTGATTTTCTGCCCGGTCACACCTGCTAAATGTCACTTTATAAAGCGACCGCCAATCGTTATAATTGCCTGCTGAACAATACGCAAGGCTCAATTTATTGGATTGCCAGGCGCACTTTTTACAAGCGAGAGAAACAATCTGTCTAATCTGCGACAGTTGCAGATAGCGATCAAACCACCCAATGACAAGACGCGTCAAAGTCAAGATTCGCCCCGAACAAACCATACCGTTTCCCGGCATTTGCGTCCATTGCAGCCAGCCAGCCCCGGAATCGATGACCCTGCGCCAGCGCTACGGCCGAACCACACGCATCATCGATGTGCCGCTGTGCAGCCGCTGTGCAGCCGAACTCAATCGCCACTCAGCCGATGAAGAACGGCTGCAAAAGATTCGCTGGCTCGTAAGTGGCGTGCTGTTTTTACTGGGTTTGGCGGTGGCCTTGTTGCTCACGCCCGCGGCGCTGTCATTTGGCCTGCGGCTGCTCATCGCCTTGTTCATCGGTACCGGATTGGCGACGGCCGTTTGGTGGAGCTTCCGTAAACCAATTGCTGCAGCCGCCCTGCCAGAAAAACAGGCCATCCGGCAAGCCGTGGCCATCGAAGGCTTTTCCTGGCGCGCCACCACCTTTGCTTTTGAAAACGATCTTTTTGCCGATCGCTTTCGTGACCTGAACGCAGCCCGCCTGATGGAAATTTAGCCCGTAAGGCGAAGAGCGTACGGTGATTGACGCACAAATTTTTAATTTTCAAGTGTTATACCCGCGTAGGCGAGTATCCAGTCATCATGGCACGAGTGGATTCCCGCGTTCGCGGGAATGACAATTTCAAGGGAAATCTTTAAACCTGAACAATCACAATTAAAAAACGCGGCACATACCCCATGAACCGCAGACAGTTTCTGCACCAGCAATCCAGGATTGCATGTGCCACAGCGTTAAAAACAATGGAGGTTTTTGCATGAAAGTTGTTGTTAGTATCAAACAAACGCCCAGCACAACGGCCGTACTCGTTGTGGATGGCAGCGGCAACGTAAGCTGGGACGATCCGGGTGGCAAGCCCAACGTCCTCAATCCGTGGGATGAATACGCGGTCGAAGAAGGCGTGCGCCTCAAAGAAAACCACGGGGCCACAGACGTTATCGCCCTCACGGTGGGTGCCGAAGAAAGCCAGGACGCACTCAAAACCTGTTTGGCCATGGGCTGTACAGAAGCCGTTCTTGTCACCGACCCCGCGTTGACCGGGGCCGACAGTTTGGGCACCGCCCGCACCCTCGCCGCAGCCATCAACAAAGCAGGCGATGTGCAGGTTGCCGTATTCGGCCGTCAGGCCATCGATGGCGACACGGGCCAGACCCCCATTCAGGTCGCCCGCAAGCTGGGTTGGACACCGCTCACCTTCGTCTCCGCCATTAAAGAAATAGCCAACGGGCAAATTACCGTCGAGCGACTGCTGGATGACGGCAAAGAGACCGTGACCACCAGCCTGCCCGTCGTCATCAGCACCGTCAAAGAGATCAATGAGCCACGCTACCCCTCCCTGATGGGCATTCGCAAAGCCAACCGGGCAACCATCCCCACCTGGTCTGCCGCTGATTTAGACCTGGCCGACGGCGCAGGCAGCAGCAATGTCGATTGGTCCAACGTCTATGCCATTCCGCCCCGCGAAGGCAGTGTGCAGATAATTGAAGCAGACTCGGTCGAAGAGCAGGCAAAAATTCTGGCCGACAAGCTGTTTGAGGAGAAGGTCATATGAGCGGCGTCTGGGTATTCCTGGAAAATAAAGAGGGCAACATCGCCACCGGATCGCGGGAAGCGATTGCCGCGGCGCGCACGGTGGCCGATGGCCTGGGCCAGCAGGTAACCGGCCTGGTCTTTGGCGAAAATGTTTCCGCTGCAGCCGACGCGGCCTTTGACCTGGGTGTCGATGCCGTGTTGGGTGCCGACGACGCCACGCTGGGCCATTTCCGCGTCGAAGCGGTTGGCCCACTGGTCACCAAGCTGGCGCAAGAGCACACCCCCAGCGTTATCATGGCCAGCGCCTCAACCCGTGGCCGTGATTTGGCCGCCTGGGTGGCTGCCGACCTGGAAGTAGGCCTGGTGTCTGACGGCGTGAGCCTGGCCGTTGAAGGCGACAAGGTGAAGGTGACGCGCCCGGTTTACGCCGGCAAGCTGATGTGTGACGTCTTTGCCACCAGCAGCACGCAGGTCATCACTCTGCGCAACCGCGCCTTCCCCCAGGCAGAATCGACGGGCAAAAGCGGTTCAGCTACCTGGGTCGACGCTGCCGTAAGTGAAGATGACATTCCCACCAAAGTCGTTGGCTTTGAAGGCAAAGAAGGCACCGTCAGCCTGAGCGACGCCAGCATCATCGTCTCTGGCGGGCGCGGCGTGGGTGGCCCCGAAGGGTTCGCCCCGGTCAAGGAGTTGGCCGATACGCTGGGCGCAGCGTTGGGCGCTTCTCGTGCGGCCGTTGACGCGGGCTGGATTCCCTATGAGCATCAGGTTGGGCAGACCGGCAAAGTCGTCAGCCCCGATCTCTACATTGCCTCCGGCATCAGCGGGGCGATTCAGCACCAGGCCGGGATGCGCACCTCCAAGATCATCGTGGCCATCAACAAAGACGCCGACGCCCCCATCTTCAAGCTGGCGCAATACGGCATCGTGGGCGATCTGTTCAAGGTGCTGCCTGCACTCACGGCCGAATTCAAGAAACGGTTGTAGTTCGTAAATACCTACCTCTCGCAGGTTTTTGCCCAAAACCAAGCTTTTAATGGAGCCTGCGGGAGGTTGCTAGAAGATATGTCAATAAAACGGTAGATCTTTTTTTGTTGCTTTGCCGTGCCTCCCTAGAATTCACAATTTGTGAAGTCGCAAAATAAGGAATGAGCTTTTCGCAACAGGAGGGTTTGTCTTGAACCAGTACGATGAAAAACCATTGCCCTTATTATTACATCATAGAAAGCTCATATTATTATTCATCTTGGCAACCGCCCTCTTTGCAAGCCTTTGGGTGCTTACGGTTCCGCCAACCTGGGCTGGAGGGAGCATAGATTGCAACCAAATCGATTGGTCGGTGGGAAATCAGGGCGATCTCATCGCCGCGATTAGTTGCTTTAATGCCAAAACGAGTCCTGGCACCTACACTATCTCAATCAGTCAAGGAATTATTCTGACGGCAAGCACTTTCGAAATTACCAATAGCACAACCGGGGTTGAGCTTCTAATAGAAGGGAATGGTTTCACTGTGGAAGGAAATGGGACTAGTTTAGGCCTGAGACCATTTTCTATCGCAGCTAATACAACCGTCACCTTCAACGACATCATCATTAGGCAGGGGAGTATTAACAGTGGTGGTGGCATTTACAATGAAGGCACTGTAACGATAAACAATAGCACCATTAGTGATAATACAGTTGACGGTGGTGGGGGTGGCGGAATTTCCAATTTAGGCACCGCATTCATTTTTAACAGCATTATCAGTGGCAATTCGGGTGGTTTTGGCGGTGGTATTTATAATGAGGGCATTATAACGGTCAGTAACAGCACCATTATTAGTAATACGGCCGTCGCAGGCGGTGGATTTAATAATAGTAGCTTTGGTACTGCGATCATTAACAACAGTACCATTAATAACAATTCGGCTAATCGTGGCGGGGGCATTAGTAACGGAAACTCTGCAACGCTAATGAGCAACAATAGCACCATCAGCGGCAATTCGGCCGATAGTGTCGGTGGTATTGATAACTTTGGGGTTGCCACAATCAGCAATAATACTCTCAATGACCACAATGGCGGTGGTATTTACAACGGCGCTACGATAACGGTTAATAACACTATCATTGCCAATAGTATAAATGGAGGCGATTGTTTTGGTTCAATCATCTCGGCTGGGCACAATATAGCAAGCGATAGTAGCTGTAACTTAACAGGGGATGGAGACCTTACCGATACCAACCCCATGCTAGAATCGTTGCAAAATAATGGAGGACCTACCTTCACTCATGCGCTGATGCCAACCAGCCCCGCTATTGATGCTGGGAATACATCTCTCACTCAAGACCAAAGGGGGATCGCTCGCCCTCAGGGTTTAGCAGATGATATTGGCGCATTTGAGCTAAAATCATTTAATCTTTTCTTGCCATTGATTCTGAGTTCGGAATAATCTGATGAACTTAGCGATTTTGTAACTACGAACTTGTTGTTACAGGAGCAAGCCGAACTTATCAAATTCTTCTATGCCTAAGAACTATTTTTTTCTCAGAGCTTTGTCATTCTGATTAAGAAAATATAGCTGGCGACAGGTTATGAACAACCCGGAACCTGCTCCGAGCGGGTCTTTATGGTGAGCTGTGGCCGGCCTCTGGCCACGCCACTTTTTTGCCGAGTTCGGCCGTTCACCCCCTCATCCTGTCAAGAAACGGCCGTTGCCCCTCCCTAAAACTCAACTATCATTCAGGTGTGTTTAATAACGGGTTTACCCAATTGGTGCGCTGGTTGTGGCTGCGCTCGGCTAGACGAACGGTTTTTCTGTTTAGTTTGTTGCTGTTGCCAACGGCCGTTGCCCTCATTTGGGTCATTGCGAATGGGAATCAACAAACATTTGGCTGGTGGTTGCTGCTGGCTTTGGCACTGGTTGGCTGGTTTGGCGTACTGATAGTGGCTTACTCGCTGCACGAGCGCACCACGCAAACCCAACAGCAAGCTGTTCAGCAGCAGCAGTTAGAGCAACTGGGCCTGGATCTTTTGCGCGAACCATTAGAAAACGGTAACCTCCCCGCGCTGCTAAGCTACCACATTCCCCAACTTTTCCCCGATGGCTGGGTAGAAATTCGGCTACTGCCAGATTCCGTGCTTTATGCCCAAGGCAAAGGCTGGATTCCGCTGGAAAATGCACAATGGGAATCGCACCTGAGCGAACATGATGCCCCCGCACTTGTGCCAGCATTACCAGAAGCTTTAGAGGCAGGGTTTCATGGCGATGCTTTCCTTGTTCCCATTCAGAATAATGAGGCAAAAAATTTAGGCGGCATTTACCTGATGCGCCCCGCCAAAGCAGACGTGCGTGAATGGGAAGCTAGCGGCCGCACGCTGGCATCACAAATTGCGGCTAGCCTGATGCACCTACAGCAGTTTGATGACGCTCTAGCGGCGCAAGCCGAGGCGTATGAGAAAGAAATCTATGAGCAAGCTTATCAGGCAGAAGTGAAGACGCTTATCTCGGAATATGAAAAGGTAACCCGCGAAATTGCCGTCGCCAGAAAGGTGCAGGCCACTTTTTTGCCGCCCGGGTTGCCAGACATTGACGGCTGGCAATTTGCCGTCACGCTAGAACCGGCGCGGGAAATGTCTGGGGATTTTTACGATTTCATTCCGCTGCCAAACGGCCGTCTCGCTTTAGTCGTTGCCGATGTGGCCGACAAAGGCATGGGGTCGGCGCTGTACATGGCGCTCAGCCGTACGCTCATTCGTACGTTTGCCCCTGACTTTGACACCGCGCCGGAACAGGTGCTGCGGGCAGCCAACCAGCGCGTGTTGTCAGAAACAAGCAGCGATCTGTTTGTAACGGTTTTCTACGCGATTCTAGACCCGACAACTGGGATTTTGACTTATTGCAATGCGGGTCACAATCCACCTTTTTTGTATTCGGCCAACGGTGGCGGGATGAAAATGCTCAGCCGTACGGCCATTCCTGTAGGGGTTCTGCCAGAAACGGCATGGGGCCAAGGCAGCATAAAAATAGAGCCGGGTGATTTGCTTATGATGTACACGGATGGCGTCACGGAAGCGGAAGATGAATTTGCAGTCTTTTTTGGTGAGGAGCGGCTTCAGACGGTGACCGCGGCCAATCTGGGTCGCTCTGTTGACATAATCGAAAGCAAGGTGGTAACGGCCGTACTCGATTTCGTCGGTGATGCACCCCAATTTGATGACATTACCTTGATGCTCTTGGCAAGGGATAACTAAAGCAATCATGAATCTATTTGTGAACAATCCAGAACTGTTGGCCGTGGCCTACGGACTGGCGTCGGCGGCCGTTTGGGGGGCAGGGGATTTTAGCGGTGGGCTGGCAACCAAGCGAGGCAATGTGGTCAGCGTGGTCCTTTTGGCGCAGGGAGTTGGCTTGGTTTGCTTCCTCACCCTGGCTCTGCTACTGGAAGGTGGCTTGCCTCCCCTGCAGGACCTGCTGTTTGGCGCACTGGCTGGGATTGCTGGCGTTGTGGGTATTTTGGCTTTGTACAGTGGGCTGGCGCTGGGACGGATGGGGGTGGTGGCGCCGGTAACGGCCGTTCTCTCCGCATCCATTCCTGTGGTGGTGGGTATTGTCACCGAGGGCGTGCCGCCTGGTTTGGTGCTGTTGGGGTTTGGGTTGGCGGTAACGGCCGTGTGGCTGCTTTCTGGCGGCGATGCCACGGGGGGTATCCGGCGGGACGAACTGGGGCTGGCCCTGTTGGCCGGGCTGGGCTTCTCGCTCTTCTTTGTTTTTATCGATCAGATTGGCAGCAGCGTCATTTTTTGGTCCCTAACGGCTGCCCGTGCTGCCTCTGTGCCGCTCCTGCTACTCTTCTTCGTGGGGCGTCGCCAGTGGCACGGCAGCGCTGCCGCGCCGCTGCCCCGCAGCTTGCTACCCATCATTGCCCTATCTGGCATTTTGGACAGCGGCGGCAACTACTTTTTTGCCCTGGCAGCCCAATCCGGGCGGCTGGATATTGCCGCCGTACTGGCTTCACTTTACCCGGCTTCTACCGTGCTGCTGGCGCGCCTTATCCTCAAAGAGTCTCTGGGGACACGGCAATGGCTGGGCGTGGGCGTGGCGCTGGTGGCGTTGGTGCTGATTGCTCTATAAGTTCTGGTCGGCAACGATTGGCTGTTTTTACGTTATACTTTCTGGCATAGGTAACGGCCGTGTACAAAAAGCGTCGTATATTATTCATAACAGGAGATCGCTTTCTGATGCAATACAAAGTAGAAGCGGAAGGATTTGAAAGACAGCAACTAACCGTTGAATCAGCCGGTATGCTTAGCGGTGCCAAATTAATGATCAATGGGTCACCTGCGCCAAAAGGCAAAAAACGGGGTGAATTTTTGCTCACCCGTGACGATGGCCAGGAAGTTGTGGCCAAATTCGGAGCCAACTTTTTAGACCAGGTGCCACCCGTCATCGTTGATGGCAAAAAGATCAATCTGGTAGAACCCTTAAAATGGTACCAATGGTTGTGGGCCGGGTGGCCAATCTTATTGCTCTTCTTGGGCGGGGCCATTGGTGGGGTTCTAGGGGCGATCGCCACGACGCTCAATGTGCGCCTGTTTCGTTCTGAGATGACGACCGTGGCCCAATATCTGGTCGCCGCAGCGATTTCTGTAACGGCCGTTGTTCTTTACCTTGTCATTGCCCTCTTGATTCAATCTGTCTTATGACCGAAACAATTCAAGGACGCGTCATCAAAGCCATTAGTGGCTTCTATACCATTCAAGTTGATGGGCAAGAACCAATAGTAGCCCAAATTGCTGGGCGACTTAAGCAGGAATGGCAGAGCAGCACCATTGTCGCTGCTGGGGATTGGGTCACCATTTCCCAAAACGCTGACGGCAGCGGCACGGTGGAAGCCGTCGCGCCACGAAAATCAGTCCTATCGCGCAGTCGCCCCGCCGCCGCCAACCGCAAGCTGGCCGCAGACCAGGAGCAGGTGCTGGTGGCCAACCTGGACCAGGTGATTTTTGTTTTTTCGGTGAAAAACCCCACCTCGAACCTGCGCAAGCTGGATCGCTTCCTGGTTGTCGCCGAAATGAACCAGCTGCCCGCGATCATCTGCCTCAACAAGGTCGATCTGGATAAAGGGGGCAAGGTACAAGCCCAGTTCCAGATGTACGCCGACATCGGCTACCCGGTATTGCACACCAGTACAAAAACTGGCGAAGGCGTAGACGCGCTGCGCGAGCTGCTGCACGACAAGATTTCAGTATTGTCTGGCTCATCAGGTGTCGGGAAGTCGAGCCTGCTTAATGCGGTGCAGCCCGGGCTGGGGTTAAAAGTGAGTGCCGTGAGCGGGGCCACAGGCAAAGGCATGCACACCACGCGCTACGCAGAGCTGTTCCCGCTCGATGGCGGTGGCTACGTGGCCGACACGCCCGGTATTCGCGGCCTCGCCTTATTTGATCTGGAACCAACGGAAATGGACGCTTATTTCCGGGAGATTGCACCGCTGGTGGAGCAGTGCCAGTTCAGTGATTGCAGCCATCGGCATGAGCCGGGCTGTGCAGTAAAGACGGCGATGCAAGACGGCCGTCTTCATCCGGCCCGTTACGAAAGCTACCTTCGCCTCCGCGAAGAGCACGAGGCCCTCGACAGTGAAAGCTATTAAAGCCTAACGATATTTTTTAGGAACCGGGTGACGCCCTTCCCAAACGACCTGCCGGAAATAGTAAGGATCTGTATTGCCTTCGGTGTTGATGAGCAGCACAACGGAGTTCTCATTTAGCTGAAGCTGCTCTCTAAGCGGCCGGTATTTCTCATTTTGCATTACAAATGTAAGCGCACCCAGAGTAACGGCCCCTGATTCACCAGAAATAATGGCCGGATCACCCCGCAGCGGAACCCCATACATTCGCATGCCCATCGCCGCAACATAATCTGGCGAGGCTATAAAAAGATCGGCACAATCCCAGAGGATTTTCCAGGCCAGGGGGCTGGGTTCGCCACAGGCTAAACCGGCCATGATCGTGGGCAAATTGCCCCCTACGGTGTGCGGCAGCCCATCCCCAACTTTGACGGACTCAAAAAGGCAAGCGGCCGTTGCGGGTTCGACCACAACCGAAATAGGTGCTTCTTTGCCAAACAGCCGACGATAAAAACCCAACGTTGCGGCAGCAAAGGCCCCCACACCGGCCTGCACAAAAACATGCGTTGGCTTGAGCAATCCCTGGGCGGCTAGCTGCTCTTGTGTTTCTGCCAGCAGGGTGGTGTACCCTTGCATCACCCAGGACGGAACGGCTTCATAGCCTGGCCAGGATGTGTCTGAAATCACTTCCCAACCGTTGGCGGCTGCGTCCCGGCTGCATTGGCGCACGGCATCATCGTAGTTGCCCTTGACCACCCGCACCTCTGCGCCGTATTCAGTAATCCCATCTATGCGTGCCTGAGAGGTGTTTTTATGGACGTAGATGACGCAGGGAAACCGTAATTTCTGGGTTGCCCAGGCCAATCCTTTGCCGTGATTGCCGTCGGTGGCGCTGGTGAATGTTAAATCGCCTAATTTTTCCCGCACGGCTTCAGACATCAGTTCACGGTAAGAGAGCTCAGCAACCCCCAATCGATTGCAAATAAATTGGTAGATGGCAAAACTGCCGCCCAGCGACTTGAAGGCGTTGAGGCCCATTCGGCTCGACTCGTCTTTCACCCAAATGCTGCCCACACCTAAAAAAGTGGCTAAATTGGGTAAGCTTTTTAGTCCCGTCATCTGGTATCCGGGAACTTGGGCGTGGAAACGGCGCGTGGTGTTGGCAATACCTTGTGGGATCAGCTGGGAAACGGCCGTACTCTCTTCGACCTGCCGCGCATGTTTGTTTTCAATCCAGGTGATTGGTTCCTGTTCAATCATGTTTACTTCTCCTTAAGCATCTTCTTGTTGTTTACAAACTATATCTGCTTAGGTAATCGGCAACAATGCCTCAAAACAGGATGGTTCAGGCGCTTGTACGGGAGAATCACTATTTTTTAATTCAACGAACTTTTCCGTTTTCACCCAATTCTCCCAGGAAAAGCTCACCTCTGTACCGGCGAACGCCGTATCAACCGATCGGTTGATACGGCCGTATCCATTCCACCGATTCCACAATCCACCAGACGAAACCCGCAATTCAATCCCTCGATTGGTTACTTCTGCCTGCCAAAACGGTACGATATCCCCATATTCTCAAGTAAAGAAAGACCCAAATCAAGGAGCGGAACCATGAATAATGATGTGAATGAATTGAAAAATGAAGAAAAAGACGGCAAGCGTGGCAACAACAATGCCGTCATGGCACTTGTATTTATTGCCGTCGGCGTCGTACTTGTTATTAGCAACGTGAGCGGCTTTGAATTCGAGAACTGGTGGGTATTGTTCATGCTCATCCCGGCCGCACTCTTTGTGAAGAATATTTATGACGATTACCAGGCAAACGGCCGTCTCACTGGCAGAAGTACCGGAGCCATCATCGCCACCCTGGCCATTCTGGCCACTGCCGCCACCTTCCTCTTTGAAGCCATCACCTGGGGCACGATCTGGCCCATCGGCCTCATCTTTGCCGGCATTGCCATCTTCCTGGGCAATCGATCCTGAAATTTATAGATGCGGTAATTGAGTAATTGGGTCATTGCCTGATTGCTCAATTACCCAATTAGTTTGAGGTTAATTATGAACGTGATTGAGGTACAAAACCTGCGAAAAGCGTATGGCGCCACCCTAGCCGTAGACGACATCTCCATCAGCGTGCAGAAAGGCGAAATCTTCTGCATTGTTGGTCCCAACGGCGCAGGCAAAAGCACCACCGTCGAATCGATTATGGGGCTGCGCCAGCCAGACAGCGGCACGATCCGCGTCCTGGGCATGGATCCCCAAAATGAGGAGCAAGCGCTACGCCAGCGCATTGGCATTCAGCTGCAGGAAGCGGCCCTGCCAGAACGACTCAAAGTGTGGGAAGCGCTTGATTTATACGCCTCCTTCTATGAAAAAACCGTCTCCTGGCAAAAGCTGCTCACTGAATGGGGATTAACCGAAAAGCGCAGCACAAACTTCAAAAATTTGTCTGGCGGACAAAAACAACGGCTTTTCATCGCCCTGGCGCTGCTCAACGATCCTGAGCTGGTTTTTCTGGATGAGTTAACCACCGGGCTAGACCCACAGGCACGTCGCGCCACCTGGGACGCTGTCCGCGCTATCCGCGACCAGGGGAAAACTGTCGTTTTGGTCACTCACTTTATGGATGAGGCCGAAGAACTCGCTGACCGCATTGCCATCATCGATCAGGGCAAAGTTATGGCCATCGATACCCCCCAGGCATTGGTGCAAAACCTGCACGCCGGGATGCGCGTCCGCTTTACCAATAACAATGGGTACGATCCGCAGCAGCTGCGCCGCGTAGCGGGTGTCACCGATGTGACGCAGCGGGGCAAACAGGTAATTATCGAAGGCAACGGCGCTTTGTTGGCTCACGTAGCCACCGCGCTGGCCGAACAGGAGATCACTCCCACAGACCTGCGCGTAGAGCAGGCCAATCTAGAGGATGTATTTTTGGCTTTAACGGGCCGCAACATTCGGGTTTAAGTTTGTAGGACGTGCTTATAGCCGATACCAACCGCTCGTAACCAAGCACAATTCACAAGGAAAATATTATGAACGCTTTAAAAAAAATGTCTCTGGTTGAATTCAAGCTGGCGCTGCGTGAACCAATTGCGACCTTTTTCACGCTGGTCTTCCCGGTTTTAATCTTATTTCTGTTTGGCAGCATTTACGGCAACGAACCGTCAGAATTTTTAGGCGGGCGGGGCAATGTCGATAATTCTGTACCTGGCTACATCGCCATGGTGATTGCCACCACAGGAATGATGAGCCTGCCTATTGGCCTGGCCACTTACCGGGAGCTTGGCGTCCTGCGTCGCTATCGCGCCACGCCGCTTCGCCCACAAACGTTGCTCGGCGCCAAAATATTGGTTCACACCCTTATTTCTGTCATTGGCACGGCCGTTTTAATTCTTGCTGGCGTATTTGCCTATGACATGGTCTTGCCTGTCAACATCCCGGCAATTGTGGTGGCCTTCCTATTGGGCAGCACCAGCTTTCTGGCCGTTGGGTTTTTGCTGGCCAGTGTCTTGCCCAATGCCAACACGGCAACGGCCGTTGGCATGGCTTTACTCTACCCGATGCTCTTTTTATCCGGGGCCGGGCTGCCTCGCGAAATCTTGCCAGACAATTTGGTGAAGATTAGCAATTTCTTACCGCTGACGCATGTGGTCGATTTGCTCAAGGATGTTTGGTACAGCAATACCTGGAATACGACGGCGCTGGCGGTGGTGATAGGCATGACGTTGTTGGCCGGAGCCGTTTCTGTGCGCACGTTTCGCTGGGAATAAAAGAGAGGATCACGGCGTTTCGCAGAGGGACGCTGTGTTCCTTTTTGTTCACCCGTACTGAAATCGTCAATTTGGAAAAGCGTGCGTTATAATGAACACCATGACCCATAAAACGGCCGTTCCCTCCACAACAACAAAACGACATAGGCTGCAAACATGGCTGGCCGAGCTGCACGACGTAAAGTGGGCCTGGGTTGTTTTCCCTGGCATTTCTGTTTCACTTCTCAGCATCGTCGTCGTGGGCACGATCATCTCCGTTTATGCCTCAATGCTCTCTGTGCAGCTCCAGTCGCCCGAAGCGACCGCCGATGCCGTTGCCGAAGGCGCCACCCTTATTGGCATTTACGTTTCGCCCGTGGTGCAGTTTCTCACCACCATTGTCGTCTCCTTTTGGGTGTGTCGGCGGCAAGGAACGGCCGTTTCTCAATATGGCTTACTGATTGGCGCCGTTAGCGGGCTGGCTGCAGCGGGACAGGTTGCTTTTTTTGCCGGAGTTCCGCGCGAGATTTTGCTAGATGCCACGCTGCTAACATTTCTGCCCGCCCCGATGCTGGCAGGCTGGCTTGGGGCACGACGTAGTCAGGTGTCCCTGGCCGGGCAAGAGCGTCTTTATCTGGCGAGCCAAGCCATTGGCCATGCTCACGCCCCACAGGCTATCGTTAAAGCCCTTGGCGATCATCTGGCCAATGCCAATGTAACGCAGATTGGCCTGTGGGAAATATTGCTCCAGGGAACCGGCGGCCGGCCCACGGCCGTTTCCCTCCTTGCGGCCTGGTCAGCCCAAAACGACGAAAGCTGGCAACCCGGCCTCCAGCTCACCTCCGACACCACGACTTCCCTAAATCAGCTAGAGCCAAACAACAGCTTGCAAATCAGGGCCATCGACCTGCCTGCCGCAGAAAAAAGCAGCTGGCAAGCCCTGGGGGTGCGTTCAGCACTCATCATTCCGTTGGTAACGCCTGCTGGCAGCTGGGTGGGGTTACTCACCATTACCTCGCCCACAAACAGTGGGCTGACGCGAGGCACAGAGCGGGATTTTGTTACAATTGCTGCCCAAGTTGCCCTGGTTTTGGAAAATTTGCGTTTGGTGACGCAGGCGCAGGAAACGGCCGTGCTTCGTGAGCGTCAGCGGCTGGCCCGCGAAATTCACGACACCCTGGCACAAGGCTTCACCAGCATCGTGATGCATCTGGAAGCCGCCGAGCAGGCCATTGCACAAGAAACGGCCCTGGTGGCGCGGCACATCGCACAAGCCAAAAGTACCGCCCGTGACAATCTGGGCCAGGCCAGGCGCGTTGTGGAAGATTTGCGTCCCGAAGTCCTGGAAAGCACGCCGCTGTTTCAGGCGATCGAGCGCGTGGTTAAACGCTGGCAACGCCATAGCGGTATTTCGGCCAAATTTCAGATGACGGGAGAGGTACAGCCCTTGCACCCAGAAGTGGAGGTGACGCTGCTGCGAGCCGCACAGGAGGCGCTGGCCAACGTGCGCAAACATGCCCAGGCCAGCAACGTTCAGGTCACGCTCTCTTACTTGGGAGACGTGGTTATTTTGGATGTGCAGGATGATGGACATGGCTTTGTCACCGACAATGGACCGGTGGCAACGGCCGTTTCTGGCGGATTCGGCCTGGTTGCCATGCAAGAACGGGTCGACGAGCTGTCTGGCGAACTTGTCATCGAGTCAGACCCGGCAGAGGGAACCACGCTGATGGTCAGCATTCCCCTTGGAGCGCAGCCCCAATGAGCCAAAAACAGGGAATCCCTCAACCCATTAGTGACAAAGAAGTTTGGAATCGTTCGCTTTGGCTGTGGACATCCCTTTTTATCCTGGCATTCCTCGGCCCCTATATTTTTTATCTTTTTGAGAACGGCCGTACCGACCAACTCCCCCTGGTCAGTGGGCTAACCATAGCCGCTATCGGCTGGCATTTGGGCGCGATGTGGCACTTTAGCGGCATCCCCGAGTTCCGCGTACGGCGACGGTTTACGATTCCCTATGTCGTCGGGCTGATTATCGTTTGGGTTGCCCTGGCGCGGATCGATGCCATCTTTTATTTTGGGTTGGCGGGCGTATTCAGCCAGATGTTTTTCACGATACCCGTTTGGATCGCCAGTGGCTTTTCCCTCTTGCTGGCACTGCTTATCGTGCTGCTGCAAACGGTATGGGCGGGACGGCCGTTTTCCTGGTTAACCTTGCTGCTCTACACAATTCCCACCGTGATGGGCATTGGCATGGGCAGTTGGTTAGAAACCATCATACGCCAAAGCCAGGAGCGCAAACAGTTGGCCGAAGCCCTGCAAGCCACTCGTGATGAATTGGCCCAATCAGAGCGGCGTGCCGGAATGCTGGCAGAGCGTCAGCGGCTGGCCCACGAAATTCACGACACCCTGGCGCAGGGCTTCATCAGCATTATCATGCACCTGGAAACGGCCGAACAAACCTTGCCTGCCGGGGAAACGGCCGTTGCCAACCAAATCCACCAGGCCAAAGAAACCGCCCGCCACAATCTACAAGAAGCCCGCCGCGTTGTGGCCGACCTGCGCCCGGAACTGCTGGAAAACCAATCATTGCCTGCTGCGATCGAACGCACCTTGAAACGCTGGAGCCGCAGCCACGACATGCCAGCCACTATGCAAACCACCGGAACACCGCTGCCGCTGCACCCCGATATTGACGTCACCCTTTTACGCGTCACGCAAGAAGCCCTGGCCAACATCCATAAACATGCTCAGGCCAGCCGCGTCATCGTCACGCTTTCCTACATGGCGGATATGGTGCTGCTAGATGTGCAGGACGACGGCGTAGGCCTCAACGGCGCCCAGCCATCTCCCTTTGGCGGCGGCTTTGGCCTGAAGGCAATGCGACAACGCATCGCCCAATTTAACGGCGAGCTGCTGCTGGAAAGCGATCCCGAAGGTGGCACCACGCTGGTGGTGCAAATCCCGGTGGAATGGAATTAAAGAGGGGAGATTGGCGATAGTTTTAAGCTCCACTCTCCACCCTCCAATCTCCTAAAATTCTTGACGAATCATTCCCCCCATGCTACCATGCGGCCATTATGAATTTGCACGTTTTAAGCTATTACGACAGCTATCCTTTTACAACACAGATGCCGCTGGCCTGTGGGGATAAAGTTGCCTGTCGCTGACAAGTGAACCTAAATACCCAGACCACCCAAGACGCGGCTAATCCCCGCGTCTTTTTTATTTTTGCCACAGGTTAGCCAGAACGAACACCGGGGATAGCGTGAAAAGAGAGGCCCGCTGTGTACGCTGTAAAATCTGCGGATTGAGTTCCAGGAGAACGCCTTATGAACGCAATTGAAGAACTCCGCTGGCGCGGTTTTGTCTACGACCACACCGAGAGCGTGCCCGAGCTGCTTGCCAAAGAAAAAGTGACCTTGTACAACGGCTTTGACCCCACAGGGGACAGCCTGCACATTGGCCACCTGGTTCCGATGATGGCGATGGCCCGGATGCAGCGTTACGGCCATACGCCCATTGCCCTGGCGGGTGGGGGCACGGGGATGATTGGCGACCCAAGCGGCCGTTCCTCCGAACGCAATCTGCTCACGCTGGATGAAGTTCAGGCCAACCTGGAACGCATTCAAACCCAGCTGGCGGGTATTTTGGACTTTGAGGTCAAAAGTAACCCGGCGCGAATCATGAACAACGCCGCCTGGCTCACCAAACTCAGTATGATGGAATTCCTGCGCGACATCGGCAAGCATTTCACCGTGAACTACATGATGGCCAAAGATTCCGTCAAGTCGCGGCTGGCGCGAGAAGATGGCATCTCCTACACCGAATTTAGCTACATGCTGCTGCA
>CBDUOF010000064.1:0-16798 GCA_965368765.1 uncultured Anaerolineae bacterium | reverse complement strand
CATCATCCAGTTTGGCCTGGGGGCTAATGGTTAAGCCACCACCAGCATAAAGGCGGCAGTTGCTCACCAGGGTCAACAAATAATGATCTTCGTAGCGACGGCCATCAATGTCAATACTCGCTGTTATGGATGGGAAGCGAGCGGTTAAGGCGATTCCCTGAAGCATATACCCAAACCGACCCAGCTTTTTAGACCATTTTGGGCGCGGCTCAATATGCTCAACCAAATAGCCATCTGCCCCGGTGCCTGCCCACAGCAACCAATAACGGCCGTTCCCCGTTCCATTTTTGATGAAGCCCAGATCCATCCGTTGAATACGGCCGTTTAGCAGCAAATCCGCCGCTTTCAGCAACTGATGCTTGCCCCGGAAGAGGGGCAGCGGTAAATTCAATTCCCGGGCAAAGGAATTGGCGGTGCCGATCGGCAATGGTGCTAAAATTGTATCCGTTTCAGCCAGACCGTTAGCCACCTCCCCAAGCGTGCCATCCCCACCGGCAGCAATCACAATGTGGCTGCCAGCCGCGGCGGCTTGTTGGGCTAATTCAGTTGCATGACCCGGAGCTTGGGTCGGCTGGATGTGGACGCGCCAGCCACGCGCTTGCCACAGATCAGCTACCAAGACCATCGGTGCTGCTGAATTGGCGGGCCCAGCTAGAGGATTGTATATCAGGGTCGCTTGCGCTGGTTTCTTCACACTTCAACCAATAGTAAAACAATTTTTCTGCCAAAACGTTTGGCAGTGTCGCTGTTGTATCCAAAATGAGGTGCTCACCAACAACCGGTTCTTGCGCCTCGACCATCCATTTATACACAGACCAATCCGCATCTGACAAATCGGACTGTCGCCGAAGACCACTATTTCGCTGGAACAGTCGCTCCCGAATGACTTCGTGACCGGCTTGCACATAGCAAACTGCAACCGGTGCGCCCACCCGCTTACCAATTTGCATAAGATGTTCGCGGCGAGCAGCCAAGTAATTAGACCCATCAAAAATGACGCGCTGGCCGTCCCGCAGGCGAGACTCAATGATGGCGTAGCACACTTCATAGACCAGCATCATCTCAGCGGCAGTATACGTGGGTTGGTTACGCAAATGCAAACGAATATTGTCTGTGCTGACAACCACGAAGGACATAAACTGTTGCAATCCTTCGACCACGGATGACTTACCCGTTCCCGGCAAGCCCACCATCATGAGCAAACTGCCACCATGCCGCACAAACGGTGACTGTGGCAGTAAATCATCAATGTCACTAACAATGCTGTGTAAATACATTTTTGTAATCCAAAAACCCGTATTGAGTCCTTTGCAATTCTTCGGCTTCAAAGGATAAAGACGAATCCAGGCTATCGGCATCTTGCCTTGTTTTTGTTAAGATTTCACTTACATTTCGTCTCGTGCTTCATGCGAGTTTACTTGGCCGCCTCGTGAAGTAACCCGGGCCACAATCTCCCTGGAAAATTGATCCAATCGCTCACATTCCAGAGCAAGTTGGTCAGTGGTTACATCGACACGGCCGTTTCTGCACAAAATGGCTAAAGGCACATGATACACAGCGCCGGGCTCCTCAACACGATAATCACGCTCTGTCTGTATGCCCTGTTCCTTTAAGGTCGCATAAAGGCGATCAACATAGGGATCACCATCGACAAACAGATCGTTGATCTCAGTCGCATCCAGAAAGCGATCCCAGGTTGTGTGCAAAAAGGTCACGCGTCGCCAGCGCAAGCTAACAATCGGCCGTTCCAGCCGCTGCACTGGGCCAAGTTGCACCTTGTAATACATTTCACTGGCGCGCGGATGATCCGGCTGGTCGGGAAACAGCGCCACTCTGGTGGTCAATTCACGACCCAATTGGGGTGCATAATAATGTATTGCCCATTTCTCTGTGCGAAAGCGGCTGCCAAAATAAAAGGCAAAGTACTCCGCATGCAAACCTTTTGGGGCATGCTTCTGCGGTATACGGTACCAGCCCGCCGTTTTTACGATCTCAAAATCGGCTGGTTCTGGAACATAGGCTACTAAAACGCGATCTTCAGGATACATTGACGTTCTCCACCGTATAAATGAACGGCACAAGTGTAGTGGAGTCAATCGATTTTTGTCAAAATCTTGATTATTTTATCTAATCTGGCGTGAAAACTTTCTGATAAACGGCCGTTTTCAATGGAGTCACCCACCAGTTCAAGGTATAATGAGGAAAAATTCAGCAGTGTAAATTAAAGAGAAAGTTATGCCAGAATTACCAGAAGTTGAAACGGTTGTCCGTGCCTTACGTGAGCCATTAATCGGCCGTACCATCATCGGCGTTCGCAATCGTTGGCCCCGACATATTGGCACGCCCAGCCTAAATGAACTCCGGGCTCGGCTTCAGGGCTGCCGCATCCAGGCAATCCATCGCCGCGCCAAATATCTCGTTTTCACCTTAACCGAAGGCGAAACGCTTATTATTCACCTTAAAATGTCTGGACATCTGACAGTTCAAGAAAAGGACATTGTGCCAGATAAGCATATGCATACCGTTTTTGAGTTGGACAATGGGCAAGAGCTTCGTTTTCGGGATATTCGTAAATTTGGCAGGGTTTATCTTGTTAACAATCCCGACCAAATTTTGGGCAAGTTGGGGCCGGAACCGCTTGAAGAAAGTTTTACGCCTACACGCTTGCAAGAACGGCTAAACGGCCGTACCCGTGCCATCAAGCCGCTGCTGCTGGATCAGCACCTCGTTGCGGGAATTGGCAACATTTATGCTGACGAAGCACTATTCTACGCGAAGTTGCGCCCGACTCGCCCGGCGAACAGTCTGGACCAATCCGACTTCCAGGCGCTTCATTCAGCTATCCAAAAAGTGCTGCGGCTAGGGATTGAACGAGAAGGCGCCAGTATTGAACTGTATGTAAAGCCAGATGGCAGTAAAGGTGATATGCAGAATGCGGTGGCCGTCTTTCGGCGCACCGGAGAGCCCTGTTACAGCTGTGGGCGGCCTATCGAGCGGATTGTATTAGGCGGACGCAGCACACATTATTGCGCTCACTGTCAAAAGTAATGCTTTAGTAAGAAACGGTAGGATACAGCAAAGAGGACATCATGCAGAACGAAATCGAAATTATGCGGGTTTTACGCACGCCCCCTATGGGCAAATTGGTGGTCAGTTTTGGTGATAAACGGTATGAATCGATCAATGACATACCCGAAGCAAATGTACGACAGCTTATGCACGCGGCCATTGGCGAGCTCATCGCCTTTGCCGGAGGTTACCAAAGTTTAGTCGATGCGGGCGTCGCGCCACCCCTTGCCTTAGCCTCATCGGCCAACACTTCCACCGAGCAAGGGGAAGCGGAGCAATTCATTAGCCAAATGGAACAGGAGCGTGACGCACTTGAAGCATCGCGTTCAAAACCTTCACCTTCGCTTCTGGCTAACTTACGGCCACGGCCGGCAAGAAACAAGGCCAGCGCTCGAAAAATGTTAAGTTTAGTCGAACAAGTTGATGCTATTTTGCAGCGTTACCTAAAGCGTGATCCAGGGCTTGCTGGGCGCAGTATTCATTTGGTACAAGATTCAAATGGGGGACTAACAATTGATGTGGATGGCATACGGTACCAGCGACCGCGCGAAATTGAAGACCCACGCATTCAAAACATGATTAAACAAGCTCTAAAAGAGTGGGAAGCGACGTAAACCAGTCAATGAGCTGCAGCTAGGTTTGGGAAATTGTAGATTGAGAACGGCCGTTTGTCCCATAAACTTCCGGGAGGAGGGTGTCAAACTTGGCGACCAACGCCTGGCGCTGCGCTTTGGGTAAAAAGGCGGAGTTCGCGGCGGTCAAAATAGTTTGTCGCAAAGCTGGATAACCAATTTTCAACCGATTCATGGCAATAGTATACTCATCGGTCAGGGTACAATTGCTAATGCTTGGATCATCAGTATTGATTGTCCCCAGGAGTCCTACATCCAACATATCCACCAAGGGATGATGATCCATTTGATAGACGACACCCGTTTGCAGATTGCTGGTCAGGCAAACTTCAAAAGCTATCTCCCGCTCCCGTACCAGCTGCAAAATTTCGGAGTTTTCCAGGGTGCGCACGCCATGTCCAATACGATCTGCAAACAGTTCCAGAATGGCTTCCTGAACGCCAAATGCACTGGCCCACTCGCCAGCATGTACCGTAATGCCCAGGCCTACCTGTTTCGCTTCTTTAAATAAGGGCGTAAACGGCCGTGAGGGGAACTTCACCTCATCGCCTGCCAAATCCAGCCCCACAATCCCCTTACCAAACCGTTCAAAAGCAATTTCCGCCACCTGCTGCGCCTGAGCCACGGGGTCGTGCCGCACCAGCGTCACAATCAAGCCTACCTGAATATCAAAATCTTCTTCCGCCTGCGCAACGGATGCGATGACCCAATCGGCAGCGTCAGCCAAGGAAAATCCACGGACACGTGTAAGCGCCTGCGGACTAAAACGCAACTCTAGATATTTCACATTGTCTTCGGCAGCGTCGGCCACGGCCTCATAGACGAGCCGGTGAATAAGTTCTGGTGAACGGTAAAAATGGCGCAACACCTCAAATTTGCCCAGAAATGCCTCATGTGTAGCCGGATCGTTGGTCACCTGGACAAACGGCCGTAACGCATCCAAATTTGTTTTTGGCACCTCAAGCTTATAGTTGCGGGCAATCTCCAACAATGTTTCCAGTCGAAGTGAGCCTTCCAAATGCCTATGCAAATCTATCTTGGGCAGCGTCTTCAAATCAGCTACAGAAGGTTCATTGTTTTTCGTCAATACATTATCTCTTATTCGTGTGGAGTCAAAGGGCTAGAATTCATCACCAAAACCGATTAATTTTATTATAACTGTTTTAACCGATGCGTCACTATTGCAACTCCGGCACACCGCTGACAATAGTTTGCTTTACAATCGGCAAAGTGAAAAAGAAGGCACTTCCCTTATTAATCTCGCTTTCAACCCAGATTTCACCTTCATGGGCATCAACGATCCGTTTCACTATGGCCAAGCCAATGCCCGTTCCGCCAAAGCGACGGCGCGAGGAACCATCAATCTGGTAAAAGCGCTCAAAAATGCGTTGGTGTTTTTCAATTGGCATCCCGATCCCTTCATCTACTACTGAAACCAGGACGTTATTGTCGCTTTCCACCATCGACAAATGAACAGTACCGCCATCCGGGCTAAACTTGAAGGCGTTGCCAATCAAATTATCCAGAACCTGGTTCATGCGTCCCTTGTCAATGCGAACCATTCCAGATTGCCCTTCAGGAATTTGGCAGGTAATGGACAGACCTTTCTTGTCTGCAACAAGGCGATGGCTAATAACGGCCGTACGCAACAAATCAGCCATCGATAACCGCTCAAGCTGCAAATTGCCTGAATCAATTCTCTGTAGAGTAATAATATCTTCAATAATACGCGTTATATCGTCCGTTTTCTCGGAAACGATCTGCAAATATTCCTGCTGGTCTGGCGTCAACAATCCCTTGTCGCCATCCATCAACAAATCCACGTACCCTTTTACAAAAGTGAGAGGCGTACGCAATTCATGCGACACATTTTGCACAAGCTCATCTTTTAGCCGGTCACTTTCTTTTAACTCTTCATATGCAACTGCAAGCTCTGCGGCACGCACTTCCAGTTCTTCAAAAAGGCGCGCATTGGCCATAGCCACACTCACCTGCGCCGCTGCAATCGTCATTAACTGGGTGTCTGACTCTGTAAATGCATGGGGACGGTCACTATCAATCGTCAACGTGCCGACAGGCTCATCCCGCACGATCAGCGGCACAACCAACAAACTGCGCACCACATCATCAAAAAAGAGAAAGTCTGGGTCGGTATATGAGTCACGAATGTAAACTAATTCCCGATTTTGCACGACCACACCTGAAATACTTTCGCTAAGCTGCATTCGCGCATTCATAAACTCTGGATTGATTCCCACGGCCGCTTTTACAATCAGCCCTTCACCATCGTCGGTCAACATCGTAATGGTGCTAGCACGCGCATTGAGCAACCCTTGCAAGATTTGTACCGTGGTTTGCAGAACCGATTGCAACTTCAGATTGCCAGTGACCTGCTTGGCCATATCCACCAAGGCAGACATATCCTGAAGTCGGCGCTGTGACTCAGAAAACGAGCTGGCGTTGCGAATGGCAACGGCCGCTTGCTCGGCAAGCAAATTGAGCAGCAACAACTCATCTTCGTCAAATGTATGCGCATATAAATACGTGGCCGTAAATGCCCCAATTATTTTATCGCCATGCTTAAGCGGGAAACCCGCGATCGCATAAATCCCCCACTTGCTGGCGGTCTCGCTCTGATAAAAGGGATGATTGGGTGCATCATTAATGACAATGCGACGCCCTTCTTGGACGACTGTGGAAGTGAGGCCAGAACCAGCCGGGCGCAATTCTGGCACGGCCGCCGTGCGACGGCCGTCTCGCCACAGTGCCGATCCCTTAGAAAACGTCTTGGTATCCGAATCATACAAAAAGATATGTAGATTGGTGGCGGGAATTAGCTTCAAGGCAGATTCCGTAATGGTATCTAGCACCACGCTGAGCCTTAGCGGCTCGTTAAGCCGCAGCACAATATCGTGGAAAGTTGAAAGCTCTTCAATTCGGCGCTGCGCCTGGCTAAATAGATGGGCATGTTCAATTGCAACAGCGGCCTGTCCCGCCAGATTTTGCGCCAATCGCAGTTGACCCTGTGTATAGTTTCCAGCTTCTACGACATCGCCCAAAGCAAGCAAGCCAAGCACTTTGTTGCGGCGCACGAGCGGCACCAAGATGACGGACTGAAAGCCAGCCGCTTCCAGCAAAGTAGCACCATCGGCATCACCAGGGGCATCTATCTTTAAATTTTCAATTTGATGCGTTTCAAATATGTGCTGCACCACACTATATGCTGCCAAATCTTCAATGCTGCTTAGCCCCATCAGCCCCTCGTCCTGGTTATGACGATTCAGGCTGGTTTGAGTCTTGTGCGCTGCTGGATATAAGCTTTGGAACTCCTGCTCCCATACAAAGATTGTGCAGCTATCCACCTGCAAAGCCCGGACCATCTCAGAGACGACCGTTTGCAGCACAAAATCTTGGTCCAAATTTGCCGTCATGGTGGCACTGGCTTGATATAGGGTGCTTAGCTCCGCCAGTTGCTGCTCGGTTTGCTCAAAAAGCATGGCGTTTTGAATGGCAACGGAGGCGTGTGCTGCCAGGGTGGATGCCAGCCATTCAACGCGTTGGTCAAACGCGCTGGCAATCTGGCTGTCGAATATGAGAATACCCAGCAAGACGCCACCGGCTGAAAGCGGAACGCCCATCCAGGAACGTGTGGTATCGGTATGAGGAATGGGTTGCCAGCGTGCGTCAGCTCTTACGTCATCGATTCGGATTAGCTCTTTGCCACGAATAATCGTTTGCACCAGGGCATGGTTCCGCCAGACATCTTCTGCTTCTTGGGCTGTCAGCGTTA
The DNA here is from genome assembly GCA_965368765.1 of uncultured Anaerolineae bacterium. Classification (GTDB taxonomy): domain Bacteria; phylum Chloroflexota; class Anaerolineae; order Promineifilales; family Promineifilaceae; genus Leptofilum. The sequence continues at coordinate 9,307 of CBDUOF010000064.1, read as the reverse complement.
CCGGTCGATCATAAAAATCACGGCTGGAAATTAACTTCAACTCATCATCTGAAAGCAAAAAGGCAAAGGCGTTGTGGTAGGAAACTACATTACCCAATGCCAACAGCAAATGATTAACAACTGATTCTGCCTGGAGCGACGTGCTGATAACAGCGATAGCCTGGCGAAGGGCAACGGCCGTTTGGTAATCGTGCGCTCCGCGGTCAACCAGCTCCCGGGTTTGGCTAAACAAACGGGCATTCTTAATAATAACGGTGACATGAGCGGCAACGGCCGTTAACGTTTGAAAATCGGCCGCATCAAAGGCATCTGGCTCATCACTTTGAATCGAGATAGCCCCAAGGGCCTCGCCGTGCAGCCGCATCGGCACGCACATAATGGAACAGGCTGTGCCATTGCCTATAATCCCGGGCACCGGTTTTTCTTCTTGAGGCCAGTCATCGGTAGCAAAAGGCACGTTGTTATTGATCACCCAAGCAACCAGGCTGTCTCTATGGCTTAACGGCAGCGGTTGTCGGGTAATTCGCTGGTGATTTTCCAGCACACAAGGAAATTCAATGACGTCTTCGCCGCTATCCACCAGGGCAATATAGCAGGTTGGCGGAGAAAAAATATGCAGGAGTTGGTCATGAATCTCCTGCAGTGTTTGCTGCAGGGGCTTCAATACCCGCACGGATTCTGTTACGTGGTAAATCGTTTCTAGCTGGTTGGCGCGCTGCCACGCTTGCTTTAACAATTGTTGGTGACTCAGCGCGACGCCAATATAGCCAGCGACCAAAGAAAATACGGCCGTTTCAAACCGCAAACGCTCTAACATTTCGCCGTGTACCTGCAAAATCGCCCGCACCTGTTGGCTGGCCGTCTTGACAGGCAACGTAAGCTGCAAATCCTCAGGCAAAAGCGCAATTTCAGCCACATCGATAAGATTCGGATCGTCCGCTACCGGAAGCCAGCCAACCCCATCGCCAAACAAAGTATGCTGAGCCAGCGGCCCCTTCCCAGGCTGACAAAGAACCAGCCTGGCGCGGAATCCAGGAAAAGCCGCCACAAACCCGTCGGCAATCCGCCCGGTAATCAGATCAAATTGCTGTTGCTCAATAATGGCCTGGCTGATTTGCTGGAGTAATGTCTGTTGGGCTGGGGAGAGCGGTTGCCGCTGCTGAAAGAAAGCGCTGGTCGAAAGGAGAACGGCCGTTAATTCAGCGAGATCCTGATTTGTCGGCATCGGGGAGAGCTGAAGGCCATAACCCGTTTCCCCGATGGACAACGCGTTGTTCTCATTAACGGCCGTCGGCACAATAAGTACAGACTCAACCTCAAGATATCGGGTTGCAAAAGCGTGAATTGCCAACTGAACAGCATCCCAGGTGGCGGCTGTCCGAAGGTTTTGTTGCAGAACATTGAGGGCATGAAGCGAATCATTCGTGTGGGACATCATAGGCCAATCAAAATAGGGAACCTGTAGGATTAAGTAAGTCTGGGTTCATTTTGGATAAATAACAAGTTGTGTGACTTACTTTCAAGAGAAAAATTCTGCTTGCCCTGGATGTTTCAGGCAAGATTCGAACTTTGCTCCATTTAAGGTGATTTAGGATGAGCCGTTTAGTCGACGACCACATTCATTCAAATAATGTATTCCTTTCACAAACGCCACAACATGAAACCATGTTTTAGAAATGCCGTCAATTGTCCAAAGTGAAAGAGACGTAAAAAGTCTTGCAATACGCGGAAAGTGTCCCATCAATCTCTGTATTTTCGTCTAACGACGGCGACGACGCTTTTTACTCGATCGCGTTGAAGACGCTGACGGCCGTCCATTTGACCCAGACGACTGGGCAGCAGCCAAATCTTGCTTCATGTGGCACTGCTTATACTTCTTGCCGCTGCCACAGGGGCACGGATCATTACGCCCTACTTTTGGCATATCCCGACGCAGTTCCACGCCGCGGCCCTTATCACGCTTCACCACCTGGTAGCCTGCGTCACGCGCCTGCGTTTGGTAGGCAGTCTCTGCCTCTTGTTTTTGGACAAAAGAGCGGTGCTGTTCAACCTGGAAGAAGAAGCGTTCTACAATATTCTGCTCGATATTACTGCGCATATCGTTAAACATCTGCGCCGAACGAATCTTGTATTGCACCTTCGGGTCACGCTGGCCTACCGCTTCCAGGCCAATTTCGCGGCGCAGATCGTCGGCGGCGGTTAAATAGTCACGCCATTCCCGATCAATAGAATTTAGCAGCAGCAAGCGCTGGAAGTTACGGTACTCTTCTTCGCCAATTTGGATACGCCATTTCTCTTGCTGCTTGCTGACGTACGCTTTCAGGGCAACTTCCAGCTGTTCGCCATCAAGTGCGGCCAGGGTATCTAGCAACAGCTTGCGCAGGGCGGCATTCGCCTGGTTTGAGAATCGCGTTTGCCGATATTCGGCCGTTTTCAACGACAATCCATCCAAGGTGAAGTGAGCAAACGCCTGGTTCAGCTGTTCTTCTGACGCTTGCCAAATTTCCTCTCGGTCGTCAGCCGGCATTTCTACATGATCAGCCACAAACTCATTGTAGAAATTATGAACGTTTTCAACATAGTCACGCCGGATGTTTTCTTTGGCCTGCACCTGCCCCGATTTACGTGAAGCCAAACTACCTAGGTTCGGAACAGGTGGCAGCAAAGGCAAGAAGCGCCCCATTGCCCGCAACAGCTGATAAATATTGGCGCCGTTTTCTTCGTTTTCGTACACCAGAATCATCAGGCGCTCTACCAACTTATCGCTGGAGAATTCACCGAGTTCAGCCTTGTCAATCTTGACAATATCTGGCAAAAGACCACGCAGACGCGCCACTACGGCGTTAATATTGATGACATCTGTCGCCTCGGTCGTAAAATCTGTCACCACGCGTTCAATTTCACCACGGACATAGGCGACATAATTTTCTATGTAATTTTCGACCAGCTGCGCAATGGCAACAGCAAAAGCATCGTCAATGCGCTGATCATAATCGACCCCTTCCCCCATCAGGATACCGCGACGCTCGTTGTAAATCGCCATGCGCTGCCGGTTCATTACGTCATCATACTCAACAATATTTTTGCGCATGTCGAAGTTATAGCCTTCAACACGTTCCTGAGCGCTTTCGATCATGCGATCTAGCACACCAAATTCAAGCGGCATATCCTCAGGAATGCTGGCTAACAACCCTTTGGACATCCAGCCTTTGAGTCGCTCACCGCCAAAACGGCGCATCAATTCATCTTCCAGTGACAAAAAGAATCGAGAAGAGCCAGGATCTCCCTGCCGGGCGGCACGCCCACGCAGCTGGTTATCGATGCGGCGAGATTCATGCCGCTCTGAGCCTACGACATGCAGGCCGCCCAAACGCCAAACTTCCTCACGCTGCACTTCAGTATCTTTCCGTAAATCTTCAATCTTCTTAATCCACTGGTGGGCCATTCCGGGAACGGATTGCACCACAACAGCAGCCGCTTCTTTATCATCATGTAAAATGGCCCGGATAAGTGCCGCACGCGCATTGTAATGTTTCTCAAAAATGATTTCGGCCAAAAATTGGGCTAGCAAGCCGTTATCCCCTTGAACACGCTGGTAGCCGACGTATAAATCACGCAAGCGCACGGCTTCTTCGACGAGGGCAACGTCTTTATCCATCTCTTCCAGATATTCGCGCGCTTCGGCCAAATCGCCGCTGCTAATGAAGCGCAGGGCTTGCCTAATTTCGTTATAGCCCAGCTGATATTGCTCACCGAGGATGCGAGCCAGGTAGCCCATGACCTGAACCTCTTCCACTTCGGCAAGCGCAGCATCCAGCTTCTCTTTCTCAGCGATAATCCAGGGAACCAGATCGTCATCCAGTTTACTATTTCGACTGGTATATTCTTTGGCAGCTGCTTCCCCCTCTTCCAGAAATTTGAAGATGAGCTGAGTCAGCAACGGCCGTTTAAACATCTCCCGCTCCAACAATTCAGCCGCCATACCTTCCGGGTTGCCACCCAACAAAATGTCCGTACCACGACCAGCCATATTGGTGGAAATTGTCACGGCACCTTTGCGACCCGCCTGGGCGACAACCAACGCTTCCGATTGGTGTATCTTGGCATTCAGCACCGTATGCGCGATATCGGCCTGCCCCAACAATCGATCAATCGTCTCGGAATGTTCAACCGATGTGGTACCGACCAGAACGGGTCGGCCCATCTCCACAACACGCTTCACTTCACGGATAATCGCCTTGTCCTTGGCTTCTTCCGTGCCATAAATCTGGTCAGGATGATCAAGACGTTTATAGAACTTCGGCTCCTGCGTTTGAGGGTCAAGGTACACAGTCTGTTCTGAACTTTCGACCTTTACCTTTTTCTCTACCAAGCCAAGTAGATTGTTATCGACAATGTACTGCACGTTTGTCGGTAGCGGCGTCACGCCCAGCTCGTAAATCTTGTCAAACTCTTCGGCATCCGTTAGCGCGGTACCCGTCATGCCAGCTAGCTTCTCGAATAAGCGAAAATAGTTTTGCAGCGTAATGGTGGCAACCGTCACGGTTTCTCGCTTAATCTGGACGCCTTCCTTGGCTTCAATGGCTTCATGCAACCCTTCCGAGTAGCGTCGGCCTGCCATCAAACGGCCCGTAAAATCATCGACGATGACCACTTCACCACCCTGTACGACATATTGCACATCTCGCTTGTACATATATTGGGCTTTGAGCGCATTGTCTAAGTAATAGGTCAGGTGATAAAAGCGGGGATCATATAGACTATCGCCCGCATCGGGATCAATTTCCGGAATGCGCTGTTCAATTTCGGCGATGCCCATATCGGTAAGACTGATTGAGCGGCTTTTCTCATCCAAATCATAATGACCGTTCGGCTCAGCATCTTCATCTTCTTCAGTATTGCGCTTCAGGCGGCGAACATATTCTGAAAATCGACTGTACTCTTTACCAGAGCGGTCAGCCGGGCCAGAAATTATGAGCGGGGTGCGTGCTTCATCAATCAGCACGTTGTCTACTTCGTCGATGATGGCAAAAACGAGGTCCCGCTGAACGAGCTTATCTTTGCTGGTGGCCATATTGTCGCGCAGATAATCAAAGCCAAACTCGCTGCTAGTGCCGTAAGTGAGATCGGCCAGATAGGCTTGCTTGCGCGTGCTGGGACGCCAATGGACCAGGCGCTCATCTTCCAGTTCGGCACCCGGGTTTACGTAATCGGGGTCATATAAAGCTGAGAATTTCTGCGGTCCAATACAGCCAACCGTCAGGCCAAGCAAGTGGAAAATCTTACCCATCCAGCCACCGTCACGGCGCACCAGATATTCGTTGACCGTTACCAAATGGACACCCCGTCCCGTCAGGGCATTGAGGAAAAGCGGTAAGGTTCCGACGAGTGTTTTACCTTCACCCGTGCGCATCTCAATTACGTCGCTGCGATGGAGCAATATGCCACCCATGATCTGCACATCGTAATGGCGCAACCCGGTGGTCCGTACAGAAGCTTCACGCACCAGGGCAAAGGCTTCTGGCAACAAATCGTCTAAGGATTCGCCAGCTGCATGACGATCTTTTAATTCGGCCGTTTTTGCCCGCAAACCGTCGTCTGTGAGCTGCTGCATTTGTGGTTCTAGCTCAGCCACTTGGTTCACGACGGGCATTAAGCTATCGATAATTTTTTGGTTGGGATCCCCAACGAATTTAGAGACAATTTTCTTAAACATAAGCCTACTTAAAATTTATTCTAACTATGTATGATAATAAACGGCCGTATTCGACGACCAATCTCTAGTAACAAAAGAGAGAAAGTGTACCAATAATGCCTTAATTTTATGTTAGAGTTGCGCTTTTCCAATTTCGTTGAGCACTACTCGTTAAACAGTTCGCCGACGCTGCGACCTTCATGCGAACGCAGTATCACCTCGCCCAACAACTCAGAAACTGATAGGACAGTAATATTGGGCAACATCTTCTCTGAGGATATTGGAATGGTATCCGTGGTAACTATCTCTTTGATAGGCAGACTGCGCAATCGATCAATGGCTGGGTCTGATAAAACAGGATGTGTAAAGGAGACATAGACATTCTTGGCCCCTTGGGCCTTAACCAGCTGAACAGCCTGCTGAATAGATCCAGCCGTGTCCACCAAATCGTCAACAATAATGACGTCTTTTCCTGCAACATTCCCAATCAAGGTTAATGCTTCGCGCTCATTCTTGTTCCCAACACGCCGTTTTTCCACAAAAGCCAGCGGCAAATTTAGTTCGGCAGCAAAGTTTCGACCCTGCTTGGCAAATCCCAAGTCAGGCGTCACCACAACCGCATCGAGCGCTTTCTTTAAGAAATAGTCTATCTGAATGTGGAAAGCGGTCAGAGAGTCACCAGGAATTTTATAAAAGCCCTGGATTTGCGCAGCGTGCAAATCAATTGTCATCCAACGATCCGCGCCAGCCACTTCAATAAGATCCGCCAAAAGCCGCGCCGAAATCGGTACGCGAGGCTGATCTTTCTTGTCACTTTGCGAATAGGCCATATATGGCACAACCACCGTTACTCGCCCTGCCGAATCGCGTTTGAGGCAATCGATCGCAATCAGGGTTTCCATGATGTTGCGATGGACGGGCCGAGTATGGCTTTGGATGAGATAAACATCCTGACCCCGAACGCTGCCGTGCAGCTTTACAAAAAGGTTTTCATTGGGAAATTCAACGATGTCCCAGCCACTTAGCGGAATTTTTACGTAATCTGCAATGCGTTGCGCAAGTTCAGGGCATCCTGAGCCAGCGAACAGCTTAATATCTCCGTATGCCATCATAATAACTTGCTTTACTCTTCCCGCTTGTTCGCTGCTTTAGATAAAAGTTGGTTAACGGCCGTATAAGGATCAACCTCACGCCGAGCAACGGCCGTTAACAACATGTCACGCATCTCACTAGGGACCGTGGCCTGAAATTGGGACATGAAGCGCAGCTGCAGCAGCATTTCCACTTCGCGCCAACTGCGTTCCTTTTCCCGTTTTAGCCATTCACCGCTTTGCCGCAGATGGCTCATATGCTCTCGGACAGTCTCTGCCAGAGCCTGCATCCCTTTACCTTCTGTGGCAACCGCTTCCAGCACAGGAATATCCCAGCTAGCGGCTGGCTTCGTTCCATTCTCCGTCACAGTGTCCTGGGCAGAAAGACGGCCGTGGGCCCGCGTTCCGCCGACTGGCCCCAGATGAAGCATCATCCGTAATGACTGCACCGTCCGATTTGCTCCCGGCCGATCAGCCTTATTGACGACCAAAATATCGGCAATCTCCAAGATACCAGCCTTAATCGATTGAATTTCATCCCCCATGCCAGGGGCTTCAATCACAATCGTCGTGTGGGCAGCATTGGCTATGTCCACCTCTGCTTGCCCAGCACCCACCGTTTCTACCAACACAAAATCAAAGCCGGCGGCATCCAACACTTTGATAACCGAGGCCGTTGCTCGCGCCAATCCACCCAGGCTGCCTCGTGAAGCCATGCTGCGAATAAAAACACCGGAATCACCCGATAAATCCCGCATTCGAACCCGATCGCCAAGCAAAGCCCCGCCGGTAAACGGACTGCTCGGGTCGACGGCAATAATGCCAACACGCGCCTCCTGCTGGCGAAGCGTCTGTACGAGAGCATTGACCACCGTGCTTTTTCCAGCACCAGGCGAACCAGTAATGCCAACCACATGGGCCTGCCCGGTGAATGGATAAAGAGCCTGAATCGCTTGCTCTGCCGCTTTGGGGCTATTTTCAACTTGCGTGATCACCCGAGCAATTGCTCGAATCTGCCCTAGCTTTACTTGCTCCAGCAGTTCTTTCACGCTGCGTCCTCGGAAGGGGATTTGCCAATCGCATCCCAAATAAAGGCAATAATCTCGTCCATATTGGCTCCCGGGCCAAAAATACCGTCAACGCCTAACTCCTTTAGCACAGGAACATCATCATTAGGAATAATGCCGCCTAAAAAAAGCGGCACATCCTGCATCTGGTTCTGTTTTAAAAGGTCAATAATGCGCTCAACGAGCGGCATATGAGCCCCGGACAAAATGCTTAAGCCAATGGCGTCGGCATCTTCCTGCAGGGCAGCCTCCACCACCATCTCTGGCGTCTGGCGCAAACCGGTATAAATTACTTCCATCCCGGCGTCTCGCAAGGCTCGGGCAACAATTTTGGCGCCCCGATCGTGTCCATCGAGACCAGGCTTGGCAATAACAATGCGCGGTTTTAGCGATTCCATAGCTGTTTTTGCTCCAATGTAGTATCGACTTATGTGCGTCAATGTTTCAAAAAATCCGCGTTTAATTATACCGACTGGCTGTTGGATATGCGAGGGCAATGAATACGGCATGAAATGACTCCCATTCGGCGACTGAACAGGATTTTCTAACAACGAAAGCGCGGGCAAGATATCCTGTCTGGTCATTTGGGTGGAACGGGGAAACGGCCGTTTTTACATAATCTTCCTCTTGCGGTTAAAGGTGGATCTGGTCTATACTATGTCAAGACGTTATGTCATCTACTCAGGAGGACAGTTATGAACCGATCATTTTTTAACGGTAAGCAATGGTTCCTCGTCATATTTCTCCTTGCATCCTTGTTCCTGACGAGTCAAGTTTTTGCCAATCAAACCAGTACCCAAACCGCCACTGCGGAAGTTGTGACAGGTGCGCTTAACGTGCGCTCCGGGCCCGGGTTGACATACACGGTGGTAACCGTGATCAATCAGGGCAACGTGGTCAACCTGTTGGGGCGCAATGCAGACAGCACCTGGGCCTACGTACAAACGGCCTCGGCGAAGCTTGGTTGGGTCAATGCCAGCAGCAGCTACATTACCCCCAGCGTCGCCATCAGCAGCCTGGATGTGGTAACCCCGGCCACGGCGACTGCAACAACAACGGTCACAGCCACGCCAACGGCCGTTCCAACGGGCACCAGCGTGCCTAACCCCACAGCGACACCCACCGCTGCCCCCCCGACCGGCTCGACGGCCACGATTGCTACAGGAGCACTCAACGTGCGAAGCGGACCTGGCGTCGCCTATAGTCCGGTTGCCGTGGTGAACCAGGGCAATGTTGTTACCCTCATTGGCCGGAATGCCAACAGTAGCTGGGCCAAAATTCGGCTGGCCAACGGGACGGAAGGCTGGGTTAACGTCACACTCATAACACCCAATGTCGCCATCAGCACCTTGCCAGTGGCAACCGCCCCCGGCATTACCGCCTCAGCACTGGTCTCTACTGGCGCCATGAATGTGCGCTCTGGCCCAGGCGTGACTTATAGCGTTATTACCGTA
>CBDUOF010000063.1:0-17062 GCA_965368765.1 uncultured Anaerolineae bacterium | reverse complement strand
CACGCGCTGGGCAACGGCAGCTTTAAAGCGATCTGTCCGGCCAATGATAAGCGTGGTCATGTAGCCTCCGTAGCTACCACCGGTTACGCCCATGCGTTCGGGGTCGATGTAGGGCAGTTTTTCAACCGTGTCGGCCCAGGCCATGACGTCATCAAAATCGACCGTGCCCCACTGGTTGTAAATGGCGCCAGCGAAGTCCTCACCATAGCCCTGGCTGCCGCGCGGGTTACTCCAATAAACGACATAGCCTTGAGCGGCCAGCAGGCGGAGTTCATGGAAGTAGGCACGGCCGTATTGGGTTTGCGGACCACCATGAATTTCTAAAATAGATGGGTATTTTTGGCTGGGATCAAAGCCGGGTGGCGTCATGATCCAGCCGTGCAGGTCGGTGCCATCCTTCCCCTTAAACCACATCTCTTCAATCTCGCCATTGGCTATTTCTGCAAGCCAGCTTTGGTTAAAGCTCGTAAGGGTTTGGGTTTGATTATTGGCCAGGTTGCGCACTCGCACCCGGGCAGGTCCGGCAAAATCGCCCCACAAATATGCCACGGTTTGTTGAGCCGCATCTAGGGTAAAGCTGCCAACCAGCCCGGCATCATTGATGATGCGCTGGTAACCGGGCGCCTCTGGGTCTGTGCTGAAAGCGAGCAGCGGTTGGTTGCCTTTTTCGGTAGCCATGGTGTAAAGGGTACGGCCGTCTTTTGACCAGGTCGGTGGCGTTTGGGGTGTACCGCTGCCAACATCCGTGAGGGTAACGATAGAAAGATGGAGATCAGACGCTGCCGTGATGTTGCGCGCTTCACCACCGCTGGCGGGAGCAAGGTAGATGCAGTCGTTTTGATACCAGCGACCCTTTTGCTTGCGCCCCATGTAGGCAATCCATTGCCCATCCGGCGATAGGGTGTGGTTGAATTTACGGCCTTCGTGTGTGGGAATCAGGGCCATCTCACCGCCAGCGGCAGGAATGCGATATAGCTCGGTTTGGTCCCAATTGACGTCAGGCTGAGGATCGCGGTTGGAGATGAAGATGAGGTAACGGACGTCTGGCGTCCACTGTGGCTGGGTTTCATCAAATTTATTCCCGTCGGTGAGTTGGGTAGCCTCCCCACTGGCGGCGTCGATGGTCCAGATGTGCCACTTTTCTTCTGGCGTATAGCCGCCGCCGTCAAATTTATAGTCGAGCCGGGTAATGTGGCGCGCTACCACGCCCAGCTTCTTTTTCTGCTCATCCTTTTCGCGTTCCACTGCTGCGGCATCTTTTTGGCGGAACTGAGTGGCAAAGGTACGGCCGTCTGGCGACCAGCTAAATCCCGCAAAGCTGCCCTCCATTTTGCTTACGGGGCGGGCTTCGCCACCATTCAAAGGAATGATGTAGATCTGGAACTGCTTTTCATCTTTGCGGTTGGAGAGGAAGGCAATGGAACGGCCGTCTGGTGACCATCGGGGGTGGTTGTCGGCATGATCGCCGTACGTGAATTGGCGAGGTGGACTACTGCCATCGGCAGCAGCGAGCCACAAATTGGTATATTTTTTTTCCGTCTTATCGTCTACGCGGCTAACACCAAAAACGATGTGGCTGCCATCTGGGGCAATTTGAGGGTCCGATACGAGCTCAAATTTGTACAAATCTTTTGCGGTAATCGGCCGTTTTTCTGGCTGAGACATGGAACCTCCTGCAGGAATACTCAAAAGGTAAACCCTCTGAGTAAATGGGATGATATTGTTTTCAATTGAAGGGGTATGATAGCGTGGGGCAAGCGGCTCTGCCAGCCCAAAACAACCTTATTTCTCGACGTGGTGATAAGGCGGCAAAATGAAGCCAAACGTGCTGCCTTCACCGATCTTGCTTTCAACGTCAACCTGGCCACCCAGCTTTTCCACAATGCGCCGGACGATAGAAAGTCCCAAGCCGTGCCCCGTCACGCGCACCTCACTAAGTTTGGTGAAGGGGGTAAACAGCAGAGGGAGCTTTTCCCGGGGAATGCCTTGCCCATTGTCGCGAACCCAGAATTTAATACGGCCGTCTGGCAAAACAGTGTCACCGAGTTCAATTTGGGGAGGGTCACCGCCATACTTCAGGGCATTGCTAAGGTAATTTTCCCAAACTTCTTCAATCCAGGGTGCATAGCCACGGGCAACGGCCCAGGAATCCGGCAGGATGATGCGCACTTTGTGCTGTTCCATCGTAAAGCGCAAACGATCCAGTGCGCCTAGCACCACCGCAGACATATCGAGTGGATGCGTTTCAACATCCCGTTTGCGCACGCTGGAAAGCATCAGCAGCTCTTGAATAATATTGCTCATGCGGTGCGCATTTTGCACCAGCAGGGCCAGCGACCGCTCTTGCTCCGTTTGCGAGATATGAATTCCCTTGGTTTGTAAAAGATCGGCAAAGCCAACAACCAGTGCCAACGGGTTTTGTAAATCATGGGCAACGGTGTGGTCAAAGGCCTCCAATTCATCATTTTGAGTTTTTAGATCAGCCATTTTTTGCCGCAAAGTTTCGATAAGCTGGGCATTGTCGATGGCGATGGCGGCAGAAGCGGCCAACATTTCAGCATAGGCCAGATCGCTGGGTAGGAAGTCGCCATCTCGTTTGTTGACCACCTCCAGAACACCAAGAATTCGGTCGCGTAGATGGATGGGAACCGCAAGAATCGATTTTGTAACAAAGCCGCTGGACGTATCGATGTGGGGGTAGAAACGGCCGTCCGTGGCGGGATTGACGACAATCGTGCCTTCATTTGTCTCAGCAACCCAACCAACCACACCTTGGCCAGATGCAACCAGCATACCCACCAGCCGTTCCTCCGTGCCGGGATGAAAGGCTGCTCGGCAAACCAGATGTTCCTGGGAATCATCGTGCCACAGCCAAACAGAGCTCGCTGTGGCATTGATAATTTGAGCTGTCACCTGGAGCAGTCGCTCTAGCACCTCCTCCGCATTCAACGTCGCTGTCAGAATCTGGCTGGCGCGATTGAGCAGCAACAGCTCACGGTTGCGCCGAGACAGGGCAACCAGATTTTTGTCACTGCTGGAAGGCATTTCAGGGTTTTCCAGCTGTGAGACCAAAGGGATGACAGTTAAAAGAAGCTTGTTGGGTAGTTCTGAAATTGGTTCCAGCTGCAGGTCAAAAACCTGATTGGGATCATGGTTTTGGGCAAAGTGGACATTTTGGTAAACGAAGACGTTTTCTGGGTCCTGTAACGCTTGAAAAACGAGGTCATGGCTGGGTTCTAACTGGGGAAACAGGCTAAACAGATTGCTTCCAGCAAACGTGTCTGGCGCCAGGCAGGACCATTCGCACAGTTCCGGAGAGTAACTCAGGATGTTGAGGTGTGCGTCCAGGGTAGCGTGAGCAATAACTCGTTTGTTGTGAACAATAGCACTGCGGCCAATTTCTTGGTACATGCCCCTACCTGTTGCTGAGGCTGAAATGTGGCAGTTTCAGGATCAGACTTGAATCTAGGCGAAATGGAATAAAGTCGCCGCTATGGTAGCATGTTTTTGGCCTTTTCGGAGTGAAAATTGTGGAAAATGGGTGGTGCTTTAGAACCATTGCGTTTCGTCTAAATCCCATACGCGAATGATTTTGTCTTTTTCCCCCAAGGTGGCTATGGTGGCTTCTTTTGGATGAAAGGCCAGCCCGGCAAAAGCAAACTTGGAGTGTGTTTCTTCTAGATTAGCAACGATTTGCCAGTCGGTGGAGCGCCAAAAGCAGACGGTGCCATCGGCCGACTTTGTAGCGAGCAAACGGCCGTTTGCCGAGAAGGAAACCCCCGTAACCTGTTTGCTATGTTGCCTAAGCACGGTGATTGGCTCACCGCTCGCGACGTGCCACAGCCGCACGTCTCCATCGTGGGAGGCAGAGGCGACTGTCTGCCCGTCGGGGGAGATTGCCAGGTCTAAAATTTCACCGCGATGCCCGTCGAGCGTTTGCTTGGTTTGTCCAGTGGCTAAATCCCACAGCTTAATGCAGCTATCTGCTGCGCCAGACAGAATAGTGGCGTTATCTGGCGACACCGTCAGGCAACCAATGCGTCCTTTGTGCCCGGTGAGCACCTTTTCTACTTTATCGGTTTGCAAGTCCCAGATGCGGATGGTTTCATCGTAGGCGCCAGAGAGTGCATAACGGCCGTCTGGCGTAGCAGCAACGGCATAAATATAGTCGGCATGACCGCGCAAGGTGCGTGAACGATTCTCGCCGGCCATATCCCATACTTTTAAGGCGTTTTTGGAGGCAGAAATAGCATAACGGCCGTCTGCGGTAATCACCACCGTAAAGACAGAGCCACTGTAACCATAAAGCTGACGCAGTTCTTTTCCGGCAACGGTATCCCAAATGCGGACGGTTTGATCGTACGAAGCTGAGGCCAGCTGATTGCCATCTGGCGCCCAGGCCAGCCGGGTGATGGCGCGATTATTTGCTTTGAGCGTATGCCGGAGGGTGAAGCCGGCAGGGCGTGCTTGCAATTCCATTGCAACTCCTGTGTGCGATGTGTGTTCAGTAAGCAATCCCATAATGAGTGATTTTTACGCTACCAGTAAAGAGTAAACCAATACGGCCGTTAAGCCCCCCACCACCGAAGATACAAAATTAACCATATCATTGTTCATCCAGCCCCAGCCCCGCAGTGGGTGGGTGGGCTGGTCGTGATGCAGCCTCTTTTCTGTCTCTTTTTGGCAAACTTCACAGCGATAAATCTGCTGAACGGTTGCTCCCAGCCAGCTGTCGCATAAGGAGCCAGCCAGGCCGCCGAGGCCACCTGTGATAGTAAGTACCAAAAGGTTGCTTTGCGAAAGCAGGCCAGTGACCAGCCCAATGAGCAAACCACCTATCAACGAAACGGCCGTGCCCATAATCGAGATGCCGCCAGAAGTGCCGACCGGTACAACCCGACCTGTGGTGATAAGGCGCGGTTGCCGCCTGCTGAGCGTGCCTAGCTCCGTCGCCCAGGTATCGGCCGTAACTGTGGCAATGGCGCCTAAAAAAAGTGGCAACCACAAGGGCGAGAAGATTTGTGTCTGTAGCAGAGCGACAAAAGCCCCCGCCCCACCGTTGGCCAAAACTTGGCCCCAGTCGCGGCGGTGACCTTTATCAAACTTTTCGGCTGCGGCCTGTTTTTCACGCTCTTTAAAGTGAGACAACAAGCTGGAGCTGATAAAAAAGAGCGCAAGCAAGACGCCCCAGATCCAGCCGCCAAAACCAAAGATGATCGTTCCTATCAGCAAAGCCCCTGCTGCACCAGATCCAGCCAATGAACCGCGCCAATATGCCAGGGCAACCACTACGCTACTAAGAATGAAGGCAAGAATGAGTTGGTTGATCATAGATCAGCTATGTTAAGGGAGTGTTGAACCAGCCAACAAAGAGTATCGGCTAGAAAATGGGCGACACTGCTTCCCCTTGTCTGTTTCAATTTGAATCCCTTATGCGCCAACATTCGTTGGACGAATTACTAGTTTACCAGAGCCATTCCCGATTGGGTAGAGGGCTGACTTGAAGTCGTAAAGTCTACGGTGGCTTACCTGTTTCCTGGTGAACTGGCATAATGAAAATAATCATTCTACGAGCAAAAAGTCATGCATCGACACATAGCGGCGCTAAGAGTGTTTACCTTCATAGATCTATCCTGTACAATGCAGCAAAGTAGCCAATGGCTGTTGACTAGATATGGAACAATATACCCACCAGTTGATCACGTCATTTGACACAGAAGGCAACCTCTGTTTATCTGTGTACTCCAGAGCTTTTCCAGCCCACCTAAAAAACTCAACATCTGTCATGTTGGCACAATCCCTTAACCCACTTTATTAATGGAGTAGTCTCATAATGAAAGAAAATCTGAACCCATTTACAATTGCACAGTCTCAATTGGATGAAGCTGCTGAAGTGCTTCAGCTGGACCCGGATATGCATGCATTTTTGCGAGAGCCAATGCGTGAATTCCATTTCACCATTCCCGTACGAATGGATGATGATACAACCCGAACCTTCCAAGGCTACCGCGTGCAGTATAATGATGCCCGCGGCCCAGCAAAAGGTGGCATTCGCTTCCATCCCGATGAAACAATTGACACGGTGCGGGCTTTAGCGGCCTGGATGACCTGGAAAACGGCCGTATCCAATATCCCACTTGGCGGCGGCAAAGGCGGCGTCATTTGCAACCCACGCGAGATGTCCCAGGGTGAGCTAGAGCGATTGAGTCGGGGGTATATGCGAAATATTGCCCGCTATGTGGGCCTTAACCAGGATAGCCCTGCGCCAGATGTTAACACCAACCCCCGCATTATGGCCTGGATGCTCGATGAGTATGAAACCATCAATGGCAGGCGGGAGCCCGGTACAATCACGGGCAAGCCCCTGGCGTTGGGCGGCTCGGCTGGGCGCACCCCGGCGACGGCGATGGGCGGTTTGTTCACCATCCGTGAAGCTGCCAGGCTAAAAAACATTAATCTGGAAGGGACCACCTGTGCGGTACAAGGGTTTGGTAATGTGGGTTCCTTCACCCATAATTTAGGCCAAAAGCAATTTGGCCTGAAGGTGATCGCCGTCAGCGATGAGTTTGGTGGCATTTATAATCCCAATGGCATCGATTTTGATATGGCCCAGGCGCATCAGCGGAAAACGGGCAAACTAATGGATTGCTCTGGTACAGAAAATATTACCAACCAGGAACTATTGGAAATGCAGGTAGATATTCTGATTCCTGCCGCGATTGAGAATCAGCTTACAAGCCAAAATGCAGATCGCGTGAAGGCACGCATTGTGGCAGAACTGGCCAATGGCCCCACCACCCCG
The DNA here is from genome assembly GCA_965368765.1 of uncultured Anaerolineae bacterium. Lineage (GTDB taxonomy): Bacteria > Chloroflexota > Anaerolineae > Promineifilales > Promineifilaceae > Leptofilum. The sequence continues at coordinate 10,260 of CBDUOF010000063.1, read as the reverse complement.
GATGCGGATAATATACTCAATGACAAAGGGATCTATATTATTCCCGACTTTTTATGCAATGCAGGTGGCGTTATTGTTTCGTATTTTGAGATGGTGCAGAATGGCTACCAATACTATTGGGATGAATCGATGGTAAATGAGCGTTTGGACAAGAAGATTACAACGGCGTTCCAAGCTGTTCATCATATGTCAGAGTCAAAAAATGTAGATACGCGTGTCGCGGCTTATCTAGTGGCAGTGGATCGGGTGGCCGAAGCCGTGCGGCTGCGTGGCTGGGTATAAATTGTACCTTGCACATTGTGGATGCAATCCTTACAATGTTGTGATATACCTTTATCTGAACAATTGAATAATACAAACGGCCGTTCGGGAGAGTATGCATCAATTTTTGCGTCACCGAAGGGGCAAGCAGTAAACCTAAACCATTTACTGTGAAACTCTCAGGTAAAAGGACCGGGCCGCTGGGTAATTCTGGAAAGTGCGCGTTAATTAAGCGATAGCGTAAATGAACGCACACACCGACGGGGCAAGAGCAAACCAAAACGTTTGCTTCGAATCTCTCAGGTCTATGACAGAGGACGCTAGCAATTCTTAAGATTGCTATGCGTCCTTTTTTGTTGGCCGAAAGATTAAGCATTGCCACGGAGACGACAGAGAAATAGACAGTCGTTCTGAAAATCGCAGCGTTCTCTGTGGCCCAATCCCAATCAAGGAGATAGAAATGAGCAATATACCAGCAGATTTACGCTACAGCACAGATGATGAGTGGGTGCGTGTCACGGACGGCGTTGCCACCATTGGCATTACCCATCACGCCCAGGACGCTTTGTCCGATATTGTTTACCTAGAGTTGCCCAATGAAGGCGACTTCTTTGGCGTTGGCGAAACATTTGGCGTGGTTGAATCTGTCAAAGCCGCAGCCGATTTGTTGATGCCTGTTTCCGGTGATATTACGGCCGTAAACGACGATCTCATCGATACACCAGAATTGATCAACCAGGAGCCATATGGTGAAGCGTGGCTTATCAAAGTAAAAATGAGCGCCCCTGATGAACTGGATGCCCTGATGGATGCTGCCGCTTACGAGAAAAGCCTGAGTGAGCGTGAGTAAAGAGCTTCCCCACGGAATGAGAGCGAAATAGCAGTCGCAATGCAGTACCCGTTCCATCCGGCTGGCAATGCCATTCCGACAATGAGTTGATTGTCAGCCCTATATAAAAACGGTCAGCTAATATTGTCATTTACCCACGAGCTGCCGTTTCGTAGATTTGGAGACAAAACATGACGATTCCCACACCCGTCGCCGCTGCCGCTGCGTTGAAAAATGGCAGCCATAATGGCAAACTCAACGACGACATCCATCTGAGTAACCGCGATTTACTACAACCAACCGATCATTTTGTAGATCGGCACATTGGGCCCCGTGAAGAAGAAATTGCCCACATGCTAACCAGCCTGAAAGTCGAATCGCTGACCGAACTGATTGACCAAACCATCCCCGCGAAAATTCGCCTGTCAGGCAAGCTGCAAATGGACCCGCCGCGCAGCGAGTCCGAGATTTTGGCAGAACTGCGCAGCCTTGCCGCCCAAAATAAGTTATACCGTAGCTTCATTGGCATGGGTTATAACGATACTATGACGCCGCCAGTTGTGCTGCGCAACATCTTTGAAAACCCGGGCTGGTACACCCAATACACCCCTTACCAGGCAGAAATTGCCCAAGGACGTTTGGAAGCATTGCTTAACTTCCAAACGATGATTATGGATTTGACCGGTATGGAAATTGCCAACTCCTCCATGCTGGATGAAGGCACATCTGCGGCTGAAGCGATGACCCTTTGCTTACGCCAGCGTCCGCGCCGTTCGGAGGCGAATACTTTCTTCATTTCTGATCTGTGCCATCCGCAAACCATTGAGGTTGTAAAAAACCGGGCTGAACCATTAGGCATTAACGTCGTAATCGGTGACCATGTCGGCTACGATTTTGCCGATTGTTTTGGCGCTTTGCTGCAATATCCAGCGACGAATGGCGACATTATTGATTACGAACCGTTCGTGAAAACAGCGCACGACAATGATGCCCTGGTGGTTGTTGCGGCTGATTTGCTGGCGTTGGTCTTGCTTCGTGCTCCGGGCGAGTTTGGTGCCGATGTAGTCGTTGGCAACAGCCAGCGCTTTGGTGTGCCGATGGGATATGGTGGGCCACACGCTGCTTTCATGGCGACACGTGAAGCCTATAAACGACAGTTACCGGGTCGATTGGTGGGTGTGTCGATTGACGCACAGGGCAATCCGGCAATGCGGCTGGCGATGCAAACGCGTGAGCAGCACATCCGTCGGGAGAAAGCCACCAGCAATATTTGTACAGCACAGGTGCTGTTGGCCATTATGGCTTCGATGTATGCGGTGTACCACGGCCCAGAGGGGTTACGCAAGAATGCCCGGCGGCTTCAGCTGTTAACGGCCGTTCTGCGCAACAGTCTGGCCCAGTTAGGGTATTCCACCAACGCGCAGCCCGTTTTCGACACCATCACCGTGTCTGGCGGCCCTAAAAGCCAGAAACAAATTCAGGCAGCGGCATTGGCCAACGAGATCAATTTGCGCTATTTTGAGGACGGCCGAATTGGAATCTCCCTCGACGAAATTGTGAAGCCATCTGAAATTGCGCAGCTGCTTGAAATTTTTGGTGCCAGCAAAGACCAATTTGACGTTTACGCGATGTCCAATGACGTTGAGCTAGCCTATCCAGCAGTCCATGCGCGCACCAGCGAATACCTGACGCACCCCGTCTTTAACAGCTACCATTCCGAAACGGAAATGATGCGATACATCAATCGGTTAGAAGCCCGCGATTTATCTCTAACGCACTCAATGATTCCGCTGGGCTCCTGCACCATGAAGCTGAACGCTACGGCCGAAATGCTGCCGGTGATGTGGCCCAAATTTGGGGGACTCCATCCCTTTGTGCCGCTGGATCAGGCAGAGGGGTATCAGGTGCTGTTCAAGCGGCTGGCGAATTGGCTGGCAGAAGTAACGGGATTTGCGGCCGTTTCCCTGCAGCCAAACTCTGGCGCACAGGGTGAATACACCGGGATGCTTGTCATTCGCGCCTACCACCTGTCGCGTGGCGATAATCAGCGGAACATTTGCCTCATCCCCAGTTCGGCCCACGGTACCAACCCAGCCAGCGCGGTAATGGCCGGTATGGATGTGGTGGTGGTGAAGTGTGACGATGACGGGAACATCGATGTGGATGACCTGCGCGAACAGGCCGAGAAGCACAGCGACAGGCTTGCTGCCGTCATGATTACCTACCCCTCAACTCACGGCGTGTTTGAAGCAGCCATCGAAGAGATGTGCGAAATCATTCACGACAACGGCGGGCAGGTGTACATGGACGGGGCCAACATGAACGCCCAGGTTGGCCTGACCAGTCCCGGCAAAATTGGGGCGGATGTGTGCCACTTGAATCTGCACAAAACGTTTACCATTCCGCACGGCGGCGGTGGCCCTGGCATGGGGCCGATTGGCGTCGCAACCCATCTGGTACCGTTCCTGCCAGGCCATCCGGTGGTGGCTGGTGTGGGCGGCGCGCAGGCGATTGGCCCGGTTTCGGCCGCACCGTGGGGCAGCGCCAGCATCCTGCCTATCCCCTACGCCTACATTGCCATGATGGGCGACGACGGGCTGCAAAAAGCGACCGAAGTGGCGATTTTGAATGCCAACTACATCGCTGAACGACTCGATCCCCATTATCCCGTTTTGTACAAAGGTGAAAACGGCCGTGTGGCCCACGAATGCATCATCGATTTACGACCGCTCAAGGAATTTGTAACGGTAGACGACGTGGCCAAGCGGCTGATGGATTACGGCTTTCACGCCCCTACCATGTCCTTCCCCGTGCCCGGCACGCTCATGATTGAGCCAACGGAAAGCGAGTCATTGGTGGAGTTAGACCGCTTCTGCGACGCCATGATTCAGATTCGGCAGGAGATTGCTGAGATTGAGAACGGCACCGTGGCCCACGAGGACAGCGTGCTGGCCCACGCGCCGCACACGGCGTCGATGATTGCGAGTGAGGGTTGGGAACGGCCGTATTCTCGCGAAACGGCCGCCTTCCCTACAGAATGGGTGCGCAGCAGCAAGTTCTGGCCCGCCGTCGCCCGCATCGACAACGTTTACGGCGATCGCAATCTGGTTTGCGCCTGCCTCCCCATCGAAGCGTACGAAAGTTAATTCGCAGATTGGTTCAATCTCCTAGATTGAGCCAATCTTTATTGCAGTCAAAAAAGGCCGCCTCGCAAGAAGCGGTCTTTTCTTTTGGCTGGCGTGGTGGTGTTGATTTTGCAGAAGTGTTGGGATGTTGGCTAATAAGAGAGAGAACCGATCCTGGGTGCCGAAACCCGTTTTAGAAGCGTATGGTCTGATGGGAATGAAAGTGACCAGACGTCCACGGGCGCAGAAACTGCTTCGTGATAGGAGTAGAGAATGATCGTCTGTATCTGGCCATTGCGGGGAACGAGCAGGGCGAAGTAATCATATTTGGCCAAACGGCCGTTCTCTACCGCCTCGATCTGAAAAGTGACGCCAATGCTAGACGTGTGGGGGGTCACATCGCCAATCGTCACGATTGGTCTGGGACAGCGAGAAAATTCGGCTAACAGGGCGGCGCGTACCCGTGGGCGCGTCCAAAAAAGCTGCATACGGCCGTTTCCCCGCACTTGCAGATAGGCGTTCCCCGGCAAAATTGTGTCCAAAACGGCCGTGTCATTGTCTGCCAACGCTGCAATCAAACGGTGAGCTACATTTACTGGTAACATGATTTGCCTCCTCAAGCATTTAATAAAACGATTCTGCTGCCTTTCTACTTAGTACGACGCTGAGGTGGGCAAAACCTTACACTTTTTACTTATTCTTCAATTGGTTCATCAGTTGGTGTTGCTGTAGATGTTGGTGTTGGCGTAGATGTCGCCGTTGCGGTTTGGGTAACAGTTGGCGTTGTTGTGGCCATCGGTGAGGCCGTTGACGTAGTGGTGGGTGTTGGCGTTACGGTTGGTGAAACGGTAACCGTGACTGTTGGCGAAGGTGACGTGGTTGCGGTGAGAGTAGGGATTGGCGGCGGAATAAACGGCAAAAAGAGTTGTTGACCCGCGAAAAGCTGCACGCTTGTGGTGCAATTGCTCTGCTGAATGGCCGGAATGGCGCTGTTTGTCCTTCTGGCCAAGCTGGAATATGTGTCCCTCGGCAGGACGGTATAGGAAACCCAGCCCACCGGCGGGCCGCAGCGCGTGGCTGTGCCTGAGGGCGTCGCTGACGGCGTGGGTGAGGGGGTGGATGTGGGCGATTGTGTCAGACTTGGTACGGGTGTTGGCTCGGTTGTGGCTTGCGTAGCTGTTTGGGTTGGTACGGCCGTTGGCTCAATCGTTTCAGCCGTAATGATAAAGGGGCCTCGGTGAACAGTGCTGGTCCAAGACCCATCCTGTCCCTGTGTACGCAGGTGAAAATACCAGAGGCCGCTGGCCAACGGGGGGCTGGTTGCACCGGTAGCGCTGCCTGGCAAATCAGCTTCCTGATCGGGCAACGCGATGGTTTCCTGGTTCCAGAAGATGGAGTAAGCGGCCGTTTCTGACTGCTGCGTCCAGACGATAGAAATGACCGGGTTGGTGGAGGGCTGCCCTGCTACGTGGCTTGTGCTGTGAACATCGGGCGGATCTGTGACAACAGGCGAGCTGGTGCGCCCGAGCCGCGGCAGCAGCGCCAGGGCAAGCGCCAGCAGGCCAACCAGGCCGACGACAGCAAATAGCTGGCCCTTCGTGGCTGACTGGAGCCGTTGGCGCAACGGCCGTTGGTTGACCCGGGTCGGGCTTGATCCATTCAGCCTAGACGAAAGGCGCTGCCAAATGGCATCTTGGGTGCCGGGTGCAGGGCGAACATTGTCCAGGCCAGCAAAGATGGCCAGCGGATAAGCGTGCCTTCGGCTGTTTTCCTGACAGCGCAGGCAGGTGGCTAAATGCTTCTGAATCGCCTTGTGAACAGGCCGTGTCAGATCGACTGCCTGCAATTTTGTTAAAAGTTCATCCAGCTCTGAGCACGCTTCGCGTCGCTGCCTAAATAGCGTGACGGAAAACATAGCCTTCTTAAACGCCATTTTCGCTCTGGAGAGCTGCGTATAAAATGAATTAAGCGAGGTGCCGCGCATATCGGCAATCGCTTGCGCTGAAAACTCCTGCCGCATGTACAGTTCCAGGAGTTCCCGCTCTGGCAGGCGCAGCAGCGCCATTGCCTCCCACACCAGGCGGCGCATCTCTTGTTTTTCCAGGTGTCCATGCGGATCAGCGGTGGCGTCGGTGCCTTCTGGCAGCAGCTTGGCGGCGTGCTTATCGGCTACCTGTTCCTTGCGGATAAGGGTCAGCACTTCCCGGCGCGCCGTGGTGAACAGCCAGCCCTTAAAGCTTTGCCGGATCGCTTTGCTTTGCAGATGCTTGACAGCTTTCTCAAACGTGCCGAGGACAACATCTTCGGCAATCTTTTGGTTCCCTCGCACATTGCCCAAAGTGTAGTTGTAGACTGGTTGGAAGTAACGGCCGTACAGCACCCCGATGGCCTCCATTTGGCCGGCGCCGGCCTCAACGACTAGCTGCTCGTCAGATTGCTGAAAAAATGGAATTGGGCTGCCTTCTCTCGAATTTATACGCATGGAAACATTTTCATTCACCCAGGGAAAGGAAGTTGCTAAATTGGGGGTGCCAGGGGGTACGGCCGTTTTCTATTGTTGCCTACAAACAACTACCGACTGCAAAAACACACCTAAAAAGCAGTGTAAAGCCTCCGGGTGAGAGCGGTCAACGCAATTAGCGTGGAACATCATAGATTTCACTTTATTTTCATGGCTGTTGTAAGTTCTTGGCGGGGAGTGAGGGGGAGGTTCTAAACGGCCGTCGCCCGGATCGACAATGGCTACGGCGACCGCAACCTGGTCTGCGCCTGCCTCCCCATCGAATTGTACGAAGAGTAACCCACGCGAGATTGGTCCAACCTCAAAGATTGGACCAATCTTTTCACACTCAAGGCCACTATCCAGAAGCGGTCTTTTTTCTTATGCCAGCTTGAAAATGATGGCTGCTTTCACATTCTTTGCCTATAATTCTGCAGGCTCTTCTTGTTTAATGGTTTGTGTTTTCCGCCCAGTTTGCTTGGAACATACGCTTTGACTCAATACTCTATTTGACTCAATACTCTAATTGTACTTGACAAGCAGTCGTGTGTTTTGATAACATCTTTGTGTGTATGTCAAAAATGACATATACTTCTCGGTTGATGTATGGTTGCCAGCAATGTTGATAAAGAATTAATGATATTGTCGGGGGAAATCAAAACCCCGCCGATGTCAAAAGAAGCGCGTATCGAGACGGGCTATTTGCTCAGATTGCTGCAGCTGGGTGAGTCACTATCATTGCCTCGATCACGACCAATGCCTTCCATAGGCAAGCGTTGTCACGAATTAAGAATTAATGATGCCCACGTGAGTTGGCGAATTATCTATCGCGTAGACGCAGATGCTATCATTATCCTTGAGGTATTTGCCAAAAAGACAAGGAAAACGCCTAAAGAAATTATAGACAGGTGCCAAGAGCGAATCCGACAATACGATTCAATTTCCTGAGCCATTTCTTATGAATTTGGAGTACACGATGATGAATAATGATAAAAAAGAAAGATTAGCCGCCTTGGGCTGGGAGGCGACAACCGTTCAAGATTTTCTTGAGTTGACGCCGGAGGAAATGGCCTATATCGAATTAAAACTGGCCTTAAGTAAGAAACTTCGCATCTGCCGCAAGCAAAAGAAAATTTCACAAACCACATTTGCGGAGCGCATTGGTTCAAGCCAATCAAGAGTTGCCAAGATGGAAAAAGGCGATCCATCAGTCTCTGTAGACTTGCTGATCAAATCATTGTTTGCTTTAGATGTAACACGCCAGGATTTAGGCCAGATTTTTCTTGAAACAGAAGTTGTTTAAGTAACGGTGGCGAAGAAATGTTGCGCTGCGGATTCTCACCCAACCGACTGGGTGCGCAGCAGCAAATTCTGGCCCGCCGCCGCTCGCATCGACAATGTCTACGGCGACCGCAACCTGGTTATCTGGTAAAAGGTAACCAGGTTTTTTTGTTTGATTGGGTCGTGCTGAGGACGAACGGCCGTGAAAAATGCTTGATAACTACATCGGGAAAATTTATACTGTTTCCATCTGTTGTTTACATCATTCCAAATAGGGGAAACATCATGAACACCTGTGCCAGATGCCACGATCCTTTTATTGACAATAGAAGTTTTACAGTACGCCTTAAAGATGGTTCAGCGGCAAAAATATGTGTCAACTGCGCCACTGAACTGCAAGCCAAACGCAGCCAAAAGCAGCCAGCCGCACCAGCTGCGTTGGAAAAGGGCGCGCCAGTTCCGCCCCCAGTTCCCTTAGCCACAAAAGCAAAAAGCTCCGGTGACAGATGGTACAAAACCATTGGCATTGGCATCGTGTGTATTATATTCGCGGGGCTTATTTATTATCAGCTGATGCGCTTAGAGGTTGGCGAGATTTCTTCCTTCCGCGTTTGGTGGCCGGTGGCCTTGCTTTACAATACGCTTGGCTTTTGGGGAGCGATTTCTTGCCCAGGTATTCTGGCTGTTCTCTTTCTGGGTTTAGGGGTCAAGCAGTTGATCGACGAGGAAAACGCAAAAGCTACAGAGTAAAGACCTAGCTGCTTTCGCTGAGATAGAGGTTTTGAGGTAGTGCAGATTCCCCACGGAATGGGTGCGCAGCAGCAAGTTCTGGCCCGCCGTCGCCCGCATCGACAACGTTTATGGCGACCGCCACCTGGTTTGCGCCTGACTTCCTATTGAAGCTTACGAGAGTTAGCACTGCCAGATCGGCCCGATTTTAAGGCAGAAGAAACCAAATGTGATTTTTGTCACATGACACCGTCATTAGGCGGATTTATAATAGAAAGTGATCGCTGCACACGTTGTAGCGGCTGAAACATAGTTAAGTTTTATACAGCAGCCGAGGATTTTCCGGCTGCTGTTTTTTTATTAGTGCCCACAACAAATGGAGGTGTGTAATGACTGGCTATCAGCCTGTGCTGGAGCGTCAGCAAAAGCACAACTATTTGCCGCTTGTGTTTGGCATCTTGTTGGTGCTTGTGGCTGTTCTTATTGGGTATCTGGTCGTGACGTCAGCCACGACAACGACAGCGGGAGACCGTAACCCGCTGGCCGTGAATCCAGAATTGAAAGCGGTGGCTCTGTATGAGGGGGTTGTAACAGCCCCTTCCCTGGCCGAAAATCCAGAGTTGATTAGCTTCCAAAGGTTTATGACGGGGCAAGGTGAGGCAGAAAGGAATATTTTTGCCGAGAATCCGGAGTTAACGGCCGTACAAAACTACGTCACCGCCAGAACCGTTATTCGCAACGAATTGGCCATCAATCCAGAGTTGTCCTGCTACTATCGCTACATTCACAAATAACCACAAAAGATGGGTCCAATCTGCGAGATTGGGCCAATCTCGGCGCGACCTTACACAAGCCACTTCTTGCGGAGTGGCTTTTTTCTTTGGCTATGGCGCTGATCTTTTTTTTGTAGCTTGGGATTAGGAACGGCCGTTCCTTATCGTCAGATATAGTCAAAGTAAACAACCATTCTTACGCCGTCTTTGCCATATCGCTTGGATAACACTTGCATGAGCTCCATCAATTGTTGAAATTCTGGATCATTGAGGGCTTCTCTGCGAGATATGTACTTACACTGTGCTTTTTCCGCTTCATTTTGGGCAAAGCGTTTGACCAGAGCAGTCCCATTTGGAGTCTCTATTTCCGTGAAGAAACGTTGGTCTGGTGCTTGTGATAATTCCTCTAGATCAATTTCCGTTAATTCTTGATAGGTACACCAGGTGATTGCATCATACCCATTTGCGTATTCACGGACAATTTCTTCTGAACAGTCAGGTGGAACACCTCTCGACGGAAACAAGGGTAAAAAATTCGCATAGTTTCTTACGCCAAACAAGCAACCATAAATATCATAGTTTCCACTCATGGCTATCCCAATGTCAATTATAGGAAACCAATCGTCAAAACCGGCATCGAATTTTTTGATTTCGACCCAACCGTAAATATGTGTACCCATCTGAATTTACCCATAAGGTGAGGATTCTTATGTGTTGGTTCTTTAACAAACAATCAACCTATCCTTGAACCTGCACCAGATG
>CBDUOF010000062.1:0-17155 GCA_965368765.1 uncultured Anaerolineae bacterium | reverse complement strand
CGCGGGCTAGCGGATGCTGCTTAAGCTGAGTGATGAATGGGGCCCGTCCGCACAGAATACCCGCTTGCGGACCGCCCAGCAGCTTGTCGCCGCTAAAAGCCACCACGTCTGCACCGGCAGCGAGTCCATCCAGGACGGTTGGTTCTGGTTCCAGGCCGTATGGGCTGCTGTCCAGCAGCGCGCCGCTGCCCTGGTCATAAAGCAGGGGAATATTGTGCGCATGAGCCAGGTCGGCTAGCTCCGCCAGCGCCGGTTCGCTGCTGAAGCCAATGATTTTGTAGTTGGAGTAATGCGCCACCATGATGGCGGCGCTGTTTTCCGTGATGGCGTTGGCATAGTCGCGCAGATGGGTGCGGTTGGTTGTGCCGACTTCAACCAAGGTTGCGCCGGATTGCGCCATTACGTCGGGAATGCGGAAACCGCCGCCGATGTCTACCCGCTGGCCGCGGCTAATTATCACTTCTTTCCCCTGGCACAGGGCAGTGAGCATCAATAAAACGGCCGCTGCGTTGTTGTTCACGACCAGGGCTGCTTCCGCTTGGGTCAGGCGAGTGAGCAACTGTTCGGCATGGACGGCGCGGCTGCCGCGCTGTCCGGTAGCGAGATCGTATTCCAGCGTGCTGTACCCCTTGGCTGCAAGGTCGATGGCGTCGCGAGCGGCGGAGCTGAGCGGGGCGCGCCCCAGGTTTGTATGGACAATGACCCCGGTGCCATTGATGATGGGTTGCAGCGTAGGCGCCAGAAAGCTCTCCAGCCACAGGCGAGCCTCATCGACCAAAACGGCATTCATTGGCGCGTAGCTGGCTTGTCCGCTTATTATGGCTTCACGAGCACCTTCCAGGCTGTTGCGCAGCCCTTCGACAGTCAGGGACCGGCCGTATGCCAGACTCATGTCTACAGCAACGGCCGTATTGAGCAAGCGATCCACGCTGGGCAGTTCCCGCAGCAATGCCTGTACTTTTTCTTGATTCAAGGAACTATTCTTCATATTTTTTAAGTTGGGCGGATGATCCAATATTGATAACAGGTTACTGTAAATTTGCCTGGGCTGTGCGGCTGCGAATTTGTAGCAGGACTTCAAACAAGATAAGGACGGCGGCAACAAGCAGGGCAACCGCCAGGCCAAATGAGCGGTTCATTTGCAGCCACAGGCAGAAGGCCACCCATAGCCCGACGCCGGTTGCCTGGCGCAGCGCCACCAAAAGCCGCGAGGATTCAATTTGTCCAAAGCGACGATCGGTAAAGTCAGCGAATCGCTGATTGAGTAAATAAGCGATAGGGAGTGCCAGGCCAGAAACGGCCGTTAGCACCGTCGCCAAAAAAGCCATAATAATCTCAAAGTTAGCCGCTTCCAGCAGTGAGGCGGCATCGGCGCGATCCTGTGAAGCGGCGCGTACCAGATCGAGCCGATTAATATCAATAGGCCACCAGCTGTTGGTAATGTACTCCATTGCCAGCAAGCCGATGATAAATAAAAGGATGCCTAAAACTAAAGATGACAAAAAACCGAACTGCCCTTTCATTTGCATGTCGATAGTTTACCTCGTGAGCATGAATCTGTTGCGCTTTGCCTGATTTATGCCCTGTCTTTTTGCAGATTCAGCAGATGGAGCAGCGCCAGACCATAGGCTCCGCTGGCGGAAACGGCCGTAAAATCCATCTCCTCATTCTCCAATGATAAATGACATTGGTAGCCATCTGCCACGCGCTGTAGCTGATGGAAACGGCCGTTTTGCCCAGCAAGCTCCGCCTCTACTTGCTCCCGTAGTTGACGCTCCGTCGGCATCCAAACGGCTTCATGGGTCAATAAATAATCCAATGCCCATTCCGAAGTGCCGTGAAACACGACGGCTGGCCATCCGCGCAGCAGTTCCATCGTCGCCATCATGTCAGACAACACAAACAGTCGTTCGTCCAGTTCACGGTCAGGAATCGCAAAAAAATCATGGACGTTGGTGCGCCACACCAAACCCGCCTCTTTAAGCTGCATGGCTAAAGCCAAAGAAATCATAAAACCTTACTCAACTTTTGGGCTTGCCAACTTGCTTGCCCGAACCTATGATCCACGGTGCATGAATGAGAACTTTGTCCATCTGCGCGTACACTCCCATTATACCCTTTTAGGCGCAACTGCCACCGTGGAGCAACTGGTGGCCCGTGCGCTGTCTGAACGCATGCCTGCCCTGGCACTAACCGATAGCCATGCGCTGTATGGGGCTGTGGCCTTTAGCCGGGCCTGTCACGCCGCCGAGATTCAGCCAATTTTGGGGATGGTGTTACACGTCGCTTTGCCTAAAGCTGTAAATTTGCCTGACGCTGGCCCTGGCTGGGGACAGGTCGTGCTTTTAGCTACCGGGCCAACGGGCTATCGATCATTGTGTGCCCTTTCTTCGCTGGTTCAAGGCAGTGCAAAACGGGAACAGTTTATCCGGCAGGGCCTCGCGTGGGACCTGCTGCGCGGGCACCTTGCCGGTTTAATTGGTATTGACAGCGGTCGGTCAGGCTGGCTGGCACGGCTATTGGAGGCGGGGCAGCCTCAAGCAGCCGCGCGGTATGCCTCGCAACTGGCTGGGCTTTTTGAGGAGAATGGCTATGTGGGGGTGACGCTGCACCAGGCACAAGATCATGCCTTGGCCCGACAAGCTGTGGCTGTTGGCGCCCGATTTGGTTTGCGGCCAACGGCCGTTCAGCCCGTCCATTGTTTAGAGGGAGCCCACGCCCCGCGCCTGCGGCTTCTGGCGGCAATTGACCAAAACTGTCGAATAAATGACGTGCCTCCTGCCGCGCTGCCCGGCTTCGGACAGTCAGATACGGAGGTGCACTGGCTCACTGCGGCAACCGTGCAGGCCCGTTTTGCCGATTTCCCAGAGGCGCTGCAAACGGTAGGCGAAATTGTAGACCGCTGTGAGCCTGCACTGCCAGACGGCCGTCCTATTTGGCCCAAGCTTGATTTGCCGAAAGAGCAAACCGTTGCCGAGGCATTGGCTGATGCCGCTTTGAATGGATTGGCAGAAAAATTCGGCCGTTCCCCGCAGCCAGCTATTCAAAAACGATTAGACAAAGAGTTAGCTTCCATCAATCGGCACGGCTTTGCCCCACTATTTTTGCTGGTGGCCGATATTGCCCGCTTTGCCCGCCAAACGGCCGTGCCCATCAACACAAGGGGCAGCGTGGCCAATTCGCTAGTTGCTTACTGCCTGGGCATCACCAACGTGGATCCCATAGCCCATGACCTGCTGTTTGAGCGTTTTTTGAACCCGGCACGGGCAAATTTACCCGATATTGATTTAGACTTTTGCAGCCGACGACGGGATGAAGTGCTTCATTACGTGCGCCAAAAATATGGTGATGATCGGGTAGCGCTGGTGGCCACCGTCAGCACGATGCAGCCAAAATCGGCCGTGCGTGAAACGGCCAAAGCCTATGGCCTTGCGGAACCAGCGATCAAGGCGCTGACCGCGCTGCTGCCGCGTGGCTGGCACCCAGACCCGCGCCGTCGTATCGAAAAGACGCTGCAAGACGTGCTGGCAGAGGTGACGGATGACACGCATTATGCAGTACTTGCGGCTGCTTTCGATCTCATTGGCCAACCACACCATCTGAGCGTTCATCCTGGTGGGATTGTGATCACCCCGGGTCCGCTGACCGATTTTGTGCCGGTGCAGCTGGCCCCTAAAGGATTCTTGACCACGCAGTACGATTTTCGGGATGTCGAGCTGATTGGGCTGCCCAAAATTGATTTGCTGGGGATTCGGGCATTAACGGTCCTGGCGGATACGGCCGAATTGATTCGCGCCGACCGACGTTCTGATTTTGATTTGCAGTTGATCCCGCTAGAGGATGAGAAGACGGCCGTTCAGCTTCGCCAGGGTGACACCGTCGGCGTATTCCAATGTGAATCGTCCGGGGCCCGGCGAACCTTGCGTCAGTTGAATGCCCAAACCATTCGGGATTTAGCCATCGCCAACGCTTTTTTCAAACCGGGGCCAGCCACCGGCGGTATGGCCCAGGCGTTTGTGCGCCGCTACAGGGGCCAAGAAGCCATGACTTTTCTGCATCCCGCCTTGGCGCCAATTTTGGGCAGCACACAAGGCGTGCTGCTGTTTCAGGAGCAAGTTTTGCGTGTGGCCACGGAAGTTGCCCACCTAACCTGGGCCGAGGCGGACCATCTGCGGCGGGGCATGAGCAAGTTTAAGGCTGAGGAGATGGCCACGATGCAGGCGCGCTTTGTGGGGGGCTGCCAACAGAAAAGCGGCTTCGCCCCGGCGCAGGCAACGACGCTCTGGGAGCAGGTGATGGCCTTTGCCGGGTACGGCTTTAACCAGGGGCATGCCACCGCCTACGCCGATATCAGCTATCGCTCGGCCTATTTAAAAACACATTACCCAGCCCAATTTTTGTGCGCCCGGCTGCGTGACCATGGCGGTTTTCATCATCCGGCCATTTATGTTGCGGAGGCGCAGCGCTTGGGCATCGGGGTACGTCCGCCGCACGTCAATTTTAGCGGGCGGAAATTTAGGCTGACAACCGGAGAGACTGAAGATTGGCGCTTGGAGATTAGGGACGAAGCTGTCCAATCTCCAAGCTCTAATCGCCAAACTCTTCTCTGGATGGGCCTGGGGCAGGTGCGTGATTTAAGAAGGTCGGCAGTGCGGGCGATTGTGGCGGCGCGGCAGGAACGGCCGTTTCGCACGCTGCGTGATTTGTTAGGCCGGGTAGCGCTGCAAGGCGTGCAGCTGCAGAAGAAGGAAGTGATTCATCTGGTTCAGTGTGGGGCGTTAACAGGATTGGGGGAGAGCCGGGCAGCGTTACTGGCTGAGGCGCAAGATGTGCAGCGCGCCGGGAGTGTTGGACAGCTCGCCTTTGATTTTGGCTTGAAAACGGCCGTAGCGCCTGAATCGTTGACCCAGCAGTTGGCCTGGGAAACGGCCGTATTGGGTTGGCCCGTCTCGGCCAATCCCGCCAGCGCATTGGACGAAGAACGTGGTGACGCTGTACGTCTGCGCGCCTTACCGCAACTGCGCAACCTAAAGTCAACGATTGTCGGGGTGCGTTTGCCCGGCTGGACCGGTGGGCGTGGCTTTTACTTTGGAGATGGCGACAGCTACGAAATTGTGCGGTTGGATAAATCCTTAGCTGCCGCTACCAAAGTCAAATCGTGGCAGCCGTACCGCCTCACTGGATTTTGGCGCGTGGATGAATGGGGTAGTGGCTGGTTTGATGCGGTGGCGCTGGCCAAGCCCGCTTGAGGTAATTGCGTTCACCTGCCTTGGAAAAGCAAGCCGGGCATGATTGTTTTTAACTGGCAACTGCTTTTGCCAACCGCTTACTCCGGCAAATCCATATGCTGTTATTGCTGCTGACTCGACGGTTTTACGGGGAACCCTCTTCTTCGTTTGCAAGAAGTGGAGCGAAATTGTGACCGACTCAAAAGAGCGGGTTCTATTAATCGACGCTACTTTTGGCGTACATTTACTATTTTTTGGAGGAATTAAGACTATGCTTCAGGAGTTTAAGGCGTTTATCGCCAAGGGAAACGTGCTCGATTTAGCCGTTGCCGTGATTATCGGTGGCGCATTTGGCGCGATTGTCGCTTCGTTGGTAAACGACATTATTATGCCATTGATTGGCGTGATTTTGGGCGGAGTCGACTTTACTGCACTAGCAATTAACGTGGGCGAAGCCGCAATTACCTATGGCAACTTCATTCAAGCTATCATCAACTTCCTGGTTATTGCCTTCGTTATCTTTATGGTTGTGCGTACGGCTAACAATATGAAAGAAGAAGAACCGCCAGCACCACCGCCAGGGCCATCCGCAGAAGATTTGTTGAAGGAAATTCGTGATTTACTCAAGACGCAAAGCTAGTTTTTAGCGCTGCGTTTTAGTCAATACCCCACCCAGACAACACGGCCGTTTCTCATTGAGAAGCGGTCGTGTTGCGTTGGGGTAAAATTAGACCCGAGATTGAGAATCTCAAACCTTTTTTGGCTTATTCCTGGGTAGTGGGAGCATCGATGCTTTTCCAGGATTAAAGCGCTTCCCCGTTTTCCCCTAAAAGCTCTACGATTAGCTTTTGAAACTCTGACATGTTTAAGGGCTTGGCAACAAAATAATTACATCCGCTGGTCAGCAAGAAATCTTTATCAAATTGAAAAGCATGTGCCGTAATTGCAACCAACGGTACGTCCGGGCCAATTTGCTGGCGCAGTGGCTGGAGCAGCTTGCGATGGGCTTCATGAATGGTATTGTCTGGTAGCAGGATGTCCGTGAGGATTAAGTCGTAGTGGTGATTTTTGGCCATTTCTATGGCAGAAACGGCCGTTTCTGCCCGATCAACTTTCAGCGACATCTTCGATAAAATACGGTCCACCAGGCGAAAATTGTCATCATTATCTTCAATATATAATACTGTACTTTTATTCATGGGCTGTAACTGTATCCGATGAGTTATCTGTGGAAATTCCCGCGTTGCGAGGCAGGCTCAAGGTGAACTTTGAGCCTTTTCCGGGGTTACTTTCTACTGTAATGCTGCCGCCGTGCAGCCGGGCCAAATCGCGAGAAATAGGAAGACCCAACCCAGAGCCGCGTAACGTGCGGTTTTGTGGAATGTCAACCTGGGCAAATGTTTCAAACAAAATAGGCAGCTGATCATCAGGAATGCCGATACCATTATCTTCGACGATAAATTCAACGGAAACGACCGTTGCCTGCGCCGAGAGTTTTACCCAGCCGGCATCCGTAAACTTGAATGCATTCGAGAGTAGATTGAGTAATATCTGCTTGATTCGCGTCATATCCATCACAATTTCTGGCAGCTCTGGATCGGCCGTTACGGTGAACGTGACGCCATCTTTAGCAAAGCGCGGCAAAAACTCAGATACTTCCTGCACGATGAGCCAGGGGGAAACCTTTTCCGGATAAAGGAGGAGCTTGCCCGTTTCAATCCGAGCCATATCCAGCACATCATTAACCAGATCGAGTAAGTGAAGCCCATTTTTTCGAATGCGGCGAACATCCTCCATAATGGCAAAATTCTCCTGATTCGTCAGCTCCAATTCTGCCAGTTCCGCAAAGCCAATTATTGAGTTGAGCGGCGTGCGCAGCTCATGGCTCATTGTGGCCAAAAAATTACTCTTGGCTCGACTTGCCGACAGGGCAATCTTTTCGGCCCGTTTGCGTTCCTGAATTTCTCGCTCCAGCTCCTCGTTTTTTTGCTTCAATACGGCCGCTTCACGCTTGGCCACCCCGGTACGGTAAGCGACTTCTAGCCCGCGTCTGGCGTTTTTTGATTTTTCGTCAAAAACAGATTCTTTAAGCGCATGAAATTTTTCGTGATGGGCAAGGGCTCGTTCAAAGTTGCCTAAACCTTTGTGGGCCTCTGCCAGTTTCTCATGAATTTCGTAGCAGAATTGTCTGGCATCGGCCGCTTTGGCGATGGTAAGGGACTCTTCCAGGAAATCAATGGCGGCCTGATACGCTTTTTGTTCAATTCGCAAGCGACCTAAATTCCAAAGCGTGTGCAGTCGGCGAGGTTGCAAGTTCGGGGCTTGTAAAAAGGCGAGATTTTCTTGAAAGCATCTGTTGGCTTCCTCATGTTGTCCCAGACCAAGATAAGCTTCTCCGACGCGGTTTCTGGCTAAAATAGCGCCAATCTGGTCATTGTTATTTTCGGTTAGTGCCAGACTGAGTTTTCCGTATTCCAAAGCACGCTCGAAATCGCCTTGCTTGGCATATTCCAGGGCACAGTTATTTAAGACAACATAATCCCCAGGCCCACCGTTCTCCCGTTCAAGGGCTAAGGCTTGTTCAAGGTGGATGATGGCTTCATTGCTATTGCCAGATTCACCATAAACTAGCCCGATGCCGCTGAGTGCGTCGATTTCTGCCGGCGTGTTGTGTTCCCGGCGAGCAATGTTTAATTCCTCGAGATAATATGACAGTGCTTCGGTATGATTGCCAAATTCCAGATAGACAAAACCAATTAGTCCTAATGCGCGCGCTTTTAGATCGCTTTCTTTGTGCACGTCAGCGAGTGCTGCAGCTTCTTCCAAATAATGAATTGCATCTTCATTGTGCCGCAAATCCGAATGCAGGCTGCCCAAGAAAAGCAAGGTTCGAATTTGTTCTCGGGGCTGTACCTTGCCGCCAACGGCAAGCTCTTGCGCTTTCCGCAGGGTGGCTATGCCCTGGCCAATATCGAAGGTGCTAAAATGCGAGGCGAGGTCCAGCAGACCGATGACCGCTTGCTGCGGACTGGTTGCTACTTTAATTGCTTGCTTGAGTTCCTGGATAGTTTGGCTCATAGATGGCGATAGTATAGATTTTTATGACCCTATGCGTCAACTGAACTCTATGAGAAATTTGACCGGGTACGTAAGATTTAGCAAGCGAACTCATCAGAAACAGTGGAGGTAAATTATGAAAACTCAGAATGGATATTATTGGGAACCATCACCCCGCTGGATACGGGTTCAGTTTGGCGGCAAAATTGTGGCTGACAGTCGAAATGCTCTACTGGTGTGGGAGGGCGGGGGACCCCGACTAAATTACTACTTCCCCAGGGAGGATGTACGGCAGGAATTCTTGGCAGAAACCGGGCGTTCCGGGAAGAATCGAAATTCCTGGCACGTGCAGGTTGAAGGCGAGCGGGCTGATAATGTGGCCTGGAGCTACAGTGAAGCTCCGGATGGTTTGCAGGGAATCGAAGGGTACATTTCTTTTCGCTGGAATAAAATGGATCATTGGTTTGAGGAGGACGAGAAACTGTTTGTCCATCCGCGCGACCCGTATCACCGGGTGGATACGGTCCCCAGCTCGCGCAAAGTGCGGGTTGAGGTGGCTGGCGTAACGGTGGCGGAAACGAAACGGCCGTTTCTCCTTTTTGAAACCAATCTGCCCACACGCTACTACATTCCAGCAGAAGATATAAAAATGGCGCTCCTGCAACCCAGCGACAGTCAGTCCGCTTGCCCGTACAAAGGTGTCGCTTCTTACTGGTCAGTAAAGGTGGGCGACACCATTTATAAGGATATCGTATGGAGCTACCCAGATCCCATCCCGGAAACGCCCAAGATTAAAAACCTGTTCAGTTTTTATAACGAGAAGGTAGACATTTTTGTGGATAATGTGAAGGAAGAACGGCCGATTACAGCCTGGTCGTAAAAACTGCGTGGCGCGTGAAAGGGTAACAGTTTTCTTCTTGCTTTCCACTTATCTCCTGCACACTACATGGTCCAGTGAACTAATCCGTAGATGAGTGGCCATCGTCTTCCAGAATTTCCACGAATCCGGCGTCTCCGTGGACGCGCACCCGCTGACCAGACCTTATTTGCTTCGTGACGTTGGGCACGCCCACGACAGCGGGAATGCCATATTCTCGCGCAACCACGGATCCGTGCGTCATCAGCCCACCTACCTCCATGACCAGGGCTGCCGCGTTAATAAAAAGCGGTGTCCAGCCCGGATCAGTGAATGGGGCGATGAGGATTTCCCCTTTGGCCAGGACATCCTTGTTGGGATCCAGCACGACCTTGGCAATGCCTTCAATGGTGCCCCCAGAGGCGGCGCTGCCTACCATGGCCCCGTCGGGCAGCCCTTTGCGGTCGGGTTGTACGGTAATAATTTCGCCGTCGCTGGTTATGACGCGCGGAGGATTGAGCTTGTGCGTTCGGGCAAATTCGGCGCGGCGTTGGGTAATTAACGGCCGTATCTCACGCTCAGGTTCCGCCACGAATGTAATGAGTTCTGGTAATGTCAAATGCCAAATATCGTCTGACTGGTCAAGTCGGCCGTTTGCGACCAGGGATTCGGCCGTTTCTAGCAGCACCTCTTTCGCGAGCCCGAGCAGTTGAATAAGCACAAATTTTGGATGTTCCCGGCCAGGCGTATAGAAGCGTACGGCTTTTACCAGGCGTCGTACCAGCGGACGGCGCAAAGGCCCTGCGGCGGCTATCAGCCGCTCTGCGGCAGCTTCTCCGTTGGCTGCCATTTCGGCATGGTGTCTGCGATGGCTGCCCGGTGCGACGTGCTGTAAATTGCCCGCCACAACTTGCAGCAGAGATGTCGGATCTTCCTGCCATCGCTGCCGGGAAATATCAATTTCTGACGGACCTCGCATGCCATATCGGGCTAAAAACTGCTGCCAGCTAGCCAGAAACGGTGCGCTCCCTGGAATGTCAGCGGCGTTGGCCAACACATCTTTAGGGGGCAGTTTTGTAAAACTGGCCACCAGTTCTGGCGACTCGCGTGCCAGATCGGCTAAATCGCCAACGGCCAAATCCATTTCGGTAGTAACGTTACCACTAAGACCGCGCGCAACGGCCGTTAAGTCGGCTGGGTCGGCGCGTTTGCCCATCACTTTGGCTAACAGGCGCTGAGAAAGGATGCCTGCCCCCACCAGCGCGGGAAACTCGGGCAGCAGGCCGTCAAACCCTGTGGCCAACTCTACCTGTGTCTGACGCAGGCGGGCTTCGCCAGCGGGGCGGGCGGCGATGCGCTGGCGAGTGGCCGCGGTCAACGCATCAATTTCGGCGGTTCGCTGTGCCAGACAGGTTTTGGGATCGCGAAAAAATAGATCGGCAAGCAGCGTTTTCAGCATTGGCCAGATGTAGTAGAGCACATCACGCATGCCGGGCCGTGGGTCGAGCTTATTCAACTGCTGC
This sequence comes from uncultured Anaerolineae bacterium, assembly GCA_965368765.1. Classification (GTDB taxonomy): domain Bacteria; phylum Chloroflexota; class Anaerolineae; order Promineifilales; family Promineifilaceae; genus Leptofilum. Next base: position 6,491 of record CBDUOF010000062.1, on the reverse strand, counting down.
AGGAAATCGGGACGATTAAGCACGGCTGAAACGCTGGCGCTCATCATCTCATCCGCCATGGTCAAAAAAGCAGGGACCGCTTTGCGCCACGGCCGTAAATTGACGAGATGGGTGGTATCCATGTAGATTCTCCCCCCGGCTTCTTTGATGCTGAGTGAATTGCTGGTGATGCCTGCCGGTTTGAGCATGGGGAAGAGCACTTGCCACAGCGAAACACCCATCTTTTTAATGGGATCCGTCATCACCTGGGCGTGGCTGAGGCTGATGTATAAATGCAGGGCATCATCGCTTGGAGAAGGTGCGGGAAGTGGATATAACGTGGTGATCGGGCGGGTTTGCAGCAGGTAAATTTTTTCCTGGGCAATGGCCCATTCGATGTCCTGGGGCTGATCATAATGGGCTGCGATGCGCTGACCTAGCCTGGCCAGTGCCACCGCTTGCGTTTCGCTGAGCACTTGAGCACTCCGCTGTAATTCATCAAGGGTCTCCTGGACTGTTCCGCCCTTGGCTAACGGCCGTATTGCCAATTGTTTGTCCCCAATTTTTACCTCCACAACTTTATTTCTTCGTGTATCCACACGATAAAGATCTGCTGTGACCAGCCCGGCAACCAGGGCTTCTCCCAGGCCATAGCTGGCATCAATTGAAGTGATGTGGCGATTTTGGCTGACGGGATCGGCCGTGAATAAGATGCCAGAAATCTCTGGCAGAACCATTTGCTGCACCACAACAGACAGGGCCACGTCTTCATGATCAAAGCCATTTTGTTGCCGATAAAGGATGGCACGATCTGTAAAGAGGGAGGCCCAGCAGCAGCGAACCGCATCCAACACGGCCGTTTCCCCTATTACATTTAGATAGGTATCTTGCTGCCCGGCAAATGAGGCATCGGGCAAATCCTCAGCAGTGGCGCTGGAGCGGACGGCGTAGGCGGCGTTGGGGTCCAGGTTGTGCCAGGCGTTGCGAACGGCCGTTGCCACCTCATCTGGAATGGGCTGATTGTGCAGCGTTTGGCGAATTTGCTCACCAATTTTGCGTGTAGCCACTAAGTCCTCAGCGGGCAGGGCGGCCAACGCCAGGTAGAAATCTGCCATTTGGGGGCAGGTGGCAATAAAGTCACGAAATGCTGCTGTGGTGACGCAAAAGCCGGGCGGTACGGGGAAGTTGGCCCGGCTCATCTCGCCTAAATTGGCACCTTTGCCGCCAACCAGCGGCAGATCAGAAGCAGAAATTTCGCTGAAGGGTAGTGTGTATACCGTCTGTGATTGGGACATTTTTCCTCAGATGGGTTCTTGTACACCCTGTAAAAATAGCTGTGTGATGAACTCGGCCGTTTCTTGCGGCGCTGGATCATCAAAATTGTAATAAGTGGGCATGATCAGGCTGAAGGACAAGATCATGCCCAGCAGGGCTGTGGCCGCTTGCTCAGGGTCGATGGGGCGTAGTTGCCCGGTGTCGATTTGGTTTTGTAAGAAGCTGGCAACGCGGCTGAGACTGCGCTCATGAAACGGCCGTACGGCTGACAGTTCAGACAGCCACTCATGCTGGTTGGCAAAGCTGAGCCGCACCATATCTTGATTCTGAATGATAAATTGGATCATCGTCTGGACGAGCTGGGTTAAATCTGCCGTCACATTCCCGCTCAGATCTTCTGTGTTTGTCGTTAAATTGGGTTGATAGGTTTGCAAGAATGTTTTGAGTAAGGTGGGTTTGTCGCCAAAGTGACGGTAGATCGTGGCGACGCCGACGCCCGCCTCAGCGGCAACCTGCTCCATTGTCGGTGCAGAGAGGCCAAACTTTCCAAAAAGGGTGCGTGCAGCTTGAAGAATACGGCTGGGAACGTCTGGCTGCTCGAGTTCTCCCAGGCCATGTTCCGTGGCCAGCCGCTGGAGAATCTTTTTTTTGCCACCCACTTGGCGGTAAATGGTTGCGCGCGACAGCCCGGTATGGGCGGCAAGATCGTCCATAGTAAAGGCGACGGCCGTTTCCTTCACCAATATTTGGGCAGCCTGCATAATTCTTGTCTGCATGGGCTTGTCGTTCTGAGATGACATGATAGATATTCTATCAATCGTATCGTATTTGTCAATGATTATTGGATTGAAAATGGTGAATCAATTTCGTATACTCCAGCATTTAGCTTGAATACGACCCGATGGAGGTTGCAAATGACACAAGTTCAGACGATTTTAGAGGGAAGCGTGACCTCACCGCAGGGATTTACGGCCGTAGCCGTTGCCGCCGGAATCAAAAAAGAAGATCAGCTGGATTTGGCTATCGTCCATTCTGGGCAAGATTGCAGCTGTGCGGCCATGTTTACCAAAAATCAGGTGGTGGCAGCACCCGTCATTGTGGACAAAGAAACGCTGGCGCAAAACAAGCGTCGTCTCCGCGCTGTCGTAATCAATTCCAAAAATGCCAATGCCTGTACCGGCGAGCCTGGGCTGGCCAATGCCCGCGCCACGCAACGGATTGCTGCCACGGCGCTTGGCTGCAACTCAGACCAGGTCCTGGTGCTGTCCACGGGGGTTATTGGCGTACAGCTGCCAATGGACAAACTGGCAGCGGGGATTTCGGCAGGGGCAGCAGGGCTAACGCCGGAAAACGGCCGTCTCGCGGCCGAAGCGATTATGACCACGGACACCCATCCCAAACATGTGGCCGTTACGGTCAGTTTGCCCGGCGGACCGGTGACCATTGGCGGCATGGCCAAAGGGGCGGGGATGCTCCACCCCAACATGGCCACGATGCTGAGCGTGCTCACCACCGATGCCGCTGTTGCCCCAGACGTGCTGGATGGGTTGTTGAAAACGGCCGTAAACCTCAGCTTTAACCGGATTTCCATCGACGGCGACACCAGCACCAACGACACGATTTTGCTGCTGGCGAATGGGGCGAGCGGAACGGCCGTATCCTCGCCAGGGGACATGGCCCAATTTGGCACAGCGCTCAACCAGCTCTGCACCGCCCTGGCCCACATGATCGTCCGTGATGGCGAAGGCGCCACTAAATTTGTAGAAATTCAGGTCACTGGGGCAAAAAGCGAAGCCGACGCCCACCAAATTGCTAACACCATCGCCACCTCACCGCTGGTCAAAACTGCCTTTGCCGGCAGCGATGCCAACTGGGGCCGCCTGCTAATGGCGGCTGGCCGGGCAGGGGTGGCCTTTAACCAAACAAAAATTGATTTGTGGATTGGGGCATCTCAGCCGAATGAACTGCAACTGGTCGCCAACGGCACGCCCACCAAGTACCAGGAGGTGGATGCAGCGGCCGTTTTTGCCGAGCCGGAATTTAAGATTTTGTTGGATTTAGGAGATGGAGGTGGGAGAACGGCCGTTGTCTGGACCACCGATCTCAGCCACGACTACGTCAGCATAAACGCCGACTATCGTACCTGATAATTATCAATAAAGTTTGCCATAGGCACGGCCGTTTCCGGCAGTTTGTCACAAAGTTTTGAATCTTCTGTTAGCAACTCGCAACCGAGCGATTGGGCTAAAGCCACGTACTGAGCATCGTAGGCACTGATTTGTTTTTCCACAGCAAGCGCAAGTGCTCGTTTAGGATCAATAGGTTGGACATTATCGCCAAGGAAGAAACGGCCGTTTTCCCAAGCCATATTAGCCTGATCCAAAGTAATTCCGCCGAACTTAACATTGGTCGCCAATACATTCAGAAATTCATGTGACCAAAGCTCAGGTACGAGCCAATCTGAATCCAGCGCATACACTTCTTGTGCTAATGATGTTTTTTCACCCACCAAGAGAAGATAAGCAATTATGTTGACATCCACGACAATCATGAACGGCCTTCATTTTTAGCTTGTTCTATCCAGGCATCCGTAAGCAAGAAATTACCCTGGATGGGGGTCGGTAGTTTTTTTTGCGGCATTGGGTCTTTTTCCAAGGCAACTTCCAATAAATGCAGCGCTTCTTTCATCATGCTGCGATGATTTTTAGCCGCCCGTATTTTCAGTTTTTTATGCAAATCTTCAGGAAATTCTTTAATTAATAAGCCAGGCATAACTCACCCTTTGGTTCTAGACTATAATAACGCTACCATTTTACTACCAAGGTGAAGTCTGTGTCAATGCAAGGACTAGAGAACTGGAGCTTGAAGAAAATCTCCAATCTCCAGTCTCCAATCTCCTTTAATCGCGCTTGAATTTGGAATAGTCTGGCGCGGCGTAGCGGGTTTTGCCGCCATTGCTCACGTCCATCATGGCTTGAACCTTCATTTGCAGGCCAAACAGATTGATAAACCCAAGTGCGTCCTTCTGGTCATACACATCTTCCTTGCCAAAGGTGGCAAAATCTTCGCGGTAGAGGCTGTTGTCGCTGTGCCGCCCGATGACGATGACGTTGCCTTTGTACAGCTTGATTTTCACCCAGCCCGTGATCGTCTTTTGCGTGTCGCTGATAAAGGCCTGCATCGATTCCCGCAGGGTGTGGAACCATTTGCCAAAGTAGACCAGTTCGGCATATTTCACGGCCAATTCTTCCTTGAAGTGGCTAGTGTCCCGATCCAAGCAAAGTGATTCGAGTTCCCGATGGGCGGCGTACAAAATGGTACCGCCAGGGGTTTCATAAACGCCGTGGGACTTCATGCCCACCAGCCGATTTTCCACCAGATCGATCCGGCCAACGCCGTGCTTGGCGCCTAGCTCGTTTAGCATTTCAATGAGTGCGGCGGGAGGTAATTGCGCATCATTGACCGAAACCGGCACGCCTTCTTCAAAATGCACTGTCACAATTTCTGGCTCGTTCGGGGCGTTTTCTGGCGAAACCGTCCATTGGTACATGCTCTCTTCTGGCTCGTTGCGCGGGTCTTCCAGAATGCCCCCTTCGTGAGACAGATGCCACAAGTTGCTGTCCCGGCTGTAGATCGATTTTTTGGTGTGGGTGACGGGCACGTTGTGTTTCTTGGCATAGGCGATGGCGTCTTCTCGGGAGCGGATGTCCCATTCGCGCCAGGGGGCGATCACTTTCAGGGTGGGGTTGAGCGCTTTATAGGTGAGTTCAAAGCGCACCTGGTCATTGCCCTTGCCAGTGGCTCCATGGGAAACGGCGTCGGCCCCTTCCGCTTCGGCGATGGCCACCTGCCATTTGGCAATGAGCGGTCGGGCAATGGAGGTGCCGAGCAGGTATTGTCGTTCGTAGATTGCGCCTGATTGCAGCATGGGGAAGAGAAAATCTTTGGCAAATTCGTGACGCAAATCTTCGACGTACACCTTACTGGCCCCACTGGCGAGCGCTTTTTCTTCAAGCCCTTTGAGTTCGTCTTCTCCCTGGCCCAGATTGGCACAGAAGCAGATGACTTCGCAGCCATAATTTTCGCGCAGCCAGGGAACGATGACGGACGTGTCCAGGCCGCCTGAGTAGGCGAGTACAGCTTTGTTGATGGTTGGTTTTGACATTTTCATAACTCCTTGAATGGGTTGAATAATTGGTAATTTTGTAATTGGATAATCGTGCAAGTGAACGGGTTGTGGGGTGAGGTGAAGCACAACGGCCGTTTCGTCACAATTTGTTAGCAGCGGACAAACGTGGCAATCTCGCCACACCTTCTCCGGAAACAACTCCTTGCTGCTGATGGTGAAGCCCACCTTTTGAAAGAAGGGCACGGCCCGGGTGAGGGCAAACAAGGTCGGCAGCTGTTGATGCTTGGCTTCGGCGATGATTGCCTTGACAATGCTGCTGCCCCAGCCCTGACCCTTTACCTTGTCCGAAACGGCCAGCGAGCGAACTTCAGCTAATGTTTTGCTGTAGTAAAGTAGCGAGACACAGGCCACCAGTTCCTCATCACCGTCGATGCCCACAAGCCAGTGTGGCAGGGTATCGTGGATGGATTGGGCAGTGCGGGGCAGCACGTCGCCACGCCGCACGTGCTCGTTGAGCAGGGCCAGGATGTGGGGGATGTCTTGGGGATTAGCAGGTCGAATGTTCATCGTAGGTTGGTAGAAAGCGAAAAGTGAGACGCTTTGTTATTTTCACTGTTCACTTGCTTCACTCGTCTGTAATCAGCCGTTTGCCCAGGTTCAATACGTCGTCGATATGGTAGCCAAGGTGGCCGTAGAACTGGATAACGGCCGTATTGCTGCTGCGTACCTGTAGATTGATCTTGGGGCAGCCCAAGGCTAAAAGTTTCGCTTCAACTGTTTCCATCAGGGCACGCCCGACTCCCCGGCGCTGCGAATCTGGCGCAACCGCCAGGTAGTTGATCCAGCCGCGATGTCCTTCGTAGCCGCCCATGACGGTGCCTGCCAGACGGCCGTTCAGTTCAGCCACCAAAAACAACTCAGGATTGACCTGTAACTTGCGGGCAATATCCCGTTTTGGATCGTTCCAGGGCACGGTAAGGTCACACGCCTTCCAGATTTTGATGACAGCGTCACTGTCTGCGAGCATGAAGGGGCGAATTGATAGTGGGTTCATGGTTGTTCCTCCAGGCAAGCGGCGATTGTCGAAACGGCCGTATCAATCTCACCT
>CBDUOF010000061.1:0-17277 GCA_965368765.1 uncultured Anaerolineae bacterium | reverse complement strand
AATGATTTGCCCTTCTGGGGTAACCCGGTTTTGTTTTGGCATGAAAGCTCCTTCAATATGGTTATTTTCTGCGGGATTCACAACCACGGCGACTAGCATACCCCCACCTAGCCAAACACCAGAAGCTTACGCACGCAATACCGGCATGAATGGGCGTTGGCCTTTGCCTAAATCAGAAGAGGCTTCCATTTGGTTGGAAGCCTCTTCTTTTAATCAATATTCTAGCTGTGCATCAGGCAGGGTACCGCTTACGGAATAAGGGTAGAGTCATAAAGCGCACCACCATCTACCTCTTTGCCAATCGCATTGCGATTACGTGGTACTTTGACCAACACTTCCCCGCTGCAGGTGTTGCCATTGCCATCATCGGCTGTAAAGAAGATGTGGTAAACACGGCCGTCGCCACTACCCATCCGTTCAGCACGAACCTGAGCCGTATCGGTACCAACGCCCATGCCATCCGGCGCCGTGTTGCCGCTGCCCGGGGCATCTACGGCTTCATCTTGCCAGATGCCATCGATGGTGATGGCGATAGCATCTCCGTCTGGGTCAATTACACCCAGCACCGAGATATCGACAAACCGATGATTCACTGGCCATAGATATACCGTGCTTGGATAGGCATCGCCACAGACAGGCGGTGAATTCAGGTTTAACCCAACAATGATTGGATCGTGATCTGAAGCGCGGTAAGCGTTTGGCTCATACAGTGCATCCTGTGCGTCTTCCTTGAAAGACGTATCGTAATCCAGGATGTCTGGTTCGTCAGCATTGATATGCCATTCAGTTGTGCCAGTTACCTGGGATACCAGACTGCTGTTGGCTAGCGCGTAGTCAAGATAGCCCAGCTGGCCATCAAAGGCATAGCTGTAAGCCATTTCGCCGCCAAAGGCAAAGGCAAGGTCTGTGTAGTCATCGCCAGACCCCAAGAGATCGTCTGATCCGGCCAGGATAGCGTCAATCGGATCTTCCTTGTCATAGGAGTTCAGATCGCCAATGATGAGGAAGTCTGGGTCGCCGCTGCCCGTAGGATCGGCTGCCAACCAGTCAACCATTGCTTCGGCTGCCAGCAGGCGCGTGATGTTACAGTTACCTGCGCCATCGCCCAAATCTGGATCACCGACATCATCACAGGCGGAACCTTTAGATTTGAGATGGTTAACGACCACCGTGAAGACGGCGCCATTGCTATTTTGCATAAAGCTTTGAGCCAAGGCGGGTCGGTTTTTCGTGTCATTGAACCGAGCATCCACAGAGGAGTCCAGAATAGCGCTCGCCCCTGAAGGGGTTACGGTGGCTGGCTTGTAGATAAGGCCAACGGCAATAGCATCCGTTCCAATCAGCGTGACGCCGGGATCGATGTAGGCGTAGGTTCCGGCTGCAGTGGCATCATTGAGGCCATTGACCAGGTCAGCGATAGCACTGAGCGAATCATAGCCATCATTCTCGATCTCCATCAGGCCCACAACATCGGCATCGATGGCCACCAGGGCGGCAATGATCTTGTCGCGCTGCCGGGTGAACTCTTCCATATCGTCTGCGCCGCGTGGCGTGGGGAAGCCCCCGCCCAAGCCGTCGCCATTAAAGTAGTTGAGGACGTTAAAGCTGGCGACTGTCAAACTGCCACCAACGGGATCGGGAGCGGCCGTACGGGGATTCAACGCTGTGTAATCAGCACCCTGTGTTGGCTGCAAACGCCATAAGGAGAAGCGATAATCGATGACGCCAGTGACGTTATCGACGCTGTCACCACCGCGGAAGGTGTTGGTCAAGTCAAATATCGCCCCGTTGGGATGTATAGCGGGATCGGGGTTTTGCGAAGTACGGCCGTCATCCAGGGTAATTCGGTTGGCGGCATTGGCGGCTGCCAAAGCGGCACCATCCAGGCTACCGGGTTCAAAGATGGCTGTTGGCTGGAACTGCCGATCCGTTGTGAGCACAATTTCGCCAAAGCGATCGAAGTTGAAGTATTCGGAAATAAACAATGTTTGATCCAGCGTGACCAGCATCCCTTCGTACGGCTCCAAATCGGTAGGAATCGTGATAGGGGTTGGGGCAACGCTACCACCAGTGCCGCACAGCAGGACAGCGTCAACATCGGTGATTTCGGTCATGTCGAAGAATTCATCAACAACACCACTTACGCGAACAAAATCACCAGGCATGACATCAATGGCGTTGGGTGCAAAGACGTAGATTCCGTCTGATGTCGCCGGATTGCCGTCACCAACGGGGTCTTGCAGATGGAAGCCATCCAGATCGGTGTGATCGCCATCATTTTCCTGGAAATCGCCTACGACGACACCATCAATGACAACGGCCGTTCCGTCTAGCAAGCTGCTGGCACCGCTGCCCTGAATGTCATAAATGGCCGTAGCCACATCTGGTGTTTCACAGGTCAGGGGCGGTACGACAATTTCGCAGATGTTTTCGGCGCCTGGGGTAGGCGCAAACTGGGCATATGTGCTGGTATTTCGCTGACCGCCGCTGCCATTGGCGCAGCGCTGGTTAGAATCCCCATCCTTATTGCCAGCACCATCTTCATTTACCTGTGGCTGCCCCGCATTGAGCAGAGGCAATAAGCCAACGTCATCGGCATCAGCCGTGTCGTAGACAATGGCATCAAGCAAATCGACGGTCGTCACTGGCGTATCATTGGGGAAGTTAACTGCATCGCCCAAGAACAGAGCGACGGCGTCCGCCCCATTTTGGATGAGGTTGGTGTCTGGGGAGACATCGAGGTCACAGTTTGCCGTATTGGCGGCATCGCCACAAAGAACAAAGTAACCATCGGCATTGGTGCTCATTCCATCCAGATCGAACGCCTCATAAGAAGCATCATCACTCCCATTGAAGAAAACGAGGACGTGTCCTGTCAGATCACTATTGCCAACGCCGCCGTCGTATAGCTCGACAAATTCAGCGTCATCCGTTGAAGCCTGATCGGCATCAACTTCATTGATGATGAATACCGGTTCCGCGCTGCCACCGCCACAATCGGCCGTGTGGCTACCTAAACCATCAAAGGTATCCTGAGCAAAAGTAACCCATTCAATGGCTGCATCGAAGGTATCGTCAGGGTTGGTATCACCAGCGCAGACGCTTTCGGCTCGGCGCAAGGTATCATTTTGGCCGCCACCGTTCCACTCGCTGCCAGGGTCGAAGCCAATTTGACCGAAGGCATCAACCACAGCGCCGTCCTTGCGTAAAACGACTGAATCATCGCCGTTGAAGTTAATCACGCTGCTGCTGGTTACGTCAGCTTCAGCCAAAATAGCCGCATCGGCTGAGCCGTGGGCCAATACGTAAACATCGCCGTCGGCAATGGTGCCGGTAAGGGCAATAGATTGGCTCACTGTGCTGGCGCCATTGCTGTATAGCTCCAGGGTGTAGAGCCCGGCGGCCAAGTCAACAGCGCTGCCGGTGCCATTGTAGATTTCAATGGCTTTGTTGAAGCTACTGCCTTCAATATATTCGGACATGAAAAGATCGGTAGCTGCTGAGCCACCACCACAATCGGCCGTGTGGCTACCTAAACCATCAAAGGTATCCTGAGCAAAAGTAACCCATTCAATGGCTGCATCGAAGGTATCGTCAGGGTTGGTATCACCAGCGCAGACGCTTTCGGCTCGGCGCAAGGTATCATTTTGGCCGCCACCGTTCCACTCGCTGCCAGGGTCGAAGCCAATTTGACCGAAGGCATCAACCACAGCGCCGTCCTTGCGTAAAACGACTGAATCATCGCCGTTGAAGTTAATCACGCTGCTGCTGGTTACGTCAGCTTCAGCCAAAATAGCCGCATCGGCTGAGCCGTGGGCCAATACGTAAACATCGCCGTCGGCAATGGTGCCGGTAAGAGCAATAGATTGGCTCACTGTGCTGGCGCCATTGCTGTATAGCTCCAGAGTATAGAGGCCAACCCCCATATCCACGGGGCTGCCAGTTCCATTATAAATTTCGATTGCCTTATTGAAGCTGCTCCCCTCGATATATTCAGAAATGAACAAATCGGTGGCCGCTGCTTTGGCCGGGCTGCTGATGCCGAATGAAGCTGTGAGCATCAACGTCAGGAACACAAGGTAAAACACGTTTCGATGACGTCTCATTATTCCTCCATATTTTTATAGATTCAATACGATCTATCCATCGCTTTGCTGTGAAGCTCACAGAGCTTCCAGGAATGTACTTAAAGTGCCGTGTCTTCTCTATTCCTGGCCGTTTTGCAGATAGATTCTTTGTGTAATTGAAAGTCAAGTTGGAATTATTCGGTTCTATTTATTCTCTCTACTCGATGGGTTTTCTCCTTTTATCATTACCTTTAACAGGGTAAGAGAAACAAAAAAAGTCAGACCGGCCCATTTCAGGTGGTTTGATCTTTTTGGATATAAAATTTTCTACACGTTCGGTACGAGAGAATGTAGTCGGCTTCCCACTGCAATTGTACAAGAAAACCGCTTTCATACACGCTTAAGAAAACGCTTAAGCAGCACGGCTTGCCGTTTCACAAAGCGTTGAGGACAACGTCGATTTTATTAAGTGATTCTTTTTAATCCAGTTCCACAACCAGTGAATTTATGTACTCCAGCGATTGGTGGCGGAAGTAGGTGTTGTACAAATCGGCATAATGGCCACTATCGGCCATGAGGCTGTCGTGGGTGCCTTCTTCGATGATACGGCCGTTTCCCATCACAATTATTCGGTCAGCATTTTTTACCGTACTGAGGCGATGGGCAATGACAATCGCCGTGCGCTCAGCCATCACCACGTCCAGCCCTTCCTGAATCTGTGTTTCTGTGAACGGATCAACGCTGGCGGTGGCTTCATCCAAAATGAAGATGGCCGGATTTTTTAGCAGTACACGCGCCATGGCCACTAGCTGACGCTGCCCCATCGACAAATTGCTGCCCCGTTCCCCCACATCCGTATCGAGACCGTGCGCCAGGCCATGCAGCCATTCGCCGTTGCTGATGCGGTTGGCGGCGGCCAGCACGTGCTGATCATCGGCATCGGGACGGCCGTAACGAATATTGTCCCGAATTGTGCCAGAAAACAAGACAGGCTCTTGCGGCACAAGCCCAATTTGCTGCCGATACGCGCCCAGATCAAGTGAACGAATATCGTGACCATCTACCAGGATACGGCCGTCTTGAAATTCGTAAAATCGGTTGAGTAACTTGGCAATCGAGCTTTTACCCGCGCCCGTATGCCCCACCAAGGCAACCGTTTCGCCGGGCGCAATGGTCAAAGAGAAATCTGGCAGCACCAGTTCTTTATCTGTATAGCTAAACTTCACCTGCTCAAAACGAATTTCGCCTCGCAATGCGCTGGCTAGCGCGTGGGAAGCTGTCTGCTTCACCTTGGGTTCCAAATCAATCAGCGCGAAAACACGCTCCGAAGCCGACAAGCCATCCTGGAATTGACTCCAGAAGGACGCGATGCTGGTCATGGGGAACCAGTAAAAGCCCACTGCCTGCATGTACAAATACCAATCTCCCGGAGAGAGCCCGGCCAAGCCGCCTAAAAAGGAATCGGGCAAGGTAGCCAGGCCGCCAGAATAAACGAGGACGGCCGTTCCGAAACCGGAAGCCAGCACCATAATTGGAAAAATCGACATCAGCACAATGCCGCGCCGCAGGCCCACGCTGTACCCTTGCCTATTGTTCTCATGAAAGGTGTCATAAATGGCTGCTTCCTGGCGAAATCCCTTGGCCACGATGATGCCGCTCACCGATTCCTGAATTTGGGCATTGATTTTGGCCGTCACCCGGCGTGCATCCTGCGTCACCCGCCGCGCTATCGTCCGAAAACTTAGGGCAATAGCCACCGCCAGGGGCGTCATGCCAATGAGAATCAGCGTCAGCCAGACGTTGATGCTAAACAGCCAGCCAGTCAGAATAACCACGAGCAGAACTTGACTGAGCAAATTGAGCGATAAATCAACAACGGCCGCAAAATCTTGCGTGTCAGAAGTTACCCGGCTTACCACCTTGCCCGAGGGATGCTCATCGTAAAATGACAAATCGTGGTTGATGGTCGCTTCAAACACATCCTCACGCAGCTGCAGCACCACGTTCCCCACAATTCGCGCCGAAAAGAATTGGCGGATGAAGTTGAATACCCAGGCAGATGCCCCCAGCAGCGAAACGCCGCCGGCCAACAGCAGCATGCTGCGCGTTGTGGGATCGGCCGCAATCAGATCGATCGCCTTGGCAATAAGAACGGGTGCGGCCGTACCGGCTACTGAATTTAAGGTAATCATGACAGCCACCAGCACCATTCGCTGAGAATACGGCCGAAAATAGCCCACAATTCGCTTTAACAGTTCCCGGTCAGAGTAACTGCGATCATAATCTTCACTGTCTAAACCATCTAAAACAAAACCCATTATTTTTCCTCTGCGGCTAAAAATTAATCGTAGCGAGCGAAAATGCGCTGATATGCCGGACTGCGTGCCAATAACTCCTCATGGGTGCCCTGGTCGGTGAGACGCCCCTTATTCAGCACCAAAATCTTGTCCGCCCAGCGAATTTGCGACAGGCGATGGGTAATGAGAAAGGTGGTGCGCTGGCGGCTAATTCGCCGCATCGCCTGTTGAATTTGGTCTTCTGTGGCGCTGTCGATGGCGCTGGTACTGTCATCCAATACCAGAATGCGGGGATTGGTGAGGAAGGCACGGGCAATGGCAATGCGCTGACGCTGTCCGCCAGACAGCGTGACGCCCCGCTCGCCCACTTCCGTTTCATACCCTTCATTAAAGCCCATGATAAAGTCATGGGCCTGGGCTTCCTTGGCGGCCGTTTCAATATCGGCCTGCGTTGCATTGGGCACACCAAATGCAATATTTTCCGCCAGGGTTCGTGAAAAAAGGAAGATGTCTTGTTCAATTGTAGAAATCTGGGAGCGTAGCGATTCCAGGCTCCATTCCCGAACGTCACGGCCGTCGATAAGGATACGGCCGTTTTCTGCATCAAAAATGCGGTTTATCAACCGCGTCAGCGTTGTCTTACCAGAGCCAGTTTGCCCAACAATCGCCACCGTTTGCCCCGGCTCAACTGCAAAGCTAATCCCCTCTAAAACAGGCTCACCATCATAGCCAAAGCGCACATCCTCAAACGTCACCTCGCCTTGAATCGCTGCCTGATGGCCAGACTCGTTTTCGTCCAAATCCGTCTCATCATTGATCAGTTCTAAAATGCGGCGTGCGCTGGCAATGCCCAACTGCACCAAGTTAAACGAAAAAATCGAAATAAATGTGGGGAAGCGTAAAATGCCAAATAAACCCATAAACGTTACCACCTCACCCAGAGTCAAGGTGCCTGCCTGCCAAAGCCACATTGCGTGGAAAAAGCCACCACCCAGACAAACGCTAAACACAAGAAGCGGTAAGTATCGCGCCTGAATAATCCCCTGCTGCACAAAATAGTCCCGATACCGCCCGGCATTGGTGGCAAAGCTTTGCATTTCCTGCGTTTCTTGTGCATTTCCCTTGACAACCTCAATCCCACTAATCGACTCTGCAAGCCCCGCATTCATCGTGCCAAACTGCTCTCGCAAAGCCAGGCTCACTGGGTTTAGCTGACGCGCGTAGTCTGAAACGGTAATAATAAAGAGCACCAGAAAGATTGCCGGAACGAGAAGAAGCTCCAGGTGCAGCGTCGCAATCAGCACAATGGGAGCCACAATACCCATAAGACCGTCAATCAGCAGCATTACGCCCGGACTAAACATAATGTTTAGGGCCCGTACATCATTGGTGGCTCGGGCCATGATGTCGCCAATGCGCTGCCGGCCATGAAACGTCTGGCTTTTGCCTAGGAGACTAATGTATAGCTCATCGCGGCTGTTACGCTCGATGAGCTGAGCAATATATTCATTGGCGTAGTTGCGGGTAAGACCCAGCACGCTTTGCGCCGATACCGCACCAAAAACCGCCAGGGCAAGAGCCAACAGCGCAGAGGTTTGCCACCCGGGAACGCTAATCAGGTCAAAGGATCGGCCAATAAAAACCTGAACATAACTCGCTGCAAAGTTGTTAACAATCGATGCCACGGTAACCAACAGGGGCAACCAGGGGTAACGCAACACCTGAGAAAGGATCCAGCGAACTGGTCCATTGCGATTGTAGGAATACTCGTTTTCAACGCGAAACTCTTTTTTGCTCAAGAAATCCTCTTCTTTATGTTTTGTATGCACCAACAGGCTGCGGACGAGGGCAATTATAGCCGAACTAGAACAATTGTGCGTCTTTGTTCTAAAATCGGGCGCGACGCAGGCTATCAGCCTTTTTATGTCAATTGACCACAGGCGTTTCTATAGATTTTTTGCATTCTAGGATAAAAGTCATGGGAAATTAGGACTATAGTCCCATTAACGATTTTTATGATTTTGTTATGATGCAGCCGTATATCAAACGGAGTCATTGCTCCTCATCCTTGCATCCACCCGATCCATTTAAACTTAACACCCTGTCCCCATTTTCTATTGGAGACCATATGGGTTTTTGCCTTGTTGCCGCCTGCGCTGTTTCTTTGTGCTGCCTTGACTTTGTTTGATTCAAATCATACTTGTTCTTGTACGGAGGATTTTTTATGCAGACGCATGCTCGATCGGAAAAACGGCCGTTCGGCCGTTCGACGCTCATTCCTTTTACGACTGAATCACCAGCACTGGCCCGCTTGCAAGGGTTACTCCCTTTGTTGGGCAAAGGCGGCGGGCGCATTAGCGCCTCAGTTTACGACACCGCCCAGGTGCTGCGCGCATATCCGCCTCCGGGGGGCGTGGCGCCAGGGCTAGAGTGGCTAAAGCGACAGCAGCAAGCCGACGGCGGCTGGGGCAGTCCTGCCGCCCCCCTCTATCGGCGCATCTCAACCATCGCCGCCATTCTAGCTCTGCACCAATATGCCGATATCGTTGACGCCACAGAGAGTATTGCGGCTGGCCTAGAGCATCTGCGCTTCCAGCGAGAGCTGTGGGCCAATACTGTGCCCGACAGCCTGCCAGTCGGCGCAGAATTGATCTACCCACTTCTTATCGACGAAGCCAGTCGGCTAAATTTGCATATTCCTCGTCAGGGCAACACGGCACTCCTGAGCCAGGGACGTAAAAAGCTCAAATATATTGCGCACATTCAGCCAGAAGCCGGTTCGCCGCCTATGCACTCTTGGGAAGCATGGGGGAATGTAGCCGAGCCCGCTTACCTGGACGGGGCTGGCAGCATTGGCCATAGTCCCGCAGCAACGGCCGTCTGGCTGTCGCGACTGCCCAAAGACAACTCAGCAGATCCCCTGCGGCAGCAGGCGGAAGCGTACCTCAACCGAGCTTCCCGCGTAACCGGCTACAATATTCCCGGCGTGGTGCCAGGCATATGGCCCATGGATAAATTCGAGCTGGCGTTTGGCCTTTATCCATTGCTGATTGCCGACTTGCTGGATCTGCCTGCCGTACAAGCCGTGCTGCAGCCGCAATTAACGGCGCTCGGCTTTGCCCTTACCGAACAGGGCATTGGTTTAAGCGATCATTTTTACCAGGACGGCGACGATACGGCCGCTGCGCTAGCCATTCTCCATACTGCAGGCTATTTGGTAGACCCGGCTGTGCTGGATCGCTTTCGTGGTGATGGCGTCTATTATGCCTTTGCCGGAGAAATCCAGCTGTCGCTGTCGCTCACAGCGCGGGCGGTTCATGCGCTGCGCCTCTTTGGGCAGCAAGATGCGGCGGCAGTGCACTATTTGCTAGACCAGCAGGCGGAAAACGGCCGTTGGCATGACGACAAATGGCATATCTCCTGGCTGTACAACACCCTGCATCTTGTCATGGCGCTGGCTGCAGAGCCTAAAGGATATACGGCCGTTATGCACGCCCAAAGCGACCTCATCAAAAGTCAGCACGCATCGGGTGGCTGGGGCGTCAGCGATTCGCCTACTCCATCTGAGACCGCCTACGGGCTGCTGACGCTTTACACGCTGCACAAAGAAAACTTACTCACGGAGCTGGGTCGCCAAGCGTTCAAAAAAGGTCAACAGTTCCTGCAAAAACATATCAGTCAGCCAGATATGGACAGAACCTCCCTCTGGATTGAGAAAGAGCTGTACACGCCTCATCGCATCGAAAAAATGTTCGAACTGTGTGCCATGCTTGTTTCTATTGATTAGCTTGCTTTGCAGGGGGCTGGCGATTGTTGCAGTTGCCAGCCCCCTGCACGATGAATTCACCTTCCTGAAATGATTGACCGCGAAACGGCCGTTGCCAAATATCCCCCACCATCCTCTTTAAATTGAGCCAAAACAAAACGAGCTGCACCGCCAGGTTGCGGTACAGCTCGTAAAACAGTTGAAGGTTATTCTATAGTCTATATGGATGGCGCGTTCAACTGAGCAATATGTGTTTAACTATCTCCATATCTGGCACAAAAGGATCGGCCATCAACATACCTACAGCTTTGGAATCTTCAAAACTTGTCCAACGCGAATCAGATTCGGGTTATCGCCTATAACATCCTGGTTCGCTTCATAAATAAGGCGCCAGTTTGCCTGCGTGTTGTAATATTTCTGAGAGATAAAGCTCAAGTTTTCCCCAGAAACCACCTTGTGATCTGCAATAAATTCAGTGAAACGTGATTTGCTGGCAGCTTTGGCCTTGGCTTCCTCGGCCGCTTTGGCCTCCGCTTCTGCTTTGGCAGCCGCTTCACGCTTTGCTTTCTCTTTGGCCATGGCCAGATCGCGCGCCTTGGCTTCCGCATCTCGCTTACGCTGTTGTGCGGCCATCTTTGCCTGAATCGCCGCAGCGGCTTTGGCCTGGGCGGCTTCTTCTTTGGACTTGGCAGCTGCTTCAGCCTTTGCCTTCGCATCCGCAGCGGCTTTGGCTTTTGCCTCAGCTTTCGCCTTTGCCGCGGCTTTGGCGTCGGCAGCGGCCTTGGCTTCCGCGGCGCGCTTCGCTTGCTCTGCCGCTTGTTTTGCCTGGCGACGTTCTCGCTTGTGGGCATCGGTGGCGCGCAAGGCGTTGGCAATAGACTTTAACGCCTTACTTTCTTCGGCACTGGTGTTCTTACCAATCCCCAAAACCCCTTCCCCTGCCGTTTCCGCCACGGTCGTACCAACGCTCAATAGAAAGTCATTGAAGGCATTCAGTTCTTCCGCGCCTAGCTTCCGCTCAATAATGTCGGCAATGCGCCCAAGCGCTCTTTCGGCAGACGCTTCGGTTGCTTTCGCAATTTCCTTCGCCGGATCATCATCATTGTTCTTCACGTCGCTAATCAGGGGATTGCTCGATTTATAATCATCAATTGCCTTGGTCAGCGCTTTGGCTTCTTTCCGCTTGGTAAGCAGGGCAACACGCCCATCAGCGGCAGAAAGTACGGCATTGACCCAAAAGGGCGCATCTTTGACTAACGCCCATTCGCTTGTTGATAATTTCGACTTAGACATAAACTTCTCCTGTTGGTAAAAGCCAAAGAATATTCGATTGAGAACGACTTTATAATTGACTTTTACTTGAGCAAACCACAAGAAAACCTGTTTTCTATTCAAAGTCCTTTTTGTGATTTGCCTGGTAATAAATGGTATCAAAATAGGAATTTGATATGGTCACCATTTGGACAAACGAATTGGCAATCCGTCACAATCCGCTCGTCGCCCGTTGGGACTATCGGTACTATTAGACACGGTATCGTCCGATTTGTCATCTAGCAGCCCGCAAAGCTGGCGTTTGCCAGCACAAGCTATTGGCTATTCAATTTACCTGTTGTACTATCGTTCCATTCTGTGACCTCTGTTGGCTAGGTTGATGCGAAGCGCACATGCATCAGCGAGCCCATTTCAGAAAAGTGATTCGCTTTAGGATCACTGTTTTCTGGAAATGGCTAAAGACAGCGGTCTTCTTTTTGGACTCCCTCTATGAAGCAACCACGCCTGGTGGCGTTACAACATCGTGATTTTCGGCTACTGTGGTTCGGCCGTTTATTGTCCACCATGGGCTCACAAATGCAGCAAATTGCCATTAGCTGGCACGTGTTTGAACTGCTGCGCGGGCAAACCTACAGTGTAGCCCTCTTTGGCCGCACCCTTGAGCTCAATGCCAGTGCCATCGGGCTCGGCTCGTTGGGGCTGGCGCGGGTGATTCCCATTGTCATTTTTGCCCTGCTGGGCGGCTTGTTGGCCGATTCGCGCGATCGGCGGACGCTGCTCATCTGGGTGCAAACGGCCGCAGCCGTGTTCGCTGCCTCGTTGGCCTACCTGACCTTTACGGACCGCATCACCGTGCCCATCATTTATCTGTTCAGCGCTGCCTTGGCCGCAGCGTCCGCCTTCGACGAGCCAGCTCGGCAGTCGATTGTGCCTAACCTGGTGCCGCGTAAGCATTTGGCCAACGCCGTGACGCTAAACACGGTGCTGTGGCAAATTGCCACGATTGTGGGGCCTGGCGTGGCCGGGTTGCTGGTGGGCCAGTTTAACGTGGGGGTGGTGTATGCCATCGACGCCGTCTCCTTTGGCGCGGTGATTGTCTCGCTGCTGCTAATGAGCTATCGGGGAGAAGCGGCCGTTTCTGTCCGGCAGGGTCTCGGCTGGGCGGCGTTGGTGGAAGGGGTACGCTTCACGCTGCAAACGCGGCTCATCCGCAGCACCATGCTGCTAGACTTTTTCGCCACCTTTTTTGCTTCGGCACGCACCATGCTGCCCATTGTGGCCACCGAAGTGTTGAAGCTGGGTGTGGAAGGATATGGTTTCTTGGCGACCGCGCAGCCGGTCGGCGCGCTCATCGCCGGGGGGATTGTGGCGCTGCGGCGCGACATTCGCCGCCAGGGCGTGGTGCTGCTGGTAAGCGTGGGCATCTACGGCGTCGCCACAGCGCTGTTTGGCCTCTCGACCAGTTTTGCCCTCTCTTACGTGCTGTTTGGCCTCACCGGTGCGGGGGATACGGTCTCAACGGTGATTCGTGGCACGCTGCGCCAACTGCTGACGCCTGATCAGCTACGGGGACGTATGACGAGTGTGAATATGGTCTTTTTTATGGGTGGCCCGCAGCTTGGCGAGCTGGAGGCGGGGTTGGTGGCCTCGCTGTTTGGAGCGCCAATCGCTATTGTTACGGGTGGTATTGCCACGGTGTTGCTGACAGCACTCATCGCCTGGCGCTATCCGAGCTTACGCCGCTATACCAGCGACATGGCCGACGAGGCGATCAAAGCAGCCGCATTGTAGAAAATCACCCAGATTGCATCATCCAGCTATTTGATCAGGGCCTTGGCCCGACAATTGCTTCTAAGCCGTACACAACAACCAACCGCCAAAAGTTATCGCTGGCGACATGAAAGTTGAGGATGGCCCCACCCGCCTGCAACGATGCACCCAGGCGCAGCAACTCTCGCTCCACAACAACGGCCGTTTCACACGATTTGTTCAAATTATTTAGCGCCTCGCCCCAGAGGGTTATGCTGTCGGTAAGCGGTTGATGAACCTGAACGGCCGTTTCTGCCGGAGCCTCTAGCTGTTGGAGTGTGATCTTTAGCTGCGCCATCGCGGCCGCATCGGCCACCAGCGTTGGGTGGGCGACCTGATTGCCGCCACAAAGTGCCGCAGGGTCGGCTTTGCCCGCCTCCAATATGTGCCCGTCTCGTTCCGCGGCCTGTAGGCCTTCTGCCAAAAGCGGCTTGACCGCCTCGGCATAGGCAGAAAGCTCCGAAAGATTTGCGGCATTGGGATTGACGACCGGTACGTCAGGAACGGGAAACGTGGGAACGGCCGTTGGCGAGACCGGGGTTGGACCCTCTTCCAGGTAAACGATGTTCGGGGGATTGCCGTTGGAAACGGCCGTTTGCCCCGGCTGTTCCTGGTTATTGGCCACAGACGCGCCCACAACTGCTCCCAGGCAGCACACAACCAATACCCCAACAATCCCAATTCCGACCAGCAATGATTTTTCAAACGATGACATATCGTTCTCCACAAGAATGATTTTTCTGCTTCTTTACCTTCTCATACCAGAAAGCAGGTAAAATGTTGCAAACGATCATTTTCAAACGATCTGTATTGAGGAAACAAATGCCTATTATTATTTTTGGAACAAAGGGGAAAGTTGTCTCAGACGACAGCGCACGCACACAAACAACAACCTGCGGCTACTGTGGGGAAATTGTGGCCATGGAGCCTGTACGAAACAAGCGGTATTTTTCGCTCTTTTTTGTGCCGGTTTTGCCACTGGAAAAAGGGGAAGCCGCCTGGCGCTGCCCCAACTGCAAAAAGCTGTTCCTGCGCCGCGAATAAGTCAAAGCGTTACGGTATGGGCACGAATGAGCATGTGGCGGATGGGATCATAATCGGCGTCAACGGCCGTTTCAAAGCGAAGCTGCCGCGCCGACGCCAAAATCAACTGGCCGGCCGGATCATGATGCATTTGCGTGAGCACTCGGCGCACGGCCAGGCGCAGCGGTTGGGGCACGCTTTTGTGGATGACCCACGGGGGGATGGGGCTGGGGCCAAGCGTGTCAATGATGCGAATTCTCTGTGACAATGTCGGATCGCGGCGCAGCTCCGTTTCCAAAACAGTGCTGTCGATAGGTGCACCGTCAATCTCGCCGTTCAAAATAAGCTGCAGCGACCGCTCATGCGCCCCAGATTCAACAACGGTGCCAAAAAAGTTCCCATTTTCACCCATTTGGCTCAATTTGAACCTCGTCACATGGTAGCCAGATTGTGAACCAATCTCGTTGTAAGCCCACACCGCTCCACGTAGATCCGTGAACGTTTTGTAAGCAGACTCCCGCCGCACCACCACATCAGAAAAATAAATGGGCCGATTTTGGTAGCGTGCCCCAGCCATTATTGGCACAGCCAATAGTTCTAGCAGGGGCTCCGGCCCATCGGCCATTTGCACGTACGGGTAGCCACAAATCCAGCCAATCTGAATCTGCCCCGCTTTCACCTGCTGCAGGCGTGCCTGCCAGGGGATCTTGTTGATGAACTGGCTGTCGATTGATAATTTATGAGCTACGTATTGTGTCAGAGCCGCGCCAAAGTAGTCGGCGTTGGGCGCCTGGCAAGAGGTAAATTGTAGGCTCATACGTGGGGATGCGTTTGCTGGAGGTAGTTTTGCACGATGGCGGCAACGTGAGACGGCCGTTCCAAGGTCAACATATGACCACAATCGGGCACTTCTACAAAGGTGGCGTTTGGCTGCTTTTCTTGCCACAGCTGCCAGGCTGGCGGCCACAGCGTGTCTGACTCCGCGGCACGGATGGCGAGCGTGGGCTGGGTCACCTGTGGCAGCGCCTCCCAAACGCCTTGCGGCGGCATTGCGTAGAAGCGGGCTTCCCACTCGCGCGGGAAAACAAGCGAAACCTCGCCACCCTCTGTTTCCCGCGTCGCTGAATTGACATAATCCCACAAAGCGTCATCGGAGAAACGGTTAAACACCGATTTGCGCCGGAAGCGAATAAAGGCGGCTTCACGGCTCTCCCAGCGGTTGCGTCGCTTGAGCGCCCCAGCCACCATCGGATTAAAGGCGCTGGCTTCAGGATTTTCGGCCGTCATTTGCAAAACGTCTCGCGGTAAAAAGACGGGTTCGATGAGAATGAGCTGGGAGAAGAGGTCTGGGCGGGAAACGGCCGCGTACAAGGTCGCCACCGCCCCCAATGAATGCCCCACGCCAATCACCTGCTGCCAGCCTCGCTGGTCAAAAAAGCGAACCAGATCGTCGGCAATGACGGTCCAGTCCGTCATCTCTTCAGGTTGAGAGCCGGGCCACAGCGGGCGGTGTTCCACAGCGTAGACGTGGAAGTTTTCCGTGAGCGGCTGCAAAAACTGGCGAAACCCGGCCGGGGGGTAGGCGTTGGGATGGGCAAAGTGGAAAATACGGCCGTTGCCGCCAAAATCAATGAAGGGAATGGAATCACTCATGCTTAAAATTTCCTAACCAGTGTACCCAATCCAACTTCTGGCTCACTGCGTTGAACAGACGCCGATCGGCCGTCCAAAACGGGCAGCCCAAATGCTCGGCCAGGGCAAGGTAGTGCGTGTCATACGCCGTGGGGCGATTGAAGTCGGCAGCCAGTTGCCAGGCACGTTCGTGGATGTCCGCAAAAGTTTGTAACGAGACATCTATTGCCAGCGCAGTTTTTAGCATTTTGGCAGCCAGATCGGGTTCAAGAAGTTGGCGATGGGTGAGTTTGCGGAGAACGGCCGTTATCTCAAACGGAAACAGGTGCGGCGCAACAGGCTGCATCCCTACGCTGATCCAGCTTTGCCACAGCGCCTCGGCCAGATGGCTGTCCGGTTCTTGCAACACCAGCTTGAGCAAGATGCCTGCGTCAACGCAAATCGGTGAGGTCATCCGAGCGTTCCTCTCGAACTTCTTCCAAAACGGTATCGACGCTGTAGCCTTCTGCCGACCCACTTTCGCGGAGCTGGCGGGCGTCAGCCAGCAGGCTCATCTGCTGGTTTTGGTACAGCTGGCGCCGGCTTTCCTCCAGCAGATTTTCCAACAGGCGCAAATCCTCCACGCTGATGAGCGCGGCGCGCTCCTTGCCATGCGACAGCAAAATGAAGCGCGTGCCACCATACGATGCCTGGTTCACAATCTCGCCCAAATTTTGCTTGAGTTCCGTTACGGAAATGGGTTTGGTGGTCATTACATTTCGCCTTTTTAGTCTAAACCATACGATTTGTGCGAATTATACCATAATTCCGGAATTGGTAGGGGCAGACCCCCGTGTCTGCCCATTTTTGGGGCGCACACGGGGGTGCGCCCCTACCAATCTACAATCGGCGGGATTCGTCGAAGAGGTGTGGTTTATGGCTGGCAATTGCGGTGACTAAGTCTTGGAAACGGCCGTTTCGCTCTACAAACCCCACCAACTCCCGCATCTTGTCATCCAGCGAATCCCCAGCTAACGATCCTGGCCTGATTTTCAAGTCAAACAGCAAATCGTTAAATTCAGTTTCATTGAACGCCGTTTTTAAGCCAGACAGAACTTCTCGCCGGGTGGGGAGGCCAGCTTGCCGCATTTCCGTTGTGCTGATGCCGTTGAGCAGTTCCTGCACGTCGAGCATAATCACTTCGCTGTTTTGGGCATGGTGAGGCACGGTAGCCATCTTCATTTTTTCTAACTGCTCCAGATAGGCGTAATCAATCGGCTGGGCGTCTGGATGGCCCGGTATGGGCACCACCTCACGCGGCTTTGTGCCCTGGATTGTGTCGTGGATGCCCGCAAATTCCAGGCGCAGGCTGTAGAGAAATTGGCGACGATCCCCATCGCCGAGAATGGAAATGCGGATGGTGGCGGCTTTG
>CBDUOF010000060.1:0-17360 GCA_965368765.1 uncultured Anaerolineae bacterium | reverse complement strand
GGATGCTGGCCGGGCAGCCGGATTTTGCAGTGGTGGGGGAAGCCAGGGATGGCGCGGAAGCAGTGGAAATGGATGCTCGCTTGCAGCCTGATGTGTTGTTGATGGATTTGCGCATGCCGGGGATGGATGGGGTGGCGGCAATTGAAGCAGTGCGGGAGAAACGGCCGTCGGCCAACATCCTCGTCCTCACCACCTACGACAGCGACGCCGACATTCTCCGCGCCATCGAAGCGGGAGCGACGGGCTATCTGCTCAAAGACACCCCCCGCGAAGAGCTGTACCGCGCCATTCGCGCCGCTGCCAACGGCGAATCGGTGCTGGCCCCGGCCGTGGCGGCTCGGCTCATGACCCGGATGCGCGCGCCCGCCGAGGAAAACCTGAGTGCCCGCGAAATTGAGGTCTTGCAGCTGGTCTCCAAAGGCGCCAGCAACCGCGAAATTGGCAAAGCACTGCACATCAGCACCGCCACCGTCAAAACCCACCTCATCCACATCTTCAACAAGCTGGGCGTCGATGACCGGACGGCGGCCGTTACTGTTGCCCTGGAACGCCAAATAATCACCCTGAACCGCTAGAATGCCGCAACAGAGCATTGAATTTATGGTATGATTCTTGCCTGTGTGGGATCAATTTAGTAAAAAGTGAAAAGTAGTAAGTTGCCAATGTTCACTTATTACTTTACACGCCAATCCCCTAACACTTACAAACAAAACCTGATCACCTCGTCCGGGAGCAATTTATGACCAGTTGGGCTGTAGAGACGCGGGGGCTGACCCGCCAGTTTGACAAAAAAGTAGCAGTAGACCACCTTGATCTCACGGTGAATGCTGGCGAATTTTTTGGCTTTTTGGGGCCAAATGGGGCAGGCAAAAGCACCACCATTAACATGCTGGTGGGCTTGCTGCGTCCCACCAGCGGCACCGCCCTCATCGACGGCATCGACATTTGGGAAAATCCCCTGGCGGCCAAGGCGCGGATTGGCGTGCTGCCCGAAGGGATGCAGCTGTACCAGCGACTGACGGCGCGGGAGTATGTGCAATTCTCTGGTACGATGTATGGCGTGTCCAAAGCCGAGGTAGAACAGCGTACCGAAGAGCTGCTCGACCTGCTCACCCTCACCGACGATGCCGACAAGCTGATCGTGGATTATTCGCACGGAATGCGGAAGAAGACGGCCTTGGCCGCATCGATTATCCATGCGCCACGGGTGCTTTTTCTGGATGAGCCATTTGAAGGCATTGATGCCATTTCTAGCCGGATCATTCGGGATGTGCTGGGGCGGCTGCGCGAACACGGCACAACCATCTTTTTCTCGTCCCACATTTTGGAAGTGGTTGAGCGGTTGTGTACCCGGGTGGCGGTGATTGCCGACGGCCGTCTTGTGGCCCAGGGGAGCATGGAAGAACTTCGGCAACAGGCGGAAACCGGGTCTGAAACCACTCTGGAAGAGCTGTTCCTCCGGGCTGTGGGTGCCACCAGCGATTTGGAGTCAGAGGGCAGGCTGTCATGGCTGGGCTAAGTGACCCTTTAACCGAGAATACCCCTAGTCGCTCTATGCTGTGGACGCTGTTCCGGCTGCGCGGCAAGTTGACGCTGCGCCAATTTAGCCGTGAACGCGGCCGTATTATTGGGGCCATTGTGGTGCTGCTGGTGTTTGGCCCGATGATTATTGCTGCTGCCGTTGGCTCCACCATTGGCTACCGCACTTTAGAAAATCAGTGGCCCACCGCGCTACTGGGCGGCATATTGGTAGCGATGTGGTTCATCTGGTTGGGCTTTCCCATTATTGCAACGGCCGTCAATGAAAGCGCCGACATCACCCGCCTGCTCATCTTCCCCATTTCCCGGCGCGATCTCATCCTCAGCACCCTGTTGGGCACTCTGTTCGACTATCCCACGTACCTCATGCTGCCTTTGCTCATTGCTGTTTTTATCGGCTTCGGCTTGTCCACCGCTTTTCCAATCGTTATTTTGGCCATTTTACTTAGCTACGGCCATATGGTGCTCATTGGGCAATTTATTACCGTCGCCATTGGCGGCATCTTGCAAAGCCGACGCTTCCGCGATGTGGCAATCATTTTCTTTTCGCTGATCGGCAGTTCTTGCTACTTCATCAATATCGCTTTCCAAAGTGGAATCGAGCGGCTCATCGACTCACTCTCGGTGCAGCAAGAAGAAGCCTTTGCCGATACGCTGACCAACTTTCAACCTTTGGACATTTTGCAATGGTTCCCTACCGGTGCCAATGCGCGCGCCATCGAGCAAGTGGGGCAAGGGGATTGGCTGGCGGCGCTGCTGTGGTTGGGGTATTCGGCCGTATTGCTGGCAGGGCTTACCTGGGTTTGGTTCCAGCTCATGAACCGTCTGGCTACGGGGGGGGGCTTCCTCATAGGCAGTCGGCCCCAGGCAGAAAAAGAGAAACCTGCTGTTAAAAAAGCAAAGCGGCGCAGCTTGCTCAGCTGGTTGCCAGATGATTTAGCCTCTCTGATAAGCAAAGAGCTGCGATCTGTATGGCGCGTGCCGCAGCGGCGCGTTGGCTTGCTGCAGGGCATATTGGTGCCCTTCTTTATGATGGGACCCTTTTTATTCTCTAGCGGCGCCAATTTTTCCGGAGGCATTTCGGCATTTCCCAGCTGGTTTGGCTTAACAATGCCCATTTATGCGCTTTTTTTATTTTGGGTGAATTCGCAAAATATGCTGGCCTGGGAAGGGCGTGGCTTGCCAACGTTGCTGCTGACGCCCCAGCCGCGCTGGCGACTCTTTTTGGCGAAGAGCCTGGTCTTTTTATTTCTGGCTGGCGTCCCGTATCTAATTGTAAGTGGATTGGTTGCGGGCTTGTTTCGAGATTGGATCTCGGTATCTGGGATGATTACAGGGTTAGGCATGGGGATTACATCCATGGCGGTTACGGCCGTTGGCTCTGTCCTTTTCCCTATCCCTGTCAATCTGGAAGCCAAGCGCGCACGCGGTGCCTTTCAGTCCGGCGGCAACTTCAAAACTGGCTGCGCCACCGTCACGCTGATTCCTATCAGCATTGCCATTGTGAGTTTGCCCGCTGCCTTGCCATTGGCCCTGGCCTTTATTTTTAATCTGCCCTGGCTTGGCGCTGCGGGGGCATTGTTTAGCCTGGTTTATGGGGCAGCCATCCTTTATGGCGGCTGTCGCCTGGCAGGCAACCTGCTGCAAGAACGGGAACCTGAGTTGGTTGCCACCATGAAGTTACCGGAAGAGTAAGATACCTAAGCACAGAACCATCTGAAGCGTAACATACAGCGACACCTTATCCTGAACAACACCTGCGTTCCATTAAGAAAGGAATATCTAATGACTTTTTTCACTTCACTTGATGGTTTTGAACCGACACGCCAGACCTTGCATTTGTACAGCAATGCCGTGGGCGTGATTCCTCGTGCCCACGGTATTGCTCATCCCAAATGGTGGCACATCAGCCTGAAGCTGCGCCCCGATGGCCTGACAACGGACAATATTCCGCTGCCAGATGGAGGCGTATTGGCTTTGCGGCTGGATTTGAATCAGCACCAATTGGTGATTGGCAGCAGCAGTGGCGAAACAAGATCGGTAGGATTGGCCGAGGGATTGTCTGGCAGTGAGATGGGGGAATGGGTGATAACGGCCGTTTCCCAGTTTGGGCTTCAAGGCGACTATCCTCGCGAAAAGTTTGTCAACGATGAGCAGCGCAGCTATGACCCGGAAAAGGCACAAAATTACTTTGGCGTCCTGGCCAACGTCGCACGCACGTTTGAAGCCCATCGCGCCAGCCTAAAAGGATCTGTCAGCCCGGTGCAGGTTTGGCCGCATGGCTTTGACATGGCGTTTGAATGGTTTGGCAGTCGCGTGGAGCGAGCAGAAGAGCATGGCGAGGTGCAGGAATTCCCCTCGCAGCTCAATCTGGGCTTTTACCCTGGCGGCTCAGGCGTCGAGCCCTATTTTTACTCAAATCCGTGGCCATTTGAAAAAGAGGCATTGTTGAACAAACCCTTGCCTGCCGGTGCCACGTGGCACAGCGCTGGCTGGGAAGGGGCGATGTTGCCTTATGACCAGCTGGTAAACGAACCAGACGCTGAAGCCAGGCTTTTGCAATTTGCCAAAGCGGTTTACGGGTTGGCTGCACCAACGTTAACGAGCTAAAAAGCCATTATGGATTTGACAAATGGACGAAGCCAACGATTTAAGAACGATATCGTTGGGTTATTCTTTCATGCATAACCTGCGTCTCAAATCCCGCATCACTCTTTTTTGACATGACGCTGTTGTTTCATCGACAAGCCGCCGCACTTTCCACTATAATGCAGCCGCTTTTACGCTTTTTACTATGACCTGACCCTGCGGAGATCCGAATGCCAAAATCAAAAAAAACGGCTGTCACAACGGCCGTTCCCGCCCTGGCGCCCGATAAATTACGCCAAATTTGCCTGTCCGACAACTTCCCCTTCAACACAACGGCCGATCTGACGCCAGAGACTCAAATCATTGGCCAGCCACGCGGTACGCGTTCCATCGCCTTTGGCATCGGCATTCACAGCCACGGCTACAACATTTATGCCCTGGGCGCCAACGGCACGGGGCGTGCCACCGCTATCGAGCAATTTTTGCACCAACAAACCCGCAGCGAGCCCGTTCCCAGCGATTGGCTTTACGTCCATAATTTTGCCATTCCCCACCAGCCGCGCGCCATACAGCTGCCCGCTGGCCAAGGGGCTAAGTTCAAGACACGCATGTCTCGGCTTATTGCTGATTTGAAGCAAGATTTACCCCAGTCATTTGATACTGATACCTACCGCGAATCGATTCGCGTCGTTCAGGAAGCGTTTGAAAAGGAGCAAGGCACCTTGCTGCAGGCGCTGCAGCAAAAGGCAGCGGGCGACAATTTTGGCCTTATGAAAACGGCCTCTGGCTTTGCCATTATTCCCATCCAGGAAGGACAGCAGCTGACGCAGGAGCAAATTCAGCAGCTGCCCATTGAAACGCGCCAGGCGATGGAACAGCAGGCTCAAAAATTGTCCGCAGAACTAGAAGAGGTTGTTTACCAAATTCGTGAATTGGAGCAAAAAGCACGGCAAACGATGAAGCAGATCGATCGGGAAGTTGCCCAAACGGCCGTTCAGCACCACTTCGACGATCTAAAAACCACGTACTGCGATGACGAAGAGATTTGCACCTATTTGGCTGAAGTACAGGAAGATGTGTTGAATCAGATTGATGATTTTGCCGCACCGGTGGATAGTCCCGAGGCAATTGATCTCAGTCGGTACGAAGTCAACGTTCTGGTTAATAATGTCGATACGCAGGGCGCGCCCGTCATTGTGGAGTCTAACCCCACCTACAGCAATCTGTTTGGGCGGCTGGAGTACGAGATGCGCAATGGCTTGGTGACGACCCATTTCACCAACATCAAATGTGGCAGCTTGCATTGGGCCAACGGCGGCTACCTTATTCTCAACGCCCACGATCTGATGCGTCATCCCGACGCCTGGGAAGCGCTCAAGCGGGCCATCAAAGCGGAGCAGATTTTGGTCAAGCCTGCTGGCAGGATGGGCAACGGACAGGTGCTGGCTAAAACGCTGGACCCTGAATCGATTCCACTGTCGGTAAAAATCATTATGACGGGCAGCGTAAGTATGTATTACGCTCTCTTTGAGCAAGATGAAGATTTTCGAACGCTGTTCAAGGTGCGGGCTGACTTTGACTCAACGATGTCGCGCGACAACGCGGCAGAGCTGGCTTATGCTGCGTTTATTGCCAATCGTTGTCACCAGGAAGGTCTGCTCCATTTTGACAAAACGGCCGTTGCCAAAGTGGTCGAGTTTGGGTCGCGCCTGGCGGAAGACAAGCGTAAACTTAGCACCTTGTTTGGGATGGTGGCGGACTTGGTGCGGGAGTCAAGTTACTGGGCTGGAGCAAACGGCCGTTCGCTGGTCACCGCCAGCGACGTGCAGGAAGCCCTCAGTGAGCGCACCCAGCGGGCCAATCGGCTGGAAGCCTACATTTTCGAGCAGTTTTTAGATGAAACCGTCTTCATCGCCACCGAAGGCAGCGTTGTGGGGCAGGTAAATGGCCTCTCTGTCATCGACACGGGGGATTACTCCTTTGGCCAGCCGGGACGCATCACGGCCCGCACCTTCATGGGGGATGATGGCCTCATTCACATCGAGCGAGAAACCGAGATGTCTGGCCCGATCCACGAAAAAGGCGTGCTGACGCTGAACGGCTACCTCGGCGGCACCTATGCCCAACATCAGCCGCTGTCGCTCACGGCCAGCCTGACCTTTGAGCAAAATTACGGCGGCGTCGATGGTGACAGCGCCTCTTCCACAGAGCTATATGCCTTGCTCTCCAGCCTCAGCGAGATTCCCATCAAGCAATCGTTGGCGGTCACTGGGTCTGTTAACCAGCGGGGGGAGGTGCAGCCGATTGGGGGGGTGAATGAAAAAATCGAGGGGTTTTTCCGGCTGTGCGAGGCGCGGGGGCTTACTGGCGATCAAGGAGTGATGATTCCAGCCAGTAATGTCGACAATTTAATGCTGCATGAACGTGTGGTAACGGCCGTCTCTGCAGGCAAGTTCCACATCTGGCCTGTCAAGACGCTGGACGAAGGCATTGAATTACTCATGGGTGTTCCCGCTGGCGAACGACAAAAAGATGGCAGCTACCCTAAAGGCACTGTTCATTATGCGGTACAGGCCCGGCTGCTCCAGCTTGCCGAAGACCTCAATAACTTCGGCGAAAATGAAGATAAAGATACCTAAGCGCGAAAGCTAAGATGTGTCGTTTCGTACCTGAAGCTCGAAATATAGCGGCAGCGACTTCATTGGCTGGGATAGCAATCTTGAAGGGGAGTTCGTGCCATTGAAGAACGAAATTCACGCAACGCAACTATTGGAAACGTTCAGAAAGCGCGTCTTTGATCATGTTGATTTGGAGCAGGATGAATTATCTCCTCTTCTGGATAGGGTGCATAAACGAACGTACGGCCGTAAATCATTTTTGCTAAGTGTTGGAGAATCCTGGAACAAACTATTTTATATTCATCGTGGCCTTATTAGATTGTTCTACCTGGATATTGAAGGTAAGGAGTTTAACAAAGCATTTTTTGCCGAGGGTCAAACTATCTGGCCGGTTGCGCCTAAAGATCGCACCCAAGGTGTACTATTCAATATTGCTGCTATAGAAGCCACAACCGTATTGGAATGCCCTTTTCCAAACCTTTATCAGTTACTGCAAAGTGCAGGACAGTGGGGGGAATTTGCCCTGCCATTCGCAGAGGTACTTGTTGAGCAAAAGTTTCAGCGTGAGCACGACCTATTACTACTTTCCGCCACAGAACGCCTAAAACTTTTTTCCGACACGTATCCCCATATTGTGAGTCGCCTCCCAGATTATCATCTTGCTTCGTTTTTAGGTATTACTAACGTTTCCTTATCCAGAATAAAGCGAGCTGCGATTGGTTAACATATGATAATGATAACGCTCCTTAAGGCTGTTATGCTGTATTCATTAACCGATTACAGCATCGACCATATTAGGAGACGTATCATGAAATTTACAACTATCGAAAATGCCACAGTCGCGATTGCCACCATCTTTTTTGGCATAATGGCTGGTTTTTTCTGGACCTATACCTTTAATATAAACCTGGCTATGCTTCAAGTGGAAGGGGCTACCTATGCCACAGTGCAATCATTATTTAACCAAAATGTGCGGCACTTCATGTTTTTTGCGTTCTTTTTTGGTGGGGGTGCATTTTCGATTTTAGCTGTGATTGCGAACTGGAAACGGCGGAAGACCATTTCATTTACTCTGCTGGCTGCAGCTTCTCTCATTTACATTTTGGGGATTATTGTGTTCACGAGTCAGGTCAATTTACCGCTCAATGCCTACACAGAGTCCTGGAACCCTCAAAATCTACCGGCCGACTGGGCTTCGGTCCGTGAGCAGTGGAACAATGCCAATGCGATTCGCGTGGGCACATCGGCAACCGCATTTATTTTAAGTGTGGCGGCTTTGGCCAACAGGGCTTCTGGCTAATGGCTTGTTCTTTGCTTCTAACGTCGTTAGCAGCAACTGCATAGAACCTCAGCCTGGAAGAAATTACTATCGCGAGCGTTTCTCGGTTGAATTAATAATGTGGTGGGTACATGATTGCTTCTTTCTCTTTGCGTGCCTGCACATGGCGGGCTGAATTCACAATGATGGCATCCCCCTCACGAGTAATAATTCGGGCAAACGCTTTTACAACCACGGGATCAAACTGCGTGCCTGAAAACTGCTTCACTTCTCGCAAGATAG
The DNA here is from genome assembly GCA_965368765.1 of uncultured Anaerolineae bacterium. Taxonomy (GTDB): domain Bacteria; phylum Chloroflexota; class Anaerolineae; order Promineifilales; family Promineifilaceae; genus Leptofilum. The sequence continues at coordinate 9,053 of CBDUOF010000060.1, read as the reverse complement.
CGCCAGGAGATAACGCTACTTTATAGGGGCGATCAGACGCCATTGCTTCTACAGCGTCGGCAAGGCTCAAGATGCGCGCCTCTAGTGGAATCTCATCACCAATAAGCCCAGATGGATACCCATTGCCATCATGCCATTCGTGGTGGTGGAGAATAAATGGAACCAGTCGTTCCAACGAGTGACATCCCTGAATCAACTCAGCGCCGATTTTAACGTGATCTTTAACAATCTCGTATTCGCTGGCAGTCAGATGGGACGGTTTGAACAAGATATCTTCAGGAATACCCAGCTTGCCAACATCATGGAGCAAACCGGCTTTGCGAATATTTTCCACCTGTTCTGGGGGCAGTCCCATTTCTTCGGCCAGGCATACGGCGTAGCGGGACACATGTTTGGAGTGCTCCATTACGTGTGGATCGCGCAGATCAAGTGAGCGGGCCAAGGTCAGCAGCATCTCTTCATTTAGGCGCGTGATCTCATTCGCTTGCTGGAGTAGCTGAACATTGGTGGATTGCAAGCTGTGTACAAGTGACTCCGTGTGATCGATATACTGTTTTTGGCTGAATCGCAGCATGAGCAACGGTAAGATGATAATAAAAATACCGGTTATGTCGATGGCCAGATAGCTAAACACAAGGGCTGCTGCTACCAATCCAAGGGTTAGATAATAAGGCAGTAACCAGCGGAAGCGTTCCATCCAGATCGATTTGAAGGGCATGCCGCTATCCAGACCAATCGCAATGGTAAGTGAGCCCTGTTGCGCCAGCCCCAACAACAAGGAGCTTAAGCAAAGACCAACTTTGCAGTAATTCATTGTTCGCGCCAAGCATTGCGGCCACAATCAGGCCGCCAAAAATATGGTTGCTGCTGTTAAATAGGAACCGACTTATTTTTATGCGGCGTTTGGCAAAAGAGACAAAGGCGATGACGGCGCCGAGGAGAATGGCAGCCGGGACGTCAAACAGAATGATGCCAGCAACCAGCAGGGCCGCTGACGTAGAGACGGTTGTGTCCTTCACATAGATCTCAATAGATGCTGTCTCCATGACGAGGATGATGCCAGCAAAAAAGAGGATGCTGACCCATTCAATGCTGCCCTCACTCTTAGTGACGAGATTGTAAGCAAAAGCGGCCGTAAGGGTGGCCAGGCTAAAAATGTATAAATTGGTTAGCCATTCAGGATAATTTCGCCGGGCGGTTGCGCTTGAGGATGGCGTCGCAGGAGTAGCTTCATCTGCATCTTCATTGCTGGATACCTGAAATAACGTTTCATCCGCTTGGATGGTGGCTGAGGGAACATCAATTGGGTCTTCAAGTTCCATAACGTCTGTTGCAACGACTTTTGGGTTTACCTTGGCCACAATATTTAACTTGGCCCAATCTTTTTGGTTGCTACCATCCTCAGGATCGCTTTGTGGGTCATAGACACAAGTGCGGTTGCGTCCTGTTTCCTTAGCGCGGTAAAGAGCCATGTCAGCGGCATGGAGCAAATTGTCAGGCGTTTCTTTTTCCCCCTTAAGTCCAGCAATGCCAAAACTCATTGTGGCACGGATTGGATGAACGCTGGTGCTGATTTTAAACTCAGTGGCTTCGACACGCTGCCTGACTCTTTCGGCGACGACGTAGGCATCTTCCGGTTTTGTTTCTGGCAACAGTATAGAAAATTCCTCACCGCCGAAACGTGCGACGATGTCATATTCTCGGGTCATCTCTTGTAGAATGTCGGCAATGCCTTGCAAAACAACATCACCTGCCAAATGGCCGTAGGTATTGTTGATGTTGCGCAGCAGATCCAGGTCTGCCATGATGAGGGTTAACGGCCGTTTAAAACGCTTCGATCGAATTAACTCATCCTCCAACGCTTCTGTAAAATATCGTGCATTATAAAGTTGCGTCTTCGGATCAATTTCAGTCTTGCGCTCCAACGCAGGAATTTTCAGTGCCTCATATAGCATAAAAGAGATAAAGAGTACCAGCGTCAATGCCACCTGATTAGTTTGCCAGATGATGGCGGCAGCGTAGCCAAGACAAAGCAGCGTAAAATCCAAAAATAGGGTAAACCAGCCAAACAACCCAGATTGAGCAAACGTTTGGCCACGAGCTAGCTTGATCACCAACGCTACCAACAGATGGTTTAGATAGGTAAAAGAAATCAGTGCTGCTATGACTGTCAAGAATGACAGCAAGGCACCGTTACCAAACGCCGTTCCCCAAGACATAATCAGGCCACTGAGCGTAATAGCGATAAAAAAGTTGCCAATGTTGAAGGCCTGGATATACCAGACCAGTCGGTTTCGATCCAGCATCCCCTCGACAAGATGGGAGACGAGAACGGTTATTAATGTCGCAGCAGGTCCGAGCAAGACAAGGACAAAGGCATAGATGATCCAGCTAAGGCTATACGTACTCCTTGCCGTGGCACCGAAAACTGCAATGCTCTGCAGAAAAGAGGCAACTACACACGCCCCAAGGAGCAGCCAGGGATCCTCAGCCAGTGGCTGATTGAATTGCCAGATTGCCAGGAATGCTGCCAGAAAAATGACGCTCAAAATATAGAATTGTGTTGGTCGAGAAAAATCTTTCATAATTTATCCTAAGAGCAACCACATTTTTCTGACACAGCGAGCGGCAATTCAGTGCGCTCTTGTTTGTAAAATCGGGGAAGTTATTTGTAAAAGACGGTATGCTTTTTCCGCTTTTATTTGAGCAAATCAAAAAAACGAGCTTCGTAAGCTTTAGACTCTCTATATGATTTGCTGAACTTTTTGGATATTGCTTGAATAATAATTCAGGAGCAGCCCGGGAAGTAGATGACTTTTGTCACGACTATCTGTTGGTGAAAAGATTTGTGGCGTGCAAAATCGCGAGCAAAGGTGCTTTCTGCGATCCTGCACGCCACGCGTTGGCTTTTCAGACGAATTGCCCCACTTTACACTAGCCGGCTGTGGCCTGTATTTTTAGTGGAAGCAGCTGCAAAGCTCATTGGTTAATCATCCCAGTTGACGGAGGCCCAGTTAACGGACGCCCAATTGACCGAGGCCCAATTGACCGAGGCCCAGTTGACGCTGGCCCAGTTCACCGAGGCCCAGTTGACGCTGCCCCAGGTAATTGGATCACTGCCTGACCATAACAGCTGGCTGGCTGCTGTGCCGGTGTTGGCTGTTGCGGTTGTGTTGCCGTTTACTGCGGCGTAAATGTCCAGGTAGCCAGCACCAGTTGAGCCTGGCATAGGTCCGGCAAAAGGCGCGGCCGTTGCCATCAGGCGGTACTTCACCTGGTCTGGATTTAGGCCAGGTTCATCCTGCAGCAGCAGGGCAACCGCGCCAGAGACCACGCCCGTAGACATAGAGGTGCCAGACATGCGGAAATAATAGTTCTTACCACCAGCAAAACCGTCTACCTTATGGTCTGGATGACCCTTCACCAGTTCAGCGCCGTTGCTGGCCATGAGGCTGATGATGTTGCTGCCAGGGGCTACAATTTCCGGTTTGGCAAGGCCTTCCTGGGTGACGCCATAGGCTGAATAAGAAGCCAGAACATCATCAGCACGATCCACGGTTCCTTTGTCATCCACGGCCCCAACGGTGATCACGAAGGGATCGTTTGCGGGTGGGTAGAGAATACCGTTATCCCCAATGCCGTTGTTGCCGGCGGAGACGACGACGACGATGCCGTTGAACCACAGGATTTCCACAGCTGCATTGAGCGGGCTGACATGATACGATTCCTGTACGGCACTGTTGATGGAGAGGTTAACAACGCGGATGTTGTAGGTGTCTTTGTTCTCCAGTATCCATTGTAGTCCGGCGATAACATCGGCGGTACTGCCCATCCCCTTATCATCGCTCACTTTGACGCTGATAAGATTCACTTTAGGAGCAATCCCTATCTGCATGCCTTTGGATTGTGCGCCATTGCCGCCGATGATGCCGGCAATGTGCGTGCCGTGGCCATATTGATCAGTGGCTGAATTTGCATTGCTATTAAATTTCTGACTTACGATGATACGAGAATTGCCTTTGCCATTGGCGTTCACACCCAAGTCACCGTGGAACGCAATGCCGCTGTCTACGATGGCAACGCCAATGCCCTGACCCTGGAGATAGTTTGATTGATTCCACAACTGCGTGGCGCCAATTGCCTGTGGGTAAACGCTAAGCAAGCTGCCGGTGTCAATGCACTCCTTGCAGGAGCCAGAGCTGACAACAGGGGCGTCCAGGCTGACCCAGTGCACGCCATCGGCAGCACCAAGGGCAGCCACCTTGGTAGCAGGTAGCTCAGCGGTAAAGGCGTTGATGATGTACAGATCCTGGGTTATCGTACCGCCTAGCTCAGTAACCGTAGCGCTAAGGTCAGTATCATCTGATTTTTGTACGATGACGCTGACTGTGGACTCTGGCTGTTGTTCAATATACGCGATGAGTTGGGGCTGTACGTTGCTGGCAACGGCCGTTGCCCCCGCTGGCGTAGAAACGCCCAGGGCCAGCAGCAAGAATATTCCAGCAAACAGAAGCACAAGACCGGCCAGCGGGCGTGAACTTCGATGTTTGATTGACGATTTTGTGTTGATCATAGATTAGGCTCCCATGATATTGATGGTTTAATTCGTGCCTTGCATCTGCACGGTTCCCAATAAAAATTATTTTGTTCCTGTCATTGAGTTAATATGCCTGATTTCATGTTGTTTAAAGACACCTCCCTGTTACCTAATAATTGTGATTTGCTTAATGATGGCGCGGCAGCGAAAAGGCAAAATGAGACCCAACGCCGACGCGAGAACGCACCTGGATTGTAGAACCGTGCGCAGTTAAAATCTTTTGGGCCATAGCCAAACCCAGCCCCATGCCTTCGTGGTGGCGCGTGGAGGATTCTTCGAGTTGGTAAAATGAGTGAAACAGCTCGTTGATGTGCTCTTCTGGAATACCGATTCCGGTATCAACAACGTTGATTTGTACGTCATCGGCTTTTTGCTGGGCGTAAGCCACGACCTGGCCACTTGGCGGCGTAAATTTGATGGCGTTATCCAGCAGTTGCCCTACCACCCAGGTGATCTTTTCCTGGTCTGCAAATACCTGGGGTAAGTTTGCCCTTATTCTGGTATTGAGAATTATTTGGCGAGCGGTGGCTTGTGTTTCTTTTTGTGAAACGGCCGTGTTCACTGACTTTATGATGGGGAATGGACTCTTTTTCAAAGTCATCTTCCCAGAAGCGGCATCTGAAAACTGCAGCAGATCTTCAATCAGGGTCCACAGTCGCCTCGTAGCATCAGTCATGCTGGAGAGCGACTGTTTTTGATCGAAGGTTAACGATCCCGGGTCACCTTGAGACATTAAGTCCAGATGCCCAACCAGAATAGCCAGCGGCGTACGCAACTCATGGGAAACATTGGAGACAAAGTTGTCTTTCATCTTATCTAGCCGTCCCAGCTGAACCATGGTTTGCTCCAATTCGGCTGTACGCTCGGCTACACGGCTTTCCAACTGCTTGTTCGATTCTTCCAAAGATGATTTTAGGTCAAACATCTGCTCAGTAATAGCGGTGTCCAGATCCGCCTGATTGACGAAGTTGTTTTCAATCAATAGCTGACCCAACCGCTTTGTTTCACCCTGGGCAGATAGTTCGCTTTGTTGAGCAAGGACGATATCTAATTCATCCTGAGCAACGAATCCTTTGCTAACCAGATATTCACCCAATCGCGGGAAGAGAGCCTCCGGATTTATAGGGGACGGTTGTGAAGAAACGGCCGTGTTAATCCGTCGTGTTTCCCTAATGGCCGCAACCCCCAGATTCACCTTGCAGCGCGGGCAGGTTCGTGCTTTTGGGTGCACAGTATGATTACAGTTTGGACAATGAAGGATTGTATTGAACATTGATCCTCTAAAATGACAATCGTGACATAGGCTCGACGGCAGGACTGATTTTGATTGATACCTGCCATGACTTAATACAGTTGCGTTTTCGTTTTTAGAATCGTCAAATCTGAGAGGGCGGCTCCGCCTCAATTTCGATGTTTGACTCTCCGTAAATAGTGCTTACCTACACTTAAACTTCGTATAAGCTTTAGGTTGATAAACCGGCTCAAATGCAACTTGCTTGGTTCAAGCAAATCACAGAAACTTCTTTGAAAAACGAAGCGTGATTTCTCTGTGATTTGCTCCAGTAAAAACCAATTATCCGCTCATTTTTATTCAATATTCTTTTTGGTTTTTACACAATTCTACGTCCTGCACACCTGTTAGTCTTGAGCTTAGATTTTTTATCTGACGAGAATTGTTACAGATAGCGTGGAACAAGCTGATTTTCCCTGAATTGGTACAAATATCTTAGAACGCCGCAAGAAATACGTTTGGTAATCAGCAACAATTTTTCAAAATTAAAAGCTTTGTGGGCGTTGCCGATTCCGTAAGCAAACCGCCGTTTGCGCTCTTGGGGATGTCCGAATAGATTCTGCGGTTTACCTAATTGGACGAGAGAAATCTTTAGTTTACGGGCTCTAATTTTGGGCTTGAAATTTTTAGGAGCATTAGACTATTTTTAAATATCACTTAATTATGTAATCTAGCAACGACGCATTCGACACTTTTTACGTGACGAAACGAAATGCAGTAGCCTCGCTAAAGCAATGAAAGGTGGAGCAATTGCAATAAGATTCAACCAACAGAAACGGCAAACCTTTCGAAAGAAAGTGACGCAAAGTTACGGATCTAAGCGACATATTGTCGTATGATGGCCGAACCGCCTAAGTGGTATTATGATAAAATTGAAAAATATTGATGAGATTGAGAACGCTGATTCAATCTTTGCTCGGGTTGAGCAAGCCAAACAGCAGTGGGAAGCGGCCGTTGATGCCCTCCCAGAACTTATTTGTGTCGTGAACGATGCTGGAACTATTATTCGTGCCAATCGTGCAATTGAGGATTGGACGAATTTTCCAGTAACGGAAGTGGAAGGTTTAAACCTTCATACCCTCATTCATCCGTCGTGCCAGCAGCCATGCTATTTAGATGATTTTTGGCAAAACGTTAAGCAGGAAGCAGATTCATTCAGCCTGATGACGTTGAAAATTTATGATCCTGTTCTCAAAAAGCATTTACATCTTCGTGCACGTAGAACCGGGCAAGGTAAATGGACCGATCGGGTTGACAGGATATTCATCTTTCACGACGTAACAAAGCAGCACCAGATGGAAGAATCGCTTCGCGAGAATGCCAAACGTTTCGAAGTTCTGAATGCAATTAGCAAATCAATTTTGATTGCTCAAACTCCGCAGCAAATTGCCAATTTTGCCTTGAGCCAATTGCCATCTTTGGTTCCGTATAGCTTTGCCTGCATCATCTCCTACGATACAGATCTGGAGAAGTTGAGTCTGCTCGGTATATCTGGCAATGAGGCAAATGAAATTCAAAAAAACCGGCTGAAGGATTTCTCCGAAGTCGTTTCTACCACCCAAGATTACCTCAGACATGACTTCATTATGGACAATGTCGATGAACACCCCACTGTTCGTAGGGCACTTGACCAGCTCTCGCTTGGTGCCATGAACTCAATGTGGAATAGTCCCTTAGAAGTGGAAGGTCGATTTATTGGCACCCTTATTTTGGCAGACAAAAAGCGAAACGCTTTCGAACAGGATCAAAACCCTGTGGTGAAAGAAGTTGCAAAATTACTAACTGTCAGCCTAAGACAAGCCTGGTTGCGAAATCGCCTTGAGAGCAGCAATGAGAATCTGCAAAATTTACTCCGCGCCAACCAACAGCAGTTACAAACCGTTTCACACGAATTGCGCTCCCCACTGGGGATCATCATGGGCTATACCGAGATGCTGCATCAAGGCTTGCTTGGCCCCCTGACCGATGACCAGCAAAAAGCGCTGGAGATTTTGGAAAAGAAGGGCGATCAGCTGCTGACTTTGGTGCAATCACTGTTTACCCTCAAAAAGGTGGACAGCGCCAATTTGAAGCGGCAAGACATGGATCCCGCTGCATTTTTGCACGAAATTGTTGATTCGTGGCAGGTCTTGGCAAAAAACAAGGAGATTAAACTTATCGTTGACGTTGAACCAAATCTTCCACCTCAGTATGTGGACAAAGATTTGCTAACCCAAGTCTTTTCTAACCTTCTGGATAATGCCATCAAGTTCAGCCAGGCTCGTGGCGAGGTTACAGTCTTAGCGCGGGCCTCCTACAGCGATCTCATCTTCTCGGTTGCCGACAGAGGAAAGGGAATACCGGCAGAAAAGGCTGAAAATATCTTCCAAAGATTTTATCAAGTGGAAAAAGATTCAGCCCAGGCAAAAATGGGCGCCGGCATTGGCTTGGCTTTGTGTCATGCAATCGTGACGGCACACGGTGGTCAAATCTGGGTTGAAAGTGGCGGTGAAAATAAGGGTAGTACCTTTTTTGTGTCGTTGCCCTACAGTTTGTCAAACACGGAACTCGCCGCTTAACCAGAAGATAATTGGCTGCACTGTCACTGCAACGTAGTCAATTATGGCATATTGATAAATGCCCTTTTCCGCATTAGGCCTCTCGTATCCTTCAGGCAGTTGTCCAAGCCGCCACTAACATCGTTTGCCGCAGCGTGTACTTGTTGGCCACAGTAAGCACACCATCCAGTGAACAAGCGGCTTCTCAACATGCTTTCTGACTTATTTTCTCTCCACTAAAGCGGTGTGGCATGAGTGCCTCAACGGCCGTTCTGGACCAATTGCCTGATTTGAGAAGCGGTTAAAAGCTGCCCGGCTTCCCAGCAGGTGTCAAAAGCTGAAGGGGCTAATTTTTCCCGAACTGTATGTAATAATCGTTCAAAATGGACAAAATCGCTGCCCTCAACATCAGCATTTCTCCGACTATTAAGCGATTGCACAAAGCTGAGCATTTTTGTGGCGACTTCTAGGTTGCCTTCACCAATGTAGACACCAGCAATGGTTTGCAATGTCCTGGCGACACTGCGGTCATCACCCAGGTCAAAACTCAGTTCAAGGCTCTGTTGAAAGTTTGTAAGAGCCAGTTTATGCTGTTCTCGTAGTCGTGTGACTGTGCCAATATTGTGTG
>CBDUOF010000059.1:0-17403 GCA_965368765.1 uncultured Anaerolineae bacterium | reverse complement strand
TGAGGAACGATTCAAAATGTACCGCCTCCGGTTCAGCCAAATTGGTTTTATTGCTCTCATTTTTGGAGTTGTTATGGGAACTTGGCTCACAGGGTGCAAGCCTGCAAATAAAGCTACTCAGTTGGGGAAGCCACTTGAGCTTTCTGAACAGTATCGACCCCAATTCCATTTTTCCCCTTCCACAAAATGGATGAACGATCCCAACGGCCTTGTTTTTGCGAATGGCGAGTATCACCTTTTTTACCAACACAATCCGGCGGACGTGATTTGGGGCCCTATGCATTGGGGACATGCCGTTAGCACCGATTTAATCAATTGGACACACCTCCCCATTGCCCTTTACCCTGACCAGAATGGCGCGATTTTTTCTGGCAGTGCCGTGATCGATGTAAACGACACGGCCGAATTTGGCGCAGGTGCCATGGTGGCCGTTTTTACCCACGATGCAACTGGCACGCAGTCACAAAGTTTGGCCTATAGTTTGGATGACGGCCGTTCCTGGACAAAATATGAAGGCAATCCGGTCCTACCACCACCCAATAACCTGCGTAATTTCCGAGATCCTAAAGTATTTTGGTATGACGCTGGCAACAATGAAGGGCACTGGGTCATGATGGTCACCGGAGGCAGCATCATCCTCTTTTTTACCTCGCCCGACTTAAAAAACTGGGTGTCTTCTGGTGGCTTTGGGCTCACCTTCGGTGAAAGAGGCGGCGTCTGGGAAACACCGGACTTATTTAAGCTGCCGGTTGATGGCGGACCAAACACACGATGGGTACTTACAGTTGCTGTCCAAGAAAACGCCCCGGCAGGTGGCAGCGGCACCCAATATTTTGTTGGCAACTTCGATGGGCAAACTTTTTCCAGTGAAAATGCGCCAGAAATCACTTTGTGGGCAGATTACGGTGCAGATTTTTATGCTGCGCAAGGTTGGAACGATGCCCCAGACTCCCGGACAGTTTGGGCTGGCTGGCTGAATAATTGGCGCTACGCCAATAACATTCCCACTTCCAACTGGCGTGGCGCATTAACGCTGCCGCGTGAACTCACCTTGCAATCCACCCCAGACGGCATCCGTTTGGTGCAGACGCCTATTGCTGAACTGGAAGCCCTGCGCGGCGAAGGCTGGTCGTGGGAAGATGAAATGGTAACGGCCGTTTCTCCGCAACTCAGCCACATCTCTGGCAGTTTGTTTGAAATTATCGCCGAATTCTCCGTCGAAGTCGGCATGGCCGCAGACCGCTTCGGCTTGCGCCTGCGCACCGGCCCGGATGAACAAACCACTATCGGCTACGTCACTAAACAGCAAATGGTCTTCATTGACCGCACAAAATCCGGCCCCAGCGACTTCAGCCCCGCCTTTGCCGGGGTGCATATCGCCCCGCTCCCGCCAAGCGACGGCATCATTCGGCTGCACATCTTTGTAGACCGTTCATCCGTAGAGCTGTTCGCCAATGATGGCCTCGTTACCGTCACCGACCAGATTTTCTCTAGCGACCAAGAGATACAAATTGAACTTTTTTCCAATGACGGAGATGTCTTGGTAAACAGAATTGATATTTATGAACTCAAAAGCGCACAGTTTCGCGAATATCTAGAAATTGAAGGAGGGCAGGAATAAAGTGTTATCGCTGCTCATCATTATCGCACGTGGCAAATTTAGCAAGATGAATTAGAGAGGATTTTGGAGGAAAAACGTATGACAACTCTATCCACATCAACAGGTTCCGCAAAACCAAAAGAACCCAAACCCCAGAAGGACAGGCAGCACGTTACTGGCTGGGTAATGGTCGGCATTGCCTTATTACTCATGCTGATTTTTTCCATTGGCCCCTTTTTCGGGGGCATTTATTACAGCTTTACCAACCAGCGCCTTGTTGCGGCCCAAACAACCGAAAGGGTTGGCTTTCGCAACTACAGCCGCCTGCTTGGGCTTGCTGTGCTCCCATTAGACCCCATCGTTGATGAAACCACTGGCCAATTACTGCGAGATGATGCTGGCGAATTAACCTATCCCAGGTCTCGCGACTTCACCAGGGATGAAGAAAACTATCCGCAATATGCCAATCTCACCGAATGGTTTACCCTCGACACAGGGGAGACACGCAATGTAATTCTGGCTGCTGACCCTATCTTTATGCGCTCGGTGGTCAACAACATATTCTTTGCGCTTGTGGTGATTCCCTTGCAAACAGGCCTGGCTCTTCTGCTGGCGCTTTTAGTTAATCAGCGGCTCAAAGGGCAAACTTTCTTTCGCACTATGTACTTTGCCCCCGTTGTTACCTCTATGGTCGTCGTATCCATCGTCTGGAAGTTTCTTTACGACGTTAACAACGGTCTGGTGAACGAGATGATAGGCGCACTTTCTTTTGGGCTCATTCAGCCAATCAACTGGCTAGGTGATCCAGGCATCGCTATGTGGGCCATCATTATCATGTCTGTCTGGCAGGGGGCGGGTATGCAGATGATGCTCTTTGTGGCTGGCCTACAGCAAATTCCAGAATCACTGTACGAAGCATCTGGCATCGATGGAGCCAATACCTGGCAGCAGTTTCGCTATGTCACCTTACCCGGCTTACGTAATGTCATGGTCTTTATCTTTCTCACCATTACCATTGCGGCATTCCAGTTATTTGATCAGCCGTTTGTAATGACCAATGGCGGGCCGGACAACGCCACGACAACAACCGTCCTCCACATGTACCGCACTGGCTTCCGCGAACAAAATATCGGCTATGCCTCCGCTATTGCCGTTATCTTCTTTATCATCATCATTGCGATCAACTTTATCCAGCGCTACGCCATTCGAGAGAAATAGGAGCACTTAACGATGACCACTTTACAGGTTCAACCATCCAACCAAAAATCTGATTCGGGGCAGATTGTCAAGCGGCTCAAACAGGGTTTGCGCTATATTCCGCTGATCATTCTGCTGTTTTTCTTCATCTTTCCGCTCGTTTTTATGATCAACTCATCACTTAAGTCGAGCAATGCGCAGATTTTCACCGATTTGCGCTCAATTCGTGCTTTTCTACCCGTTGGCGAGCTGACTTTGGCTAATTTTCAGCGCGTGTTTCAGGATAGTAACTTTGGGCGTTACCTTGTGAATTCATTGGGTTTAACGGCCGTTACCATTGTTCTTTCTTTAACCGTTAACAGCATGGCCGCCTACGCTTTGTCCCGGCTCAAATGGCGCGGACAAAAAGCCGTATTGTCCATCATTATCGCTACGCTCATCATTCCCGGGCAAGCGACCATCATGCCCTTGCTCTTTCTGGTAGCCAATCTTCCCTGGATTTCTTTTGCTGACGGCTTTTCCATCACCACTGGCTGGCTAGATTCCTACCATGTACAGGTCATCCCCTTTATTACCAGCGCCTTTTCCATCTTCCTCTTTTACCAATTCTTTCAGGACATTCCTAAAGAGTTAGATGAAGCTGCTCTGGTTGATGGTGCCAGCCGGTTCACAATTTTCTACCGAATTATCGTGCCTATTTCTGGCCCCGTATTTGCCTCCGTAGCCATTTTGACCTTCATTAGTGCCTGGAACTCGTTCCTGTGGCCCATTATGACTGTGCAGAGTGATGAGCTACGCCCCGTTATGGTGGGTTTGCTCTTCTTCTTTCAGCGCGATACGCAGTGGGGCGAAGTCATGGCATACACTTCAATGATTACACTGCCAGTTCTAGCCTTTTTCTTTGTCTTCCAAAGTGCCTTTGTGAAGAGCATTGCAACCTCTGGCCTGAAAGGCTAATAAGGAGATTATAATGGGTATTATTAGTTGGATAATATTAGGTGGTCTGGCAGGATGGGTCGCCAGCAAAATTGTGGGGCGAGACAAATCTATGGGGATTATCGCCAACATCATTGTAGGTATTATTGGCGCTTTCGTTGGGGGCTTTATCGCCAATCTGGTGGGCCGAAACCCAGTTATTGGTTTAAACCTATCCAGTTTCTTTGTCGCCGTCTTAGGTGCCGTTGTCTTTTTAGCCATTCTCAACGCTATTCAGCGTCGATAATCCAAGCGAAAGGCGACAACGGCCGTTTCTATGAACTTACAGCACGCTATGAGCAATGATCCGCATCGACCTCAATACCATTTTTTGCCACCTGCCAACTGGATGAATGACCCGAATGGGCTCATTCAGTGGCAGGGGCAATATCATCTGTTTTATCAATACAATCCTTACAGTCCCTGGCATCACGAAATCCATTGGGGACATGCGGTGAGCCGCGACCTGGTGCATTGGCAACACTTGCCGGTCGCCCTGACGCCGACCCCGCACAGCCCCGATGCCAATGGCTGTTGGTCGGGCTGTGCCGTTAACAATGACGGTGTGCCAACCCTGTTATATTCTGGCGTATTTCCCCAAGTGGTTTGTATGGCCACTAGCGACGACGGGCTGGCGACGTGGCAAAAATATGCCCAAAACCCTCTCATTGCCCGCATTCCAGAAGGTATCGACGCTGGGGATCCGTGGCAGCTTCGTGACCCGTTTGTTTGGCGGGAGGGGGAAACCTGGTACATGCTCATGGGCACGCGCATTGTGGCCGAAGGCGGTGCCATTTTGCTGTACCGCTCGGACAATTTGCTGGACTGGGAATATTTGCACATCCTCTTGCAAGGAGATCGCGATCAATTTGTGCCGTTCTGGACAGGTACGGTTTGGGAATGTCCTAATATTGTTCAGCTGGGCGACAAACATTTGCTGATCATCTCTTTTCAGCACCATGAAACAGGCCAACTCTTGTACACCGGATATTATCTGGGTACCTTTTCTGATTTGCAGTTTACGCCAGAAACGCTAAGCATTTTAGATTACGGCGCTCACTTCTATGCGCCACAGATTTTCCAGGATGAGTTGGAACGAACCATTATGTTTGGCTGGCTGTGGGAGGGGCGAAGTGAGGAGGCACAGCGACAAGCTGGTTGGGCAGGCGTGATGTCGCTGCCGCGCCAGCTCAGTTTGGATGACGCTGGTCTATTAAGGATTGATCCGGTGCCCGAACTTGAGCAGCTCCGGGGCCAGCATCATCATTTTGAACAGCTAACCGTGACAGAAGTCGACAGCGATCTTCTTACACAAATTCAGGGTGACAGTCTGGAGATCATAGCAATTTTGCAGCCCGAAGATGCCACTCAATTTGGTATGAAAGTGCGCTGTGCCCCAGACGGTAGTGAAGAAACGCTCATCATGTGTGATGTGCCCCACCAATTTGTGACGATTGAGCGAGAAAATTCGAGCCTGGCGGATTCAGTGAGCCATGATGTGATAGCGGCACGGCAGGCAGTGCGCAACGCGCCCGCGACGATTAAGGCTGGCGAGCCCGTTCGGCTGCATATTTTTCTGGATCGGTCAGTGGTGGAGGTATTTGTCAATGGTGAGGTTACGCTTTCCAGCCGCATTTACCCCACTCGCTCAGACAGTTTAGGGATTTCACTCTTTGCCAGAAACGGCCGTATCAAAATCATCTCCCTGGATATTTGGCAGCTTAATGCAGCCAGCGAACCGCCCCCGCCCGCTTGAGTTCATGGTCCAGGCTAAGCTTGAAGATTTCAATGTTGTCAAACGGCCGTTTCAAATTAAACGACTCAATCGCTTTGTTCAGCCCTGCAATCTCCTCCTGCCATTTCAAGCACAAATCATCCCAGCGAATGGTTAACCGACCGCGGTCTGCCTGCTGCACGGCAAACTCGCGCTGATGCCAGGCCCACTGACGTTCAATGGTGGTCCGCAGCTGGGCGATCTTGGTCAAAATCTCATTCCGCTGCAAAATCCAGGCGGGCGGCAAATCATTCTCTTTAAGCAGCTCATTGGCCAGTTCCATATCTGCTGCATAAGGATTCTTGTTCAAATTTAGCGGCTTCCCCTTGCCAGATAAATTATCAAACAATCCCTCCTCCATGCCTTCCTGAATCAGCTCTTCTATTACCCCCTGCCGATCTTCCCGCAAGCGGGCCCGATACTCCGCCAACTCCAATGGATTCTCAACGGGTTTCTGATCTTTTTTCTTCATGGGTGCCTACCTTGTCGACGAAACAAATCACAGAAAGTACTTTGAAAACCAAACCGCAGCGCGATTTCTACGTCAAAAAAGTTATTGTGGTTAACCAAAATCCTTTGCCAAAGATTATAAGCTTGTTTGCAAGCAGATGAAAGTAACATGGGCAAATAGTGATTATTTTCACATGGCAGTCAGTTTCCCCGCCAAAATCGGGTGGACAGAGATGCAAAAAGAGAGACAATTGAGGCATCACTTGGGCAGAAAGCCCAAATTTGAGCCTTTTGCAACACAAAACGGAGCATTCATTTGCAAACAACTCAACGACAAAAGGTGGAATGGCGCCCATATCACGACATCTATTTTGAACGTCACAGGCATTCCATTAGCGGCAACATAAAGATAGCCCAAGCGATTCACAGCCCCCAACTTGACAACAACCGTGATATTCTGGTTTATCTTCCCCCATCGTACGACAGCGGGCAGTCCCATTATCCGGTCCTCTATATGCACGATGGCTACAACTTGTTTGATGAAGCCACCAGCTACACGGGTGAATGGTACGTTGATGAAACCATGGAGAAATTGAGCGTCGAAGAGTCGCTGGAAGCGATCATTGTCGGCATTCCCAGCATGGGCAAAGAGCGTTTGGCTGAGTATAGTCCCTTCGTTGATCATAAATACGGTGGTGGCCAGGGCGATAGCTATCTGGCGTTCCTGGTCCACACCCTTAAACCCCTCATCGATCATTCCTTTAGAACCATGCCCAACAAGCGCAACACGGGCATTTTTGGCTCCTCAATGGGGGGGCTGATCAGCCTGTACGCCTTTTTTCGCTATCCGGCCGTCTTTGGCTTTACAGGAGTCATGAGCCCATCGCTGTGGTTTGCCAACCGGGCAATTTTTGAATATGTGCAAAAAGCCCCATTCCAGCAAGGCAAAATTTATCTGGATGCGGGAACGCGGGAAATGGGGGGCCATTGGCCCGATCAAACTATTTTACGCAGTCGTTCCAGGCGTTATTACGGCCGTGTTCGGCGCATGAAACGTCTTTTGGTAAAGAAAGGGTATCGCCCCACCCGAAACCTGCTCCATGTTGAAGAAGTGGGCGGCGGACACAATGAAGAAGCGTGGGCAATGCGTATGCCCAATGCGATTCGGTTTTTTCTGGGAGCCACTCTCAAAGCAACGTCCTGATGCTCCTCCTACAGGGGCTTATTTGCCCAGAATTACTAGAAACGGTACGATCATTATAGGGTTGCGTTCGCAACTGACTGATAAACTAGAACGCATCCGTCCGGTTCGGCCGTTTGCAATGGCCAAAGCCAACAGGGGCAAACCCCAGTAAGCAACGATTTTTTCTAGCTTACGTAAAGGGCTGGAGCAAGACAAAAGGGCGAGCGTCGCTCTGTTAGCCGAGCCCAAAAATAGCAGCGCAAGAGCCAGATTTGATTCGATAGCCGTGATTAGCTCAGGCGTTGCAGGAAGAGATTATGTCTATTATTACAAATCAGAAGGCACAGCCCACAGAACGACGGGCGGGTCAGCCAACGCCCACGCCCTATTTGAGCAGCACCACTAAATGGTGGCTGCTTTTTAGTGGGCTCGTGACGGTTGCCATTCTAACCTGGCTGCTAAGGCAATCGTTGGCAGAATGGCTGACGGTGTTGAGCAATCAAGAATATGTCAGCAACTATGTGCAAAGTTTCGGAGCCCTGGCTCCGCTTGTTTTAGCCTTTCTTCAGGTGCTACAGGTGATTGTGGCTTTTATTCCCGGTCATGTGTTTGTCATTGCCGGAGGATACATTTACGGGCTGCCATGGGGGTTGCTTTTTAACATTGTGTGCGTGGTGTCCGCCAGCCAACTCGGCTTCTTGCTGGCGCGTTGGGCTGGACGGCCGATTGTACATCGGCTCGCAGCCCCGGAGACAATTGATAAATGGGAGACGATCGCCGAAAAGCAAGGCTTTCTATTTTTCACGATTGCTTTTGTCCTGCCGGTGTTTCCTACCGACATCATGAACTTTGTTGCGGGGCTAACCGGTATTTCCTCACGCAAATTTTTGGCGGCTAACTTTTTGGGCCGCTTGCCCAGCGTCATTTTGCTCACCCTGATTGGCTCCCATGGATTGGAGCTGTCTAATACGGTCTGGGCGTTACTGGCGCTGCTGGTGACGGCCGTTTACATCGCGGGCCGCTTTGCCATCCTCCGCATTGAGCAAAAATACCGCCCGCAACATTAGCCTTTCCACTGGTTTTAGAGTACGATCTCCAAAATTAAGCACCCTCACGCTTAAGCATTCATTTAAAGATCACAGCGAAACAGAGCGGGCAACGTATTCTTCAATCTGAAGACTTTTCTGCATGCTTTGCACTCCCTGTGGTAAAGATTTGGAGTATTTTTGTGGAAAAGAGATATCAGAAACTCAAGAGACGCCTACAGGAAATCAACGATCTGAACGCAGTGAACGCCCTGCTGAGCTGGGATCAAAGCACTTACATGCCTGCTGGTGGCGCGGCAGCACGCGGGCGGCAGCAGGCTACCATTGGGCGCCTTTCACATGAAAAGTTCACGGATCCCAAAATCGGTAAACTGCTGGACAAGCTGGCCCCCTGGGCTGAAACACTGCCTTACGACAGCGAAGAAGCCAGCCTGATTCGCCTGACGAGACGTAATTACGATCAAGCCGTTAAGGTTCCGGCTCAGTTGATTGCGGCTCTATCTGAACATGGGGCCGCCTCTTACCAGGTGTGGGCCAAAGCACGCCCGGAAAACGATTTTAAAGCGGTACGGCCGTATTTGGAAAAGACCCTCGACTACTCCCGCGAGATTGCCAATTGTTTCCCCGGCTATGATCATATCGCCGACCCCCTCATCGACTTCGCCGACCCGGGCATGAAAGCTGAAAGCGTCCGGACCGTCTTTGCTGATTTACGGAAAGCGCTTGTGCCCATCGTCAAAGCAATTACCGACAAGGCGCCTGCCGACGATAGCTGCCTGCATCAAAGCTTCCCTGAAGATGCGCAGCTTGCCTTTGGCTGGCAGATTGCTCAGGATTATGGCTACGACATCACGCGGGGTCGTCAGGACAAAACCCACCATCCCTTCATGACAAAATTCTCTTTGGGCGACGTGCGCATTACCACCCGCATCAAAGAAAACGACCTCAGCGAAGCTCTGTTCAGCACACTGCATGAAACAGGCCACGCGCTTTACGAGCAAGGGATCGATATGTCTTTAGAGGGCACGCCTCTGGCAGATGGCACTTCTGCTGGGGTACATGAAAGCCAATCGCGCCTTTGGGAGAATTTGGTAGGGCGCAGCCGCGGCTTTTGGCAACATTACTATCCCAGGCTGCAAGCCACCTTCCCCGCCCAGCTAAAAGATGTCTCGCTGGATACGTTTTATCAAGCCATCAACAAGGTGCAACGCTCTCTCATTCGCACTGACGCCGATGAAGTAACGTACAATCTGCACGTCATGATTCGCTTTGATCTGGAGCTGGCCTTGCTGGAAGGAACGGCAGAGGTTAAAGATTTGCCTGAATTGTGGAACGGCCGTTACCAATCTGACCTCGGCCTGCAGGCCTCAAGCGATGGCGATGGCGTGCTGCAGGATGTGCATTGGTATGGGGGCATCATTGGCGGCGTCTTCCAGGGTTACACGTTAGGCAATATCATGTCTTCTTTGTTTTACAATGAGGCGCTCAAGGCCCATCCGGCGATTCCCAGCCAGATTCAGCATGGCGAATTTGGTACGCTGCACAACTGGCTGAAGGAAAACATCTACAGCCACGGCAGCAAATTCACCGCCAACGAACTTATCGAGCGGGTCACCGGCCAACCACTCACCATCGACCCCTACATCGCCTACCTCAAACAGAAATTTGGCGACCTGTACGATCTCGCCCTTTAGTCCAACGACTGAACCAGTAGTTACAAAGGCCGGCACCCCATGTCGGCCTTTTTGTATGCCTCACTGTGCTGCCACCCACAACTTTGCTCCGGCGAACACGTACATGCTTGTATAAAATCGGGCAGGTTTGCCCAACGAACACAACAAACTTCTTGAGGTGATGAAATGAAAAAAGTTAAATTGATGCTGGCGCTGTCATCTGTCTTCTTGCTCATTGGCTGCGTCAACCGTGTGGCCGTTGGCCCAACCCAAACTGATAGCCAATCTGTTGAATTAGGCAACGCTGAGTCGGTTCAGGCAGCGATCAAAATGGGTGTCGGCCAGTTAAATATCCGTGGGGGTGCGACCAACTTGATGGACGCAGAATTTACCTACAATGTTGAAGATTGGCGACCCGAAGTCGATTACCAGCAGCGCGGCGACATTGGCGAACTGCAAGTATCGCAGCCCGATGCGGAGATCAACGGCATCCCCGATGACAATATTGAATACCGTTGGGACATTGCCCTGCAAAACGCGATCCCTTTAGACCTTAATGTTGATTTGGGCGTTGGTGAAAGCGAACTGAATCTAAGCGGCCTGGCTCTGCAGGATTTGGTGGTGGACACGGGCGTTGGCTCAGCGGTCATTGATTTAACAGGCCCCTGGCAAGACAGTTTTGATGTGAGAATCAACGGCGGCGTCGGTGAAACAACCGTTTACCTACCTGAAAATGTGGGTCTGCATATGGCTGCCGACACGGGCATTGGCTCATTGGTTGTTAATGGCCTGCAAAAAGACGGGGATGTATACACCAATGCTGCCTATGGCAACTCTGACGTGTCGATTACACTGGAGATTAATGGGGGCATTGGGGAAATTACGGTGCAGGTGGGCAAGTAAGCGAAGAAACGGCCGTAGCCCTCAAAAAAACGCTATAAACCCTCTGACTCCTCGACCGTTGCACTTTATGGCAATTGGTCGAGGATTTTTAATTTACCGAGAAATTGCCCATGTCTTGCTGGGGAAACTGCTTCAGGATTTCATTTTCGTGCCGATACTGCCTGGCTAAAAAGTTGAGCACGTTGGACACTTTCCTGGCTTCCAGCAGCGATTGCTTGGTCTCCAGCGACACCTGCAGCAGTGAGGCTGCCATGTGGCCAAGCGCCTCCGGCTCTGTGGGAATCTGCGTCGGATCGAAGTCCATATTATTCGCCAGCGAAGTGAGCGTAGTGAGGTAACTCAGCACCAACGGATGCAGATCGTTAACGGCCGTTTGCAGCGGCGCACTTTTTTCTGGCAGATAGGCCATCTTTTCGATATCACCCACCAGGTAGGGTTTACGACGAATCAGGGATAAAACGCGAAATCGCTCCTGGGCAATGGTCATGATCAGAAGACGGCCGTCTTCCAGCTTCTCCGTTTGGGTAATTGAAACCATACAGCCAACCGTGTGCGGAATAACGGCCGTATCTTGTTCTGCCCTGCCCTGCTTGATGAGCAGCACGCCAAATGGGGACGCCTCTTCTGTACAGTAACGCACCATTTCCAGGTAGCGCGGCTCAAAAATATGCAGCGGCATGGGCCAGCCGGGGAACAAGACGGTATTGAGGGGAAACAGTGGAATCTCCATACACCTCATTATACACAATCCCCTGTTTTGTCAGCCTGTATTCATCCTTTATTTAACATTGCTATTGGCTCCCTGCGCTGACCAAGATTGGCAAACGGCCGTCGTCGTTTTATACTGCTTCTGTGCTTGTTTTGGCTCTGTTTGGCGGTTTATCAAGCATTAGTGCAGGTTAAAAAACAGTTAGGGCGGCTTATGTAAAGTTACGATGTGCCGAACACAAGAATCTTGCTAATTCAAGGCGGTTCTACAGACCAAAATGCTGCCCTAACAACAGTTTAAAGCTGACGCCCCAAAGGAAACAAGCGAGCAGCTTAAGCAACTGAACGGCGGACGCAAATAATGGTAGGACTGAATTAAGTATGACAAAAATTCTCATAACTGGTATGTCGGGTACTGGAAAATCTACTTTAATTGAAGAACTGAGCACACGAGGTTACCAAGCCATTGACTTCGATAGCAATGAATGGTCTGTGTGGGCAACATATACAGAAATACCCGAAATTCCAGAACCCAACGCGCCAGAAAAAGAGTGGATTTGGCAAGTAGATAAAGTTCGTAGTCTGCTTGAAAAGGATACGTTCGATCTTCTGTTTGTAAGCGGGACAGCAAGCAACATGGGGCAATTCTATGATTATTTTGATCACATAGTGTTACTTAGCGCCCCCATAGAGGTAATTCTAGGCCGTCTCGCCACTCGCACCAATAATAGCTTTGGCAAGGACCCTGAAGAACGCGCGGCGATTCTCGGTCACATTGAAACAGTTGAGCCGCTTCTACGTCGGGGGGCAAGCTGTGAAATTAACACAAGTGCCCCACTTGAAATGGTCATTCAAACTATACTTCATCTTGTTCAAGAGTAACTACTTGCAAGATTACAAAACAAATGAGTTGCGAGAAATGCCGATGATGAAAGTTAATTTAAGGAGGAGGGAATATGGATGCAAAAGCCAAAAAAGTAGATGAACTATTTGCTACATGGGATAAGCAAGATAGTCCAGGGTGCGCCGTAGCCGTTATGAAGAAGAATAAACTCATATACAAACAAGGCTATGGCTATGCAAATCTAGAATACGACATCCCTATCACTCCAGCGACAATATTCCATGTAGCATCGGTGTCTAAACAGTTCACGGCCATGGCAATTTTGCTACTGGCAGATGAAGGTAAAATATCACTAGATGATGATGTCAGAAAGCATGTCTCCGAAGTACCCGCTTTTGGAGAGACAATCACTATTCGCCATCTCATCCACCATACGAGTGGATTGCGCGATCAATGGCAACTTCTAATTCTGGCAGAATGGCGCTTGGATGATGTGATTACTACAGAAGATGTACTTGAGTTAGTTGGACTCCAGCAAGAGCTTTGCTTTAAGCCAGGTGATGAGTACTTGTACTGTAATACAGGTTATACCCTTATGGCTGTTATCATTGAACGCGTAAGTGGTATGACCTTTACGCAGTTCTGTACGGAACGCATATTTGACCCTCTAAAAATGCATAGTACACATTTTCATGAAGATCATACCAAAATTGTTAAAAACCGGGCCTATTCGTATGCCCCAAAAGAAGAAGGTTTCAAGCACTCTGTTTTATCTTATGCCATTGCCGGAGCCACAAGTTTATTTACAACTGTGGAAGATTTGGCGTTGTGGGAGCAAAACTTTTACGATGCCAAAGTTGGCGGTGCGGCTGTTATAAAACAAATGCATCAGCGAGGAACTCTCAATAATGGCGAACAAATAGATTATGCTTTTGGCCTAGCAGTTGGGGATTATAAGGGACTTAAGATGATCTCCCATAGCGGCGGGGATGCGGGATATCGATCTAATTTAACGCGAATACCAGAGCAGCATTTCTCCGTTGCATTCCTGGGCAATCTAAGTACGCTGAACCCCTCAGCCTTAGCGAGAAAAGTGGTAGATGTTTATTTAGCAGAAGAGTTCGAAGTAGATAGCGAAAAATCAATAGACAGTTTGCCTGTAATAGAATTATCTCCTAACCAACTCTCTAATAAAACTGGATTCTACTATAGCGCTGAAAAAGCAAAAACCCATCGCTTGGAAATCCGTGAGAGCAAACTCATTGGTGTCATTGGACCCGGTTTTGAATTGGAACCCTTATCCGAAAAGTTGTTCCAGGTGGCCGCATTCCCACAGGTTAAATTTAGATTTGAGACAACTGAAAACGGAGTCCAACGTTTTAATATTTTGGGAGGGGATAGAAAGCCAAATATTTACGAGAAAGTTGATACAGTAAATCCTTCAATTGAAGAGATGAAAGAGTATATTGGAGCATACTATAGTCCTGAACTGAATGTTAGCTATTCTGTTTTGTTGAAAAATGACAAGCTAATGTTGAAACGGCGTAAATACGGAGAATGTCCACTTTTACCAACCTTTAGAGATGGGTTCATAAGCGATTTTATGCCTGGGGAAGGTGCTGAAGGTGATCTTAATACAAAATTTGTCCGTGACGAAAAAGATCACGTATGTGGCTTTAGATTATCCACAGACCGTGTTCGTAACTTACTATTCTTGAAGAAATAGACATAGCAAAGCCTAACAAAACTTCCACTTGCCCGCGAACCCGGGTCTCATTTGTTTTTTTGGTTTAGAATGGTTTAAGTTGTCTCGACAGAAATCTAGCTGGATCTTGGCTCGCAGCAGGTAAAGAAAACGTTGGGCAGCCAAAATATAGATTAGTTGTTTATGCACAAATAACAACGGAAAACAAGAAAGTATCTCTAGGCTTTGAAAATAAATGCCACCAAAATTATTACGTTCATGATAAGAAAATTATGAAATTCTCTGGGAAGGTACGCGAACTGATCGATAGAGCAAATGCTGGTAATGTAGAAGACGTTGATTATATACTAAACCATTTGACACCAGATGTGACATTATCTACTACACGATTTGTTGATTATGCGTTGAGTCTTGTTACTAGTGATTTAGGAATTCAGCGAATAGAATATTATTTGTTTAATGGTACACAAATTCAACGTAATTATTGCTCTCTATTTTTTAATCGAAGAGATGATTGGCATCTTGTGAAAAAAGCTTATGAGCAAGGACTCATTGACGAGATTCAGGCATACGCTAGATAAAAAAGAATACTGAGCATGGCAAAACCAAACCGGAAAGTATCAAACGGTCGCGCGATTCAATTCGTTCCGTTTGTCAAGCCAAATCGTCCAGCCCGCCATCTGCTGAAGCGGCCGTTAGGCGTCATCGAAACATCATTCAGAAATGTCAGCTTTCGACCCGAAGCGAAACGGAAGCCTAGATTGCGGTTGCGGAGTAGGGTTAGCATCTAGCAGCGCTAAACCCATATTCAGTTAGAGGGTTAGAGGGTTATAGGGGGTATGCGCACGGCGTATTATGGCTTAAGCCCATTCTAAAAGGGAGTTTCTGGCACGTTGGTGAGATTCAAGAGATCAAGGCGAAAATGGGTCAGCTATGACTTGTTGTGCCGTTCACGGGTAATCACAAAGGATTCATCTAAAAACCAAAGGCCGCCGTTGCGTTCCAACACGTCGCGCGTGGCTTCCAGGTAAGCGCCGCTGTTCAACACAGGGTTGAGCCGCTCGTCGTCCATTTGAGCCACATAAACGGCCGCATTCCAGGCCGCCAGCAAATTCGAGGTGCCAATCTGGCTGGTTTCGTCAGGCAGGGAATGTAGTTGGTAGGTAAAGAGGGAGCGTTCATCGGAGCAAATATCAAAAGTGAGGTCAGGGTGGCTCTCGTTTAACGATTCACGCAGGGCTTTGATGAGGACGTGGCGCGGTGTCCAGAAGGGATCTTCATCGGGCCAGATTTTGCGGATGATTTCCATGCCCGGATCATGTCCAGTCGATTGCACCACCACCATGCGCCCGCCCGGCGCCAGGGCAGAAGCGAGCGGGGCGAGGACATACTTCACCTTTTTTACGGCCGTTTGCCGGGCACGGTAGGGTTGGGCAGCAATAATTAAATCGTAATCGCCAGCCAGCGGTCCTGGTTTAGGGATTGTGGAATCCAGAATAAATTTGTGATCTTCGCGGTAGAGCACAACGACCGACGGCCGTACGTACAGCGGATTCCCCGTTTTGGCACTGGTACGGGTCTGCCAGCCATCGGCCAGCTCAGACTGTAAGCCCTTGATTTGATTGTCAAAATCATATGCCGTATTGCCTCGCAGCGGCACATCGAGCCAGTTGACCGCCGCTGCGGCTTCCGGCTTGTTGGGCTGCAGCCAGGGAGCCTCGGAATAATACATATTGGTCAGCACAATCACCGTCAGGGGATGCTCTACAAAGCGATCTGGCAGCTTGTTTAGCCCCAGGCGAGCATCTTCCATGCTGGTTTCTTTGGCGACTACCAAAAAGGGTACTGTAGGGAATCGCTGGTGCAAATTTTGCATGATGCGCATCAGCACCGTACCGTCTCCCATTCCGGCATCAAACAAGCGAAATTCGGGCGGCGACGGCTGAATTTGATCCAGCTCCATGCCCACCCGCTCGGCCACAACCCATTTTTCGCTGGTGGTGGTGACAAACAGCAAATATTTTTCACGGTTGTCAAAAAAGCGGAAATGTTCGGTATTCTGGTTGTTATTTGTCATGTCTACTCCGGCTTCTGACCAATGAAGGATTTGCTGTAAAGGGCGCAAAGACAGCAAAATTCGCGTTGCTGTCTCTTTGCGCCCTCTGCGCTCGATGGGTGGAGATGTGTTTCTGTTACGGCCGTTGGTAGCCAAGTTTCGCAGAAATACGTACGGCCGTTTCCTTCACCAAATTGCCCATAGCCGGCACGCGATCGGGGGTAAAGCGAATCGCGGGTGCTCCCAGGCTAATGGCAGCAATGACCTGTCCGTCGTGGTTAAAGAGCGGTGCTCCGACCACAACAAGCCCAACTTCCAGCCACTCTTCCACATGTGAATAGCCGCGTTGGCGGATTTCTTTTAAATGCTGGTGCAACGTCACTGGATCGGTGATGGTTTTGGGGGTGAGAGCGGGCAACGGCCGTTTCAACACCGCATCTACCTTCTTTTCTGGCAAATGGGCCAACATGGCCATCCCCGTCGAGGTAGCAAACATCGGCCAGCGCGTGCCCAGCGATTGCGAGCTGCCCACCAAATGATTGCCAATCACCTCATCAATAATCAGCACATGATCGTCGCCAGACATGATTTCCAGCGTCGCCGTTTCGCCAGAAGCGGTCGCCATTTGCTCCAGCTCCGGTTTGGCCAGGGAGCGTAGATCGTTGTTGCGCAGGGCACGACCCCCAAGCACCACAATTTCTGGCCCAAGCGTGTAAGTTTCAGAATACGGCCGTCGGGCAATCATCCCTTCACTTTCCAGCGCCGTCAGCAGACGGAACGCTGTCGTCTTATTCAGTCCAACCTCTAAAGCCAGTTCAGCCAGCCCCCACTCGCGCCGCTCATCGTCAAACGCTTTCAGCAGCGACACCGCGCGCAAAACAGATTGGGTTCCTGGATAAGCCAGTGTCTTTGTTTTCATAACTTTGGATTAGCCACTTTTCACTCGTTCACTAATTACTTTTCACTCTTCTCTTCACCATCCGCCCCATTCTCATTCCCCTCTTCCAACCGTGGCGTAACGGGAATCTTATTGGCATCGATACTGCCCACGCCCAGCGGATTCCATTTTTGGGCAATCTCGCCACTGCGCAAGCGGTGTTCCGCCCCCCCGCGAGCATGCGTGTCGGCAAAACCTTGCGGCTCGATGCTCATGCGCTGCCCTTGCAGCAAGCCATGAATCCCTTCCTGGCCAGGTTCCGGGCGCGGCTCAATGAGTGCTTCTTGCGGCTTAATGGCGTCCGGATCGTAATCCAGCGGCTCCTGATAGGTGGTGAGAAAGCCTTCAAAGT